>CAZDPH010000136.1:0-2515 GCA_964507285.1 uncultured Staphylococcaceae bacterium | reverse complement strand
AATCATGATATTAAAGAAGCAATATGTGATAATAGAGTAATTGATGAACTTAATATTAATTTTATTAAAGAACATATTGAAATGTTTAATGAATCTGATTATATATTCTTAGATAGTAATTTAAACGAAGAATTTATTCATGATTTATATGATTTATTTCCTAATAAAAAAATATGTTTTGATGCTATATCAAGACAAAAAGTAAGAAAATTTAAAGATTTATTATTAAAGACATATTTAATTAAATGTAACATTTATGAAGCTCAAGAGTTAGTTGAAGAAAATATTGATAATGATGAGCTATTAGATAAATTTATATCTTTAGGAGTTAAAAATATAATTATTTCTAGAGGTTCATCTTCCATTTTATATTTAGATAATTTTAAAAAAGGCGAAATAAAAATTAAAAAGGTAGATAATTTTATAAATACCACTGGTTGTGGAGACGCTTTATTTTCTGGAATTATTGATAAATTATGTGATAATAAATCTTTAAAAGAATCAATTGAATTTGGTGTTAAATTATCTTCATTAACGTTACAAGATGAAAAAGCTTGTTCAGAAAAAATTAAAATATATTCAAAATAATTTTATAAAATATCCATTTTAAAATGGATATTTTTTTATTTTATAGTCATCTTGTATTATAGGAGGTGATAAAAGTATATTCATATGTGAATTATGTGGTAATCAAGATCCTAGGTATATTGGTTATTTAAATAATAAGCCTTATTGTAGAAAATGTATTGAATTTTGTGGAGAAGATTATAATAAAGAAGATAATAAGATTATTAAAAATTCAAAGGCATTTATAAATTATGAATTAAGTAAAGATCAAAAAGAAATATCGTATAAATTAATTGAAAATTTTAAAAACCATAAAAATTCTCTAATATACGCAGTATGTGGAAGTGGGAAGACAGAACTTGTGTTTGGCATTATTGAATATGCTTTAAAAAATAATCTTAAAGTGGGATTTGCAATTCCAAGAAAGGATGTTGTAATTGAACTTGCTTTAAGACTCGAAACGACTTTCTCAAAAAACAAAGTTATAAGTCTTTATGGAGGACATAATGACGATTTATATGGAGATATTACTGTTTTAACAACTCATCAATTATATAGATTTAATAAAGAGTTTGATTTATTAATACTTGATGAAATTGATGCATTTCCTTTTAAAGACAATGAAGTTTTAGAAAATATTTTTAAAAGAAGCGTTAAAGGAAATTATGTAATGATGTCAGCAACACCATCTGATCGAGTTGTTAATATGTTTAAAGAAAAAAATGATGAAATTTTAACTTTGTTTACAAGGTTTCATCGACATCCATTGCCAGTTCCAATTATTAAAATAATTCCAGGATTCTTACGAGTTTTTTATTGTATAGATATCCTTAATAAATATAGAAAAGAAAATAAAAAAGTTTTAATTTTTTTACCTACAATTGATATGTCAATTGAATTTTTTAATAAGCTTAAATTTTGTGTTAAAAATGGAAATGTTGTTAATTCAAAAAGTAAATTTAGAAATCAAATTATTAATGATTTTAGAAACGATAAATATTTTTATTTAGTAACAACCGCAGTTTTAGAAAGGGGTGTTACATTAAAAAATTTACAAGTAATTATTATTAATGCAGATCACAACGAATATGATAAAGCAGCTTTAATTCAAATTTCTGGTAGAGTTGGAAGAAAAAAAGAGTTTCCGAAAGGAGATGTAATTTATGTTAGTAAGAAAATTACAAAGTCAATGCAAGAATCAATTAATGAAATCAAAATGTATAACACCTATTTGTAAAATATGTTTTAAAGATATTAATATTGATAATCTTCATTCTTTAATTCATTTTCCAATTATATGTAATTCATGTATTAAAAATATGAATCCAGTTTTAAGAAAATTTTATATAGATGATGTTACTGGATTATTTTTATACGAATATAATGAAGAAATAAGAAAATTAATATTTTTATATAAAGGGAATAAAGATTATGAATTAAAAGACGTTTTTATTTATAATTACAAAGCTTATTTAAAATACTTATTTAAAGGCTATGAAGCAATTTATGTGCCTTCTAGTGAAGACAGAGTTAAAGAAAGAGGTTTTGATCATTGTAAAGAACTTTTTAATTTACTTAGCTTAAAAGAAAATTCAAAAGCAATAAAATTAACCAACGATAAACAATCAAGCAAAAACTATAAAGAAAGAATTAATAATAAAGGTAATTTTAAATTATTAAATCCTGAACTGATTAAAGATAAAAAAATATTAATTCTTGATGATATATGCACAACTGGTTCAACATTAAAAGAAATGATTAGAATAATTAAAAATCATAATCCTAAAGATATTAAAATTTTAGTTATTGCTAAAAGAGTTTTTTCTAAAGAAGAAATTAAAAAAATTAAAAATAAAGACATGGTTTTAAATTAAAATCTAATTAATAAGTAAAAGTTTGATAGAAAATACTTATTATGATAAAATATATTGATTTTTTAATTTTATAT
>CAZDPH010000135.1:0-2516 GCA_964507285.1 uncultured Staphylococcaceae bacterium | reverse complement strand
TCTCTTGCACAACAAACCACGAACGCATCCGCGGGAGGAGTTTGCCTAATAAGGTGTACAAGCAATACGCTGCCAGGCCAACGGCAAAGATTATAACGGCCCATTTAAACCATTTGAGACAATACAACAATGTGCTTTTGTTTAATGATTCCATCCAAGAGTCATTTTTAAAGATACTATGGAAAAAGTCGTTATCATGTATCAGGTAGATTATCAACGTAGACTTGGCAACGAAATTGATCGGGGCGTTATATGGCACATTCCATCTTCGGAAGAGCTCAAATAAGCAAATTACTAGAATTACGGCTACAATTGCATGATTCTCATGCTTTTGTACGCATGGAATAAAATTTCCTTGCGAGTTCGATTTGATAAACTCATCAATGGCTTTGGAAACCATATTGTAAGCCGAGAGAAAATGAATGCCGTAAGTTACAGCAATCGTCAGAAAGATTGCGGAAGCCTTCAGATTTTTGAATGGATTATATCTTGCGATATATCCGCCCAGCAGAAAATAAAAAATTCCTATTGAAAGTGTACGCAATCCGGATGCTAAACTATCTAACAGGCTTCCACTCCAGTTGAATTGAGCCACAGCCAATATTGACAACAGAAGACACATATATTGGTTTTGCGTCAGTTTTGCTGTATGTCTATTGAGAAAAAACTTCGCGACAATGATGATAAAAAGATAATATCCGACAAACCAAAAATGGTTATTAAAATCTCCTATCGTAGCTGATTTCAAAGACAACGTATCATGTTTAAACCAAGTCATCCATACAGCATATGCGATGATTAATAAGGTTACTGCATACCCAAGTTGCAATAATAATTTCTTTGCGATCTTTCCGGTGTCGATATGGTCATCGGCATTCATGAAGTATCCGGAAATCATGATGAATAATCCATTGCCGATCGGGCCAAGCGGAGCTCCGATTTCGAAAATAAGCAGTCTTAGATAGATGATCGGTTGAGTAAAATAACCGCTGTCTCCGGTTAGTAACTTCTGTGATCCATGAACTTGAATATGGTGCAAGATGATGATGATAATCGCGAAAATACGCAACAACTCAAAATTCGACTGCCGTTTTGTTTTCTCCATATCTTCCTCGCTTGCTGTACTTTTTTGTAAAGGACTACCCTATAACAAATGTGCCTTGATTATCACCCAAAATCAATATTTATGCAAGGATGAGATAATTCTATGTAAGAAAAAACAGCTTGCAAACAGCTTGCAAATAAGTACAATTTTTTGCAAAATTCCGCTGTCCGAACCGGGCGATTGGAAAATTACAGATCGATGATCTCATCCATCGATTGTGGTGAATGAGGTAATTTTTGGCTTGATATTTGCTCGCTTGAAGCCGCTTATTCGCTTGTTTCTTCCACAACAAACCACGAACGCATTCGCGACAGGAGTTTGCCCAGTAATGTATACAACACATACGCAGCCAGACCTAAAGCAAACAAAATCGTAGTCCATTTAAAACACTTAAGACAATATAATAAGCAGCTTTTTTGAAGCGTTTCCATCCAGTTTTCATTATCAACAAACGTCATAAAGAATTTGCTGCAATGGATAAAAAACATCATCAGCGTAGATTTCCCGATAAAATTGATCACCACATTATTTGGAACCTTCAACCGCCTGAACAATTCAAAAAGGCATATTGCAAAGATTACTGCTGAAATCTCATAATTTGAAACGCTTTGAACGCTTTGAACAAAACGGCCGTCTGATTTGGATTTAATAAAATAATCTATTGATTCGGAAACTATATTATATTGTGAAAGAAACCTGATGCCGTAAGTTGCGGCAATCGCTAAAACAAAAGTATACGCCTTCAGGTTTTTTAAAGGATTATATTTCGCGATATATCCGCCCAGTAGAAAAAAGAAAATCCCTATTGAAAGTGTACGCAACCCGGTAGCTAAACTTTCCAGCAGCGTCCCGGTCCATCCGAATTGAGAAATCGCCAATATTGTTACCAGCAGGGACTTGAATTGATTTTGCGTCAATTTTGCAGTAAGGCTATTAAGAAAAAGCTTCGCGATGATGATAATAAGAAAATAGTATCCGACAAACCAGAAACGATTGTTGAAATTTGCTATAGTGGATGTTCCAAAAAGCAGGTCTTCATCTTTGAAGAATGCCACCCAGACAGAATTCGCGATGATTGCTATGCCCACAGCAAACCCAAGCTGCAGCAATATTTTTTTCGCGATCTTCCCGGTATCAATATGATCATTGGCATTCATGAAATATCCGGAAATTAGGATGAATAAACCGTTGCCAATCGGCCCCAGAATCACTATGATTTCAAATATAAGCAGTCTCGTATAGATAATCGGCTGAGTAAAATAACCGTTATCTCCGGTTAATATCGGCTGCGGTCCAGACGCTTGAACATGAAACAAGATAATCATGAACATCGCGAAAATACGCAGCAATTCGAAATTCGACTGCCGTTTTGTCTTCTCCATAACAACCTCGCTTGCAAAAATGTGTACTT
>CAZDPH010000134.1:0-2526 GCA_964507285.1 uncultured Staphylococcaceae bacterium | reverse complement strand
ATAATGATATTATTATTACAATACATGGATTAGGCTATAGAATAAATGAATAAGAAGAAAATTATTAGTATAAATATTATTTTTATTGTTTTAACTTTCATTTCTTTTTTAGGAAGTTCGTTTTTATTAAGCAAAAACAATAAAAATAATTATATTAATTCTTTAAACAATTATATTTCAATAATTGATAATTTATATGATGAAAGTGATGAATCAATTTCAAAAATTGATTCTTCTTTTTCTTTGTTTGATTCATATAGAATTACTTTAATTTCTTATAAAGATGGGAAAGTAATTTATGATAATAATTTAAATTATAATAAAGAAGAAAATAGATTAGAAGAATTCATAGAACATCAAAATGGTAATCCATATTATAAAATTTCTTTAACTACTAATAAAAATAATTTATATGTTGTTAAAAGAAGTAAAAATAGCTTAAATTTTATAAGAGTTGGAGTAGATGCTGAATTAATCTCTGATTATAATCATTTAGTAATTTTAATAGGATCAATTATTTTATTAATAATTGATATTAGTTTTATTTTAATAAGCTATTTCTTATTTAAAAAAGAATTTAATAACATTAAAGATGAAATTAAAAATATTAATTCATTATTAAAAACTGATTCAATAATTGATAATGATTCTTTAAAAATAACATTAAATAATACTTATTTAGTATTAAAAAATAATTTAAATGAATTAGAAGAAGAAAAAAGGAGAAATAAATTTATTTTAGATAATATTAAACAAGGATTTGTTATTTTAGATAACAATTTAAATATTATTAAAATGAATGAATATTCATTAAAGATTTTTGATATAAAAGATAACTATTTAAATAAAAATATATTATATTTTGATAATGGATGTGAAATTGAAAATGAATTAAATAATTTTAATGAAGATATTAAAATATTTGAAATTCCAATTAATGATAAATATTATGAGTTTTTAGCATCTAAAATCATTCTTAATAATAATTCTTCTTTAATTTCTTTAATTATTTTTGATATTTCAAAAGAAAAAGAAATTGAAATTTCAAAAAAAGAATTCTTTCAAAATGCTTCTCATGAATTAAAATCTCCTTTAACTTCGATTATAGGATATGAAGAATTAATTAATAAAAAAATAATTACTAATCAAGAAGAAATAAATAAAATTAATGAAAAAATATTAAGTGAATCTTTAAGAATGAAAAATATTGTTTTAGATATGCTTTCTTTAGCGTCTTTAGAATCAAAAATTAATAAAAATAAAGAATTATTAAATTTAAAAGATATTATTTTAGAAATTGAATCTAGATATGATTTAAAATTAAAAGAAAAAAATATAACATTAATTAATGATTTAAATGATTATTATTTAAATATTAATAAAGAAGATATTAATAAATTAATAAATAATGTCTTTGTTAATTCAATAAATTATAATAAAAATAATGGTTCAATAATTATTACTTTAAAAAATAATTATTTATCTATTAAAGATAGTGGGATAGGTATATCTAATAATGATCAAAAATATATCTTTAATAGATTTTATAGAGTAGATAAAGCCCGTAGTAAAGAATCAAGTGGAACAGGTCTTGGACTTGCAATTGTAAAACATATTTGTATTAATAATAATATTGAAATTAAATTAATAAGTGAATTAGATAAAGGTAGTGAGTTTATTTTTACTTTCAATAATTAATATAAATAATAATTATTTTAAATTGCTTTATATTTAAAATATTTTTTAATAAAATTATAAAAAAGAGGAATTAATTATGTCTAAATCTGATCAAATGAATATTATTAGTGATGAAACTTTAACTTATTCTCAAAAGTTACTTGCTCTTGCAAGACTTGGAGAAAATTTAGATTCAACTTCACTTCCTAGAGACAAAGAATGGATTAAAGCTTTAAAAGAGCATAAAGTATGTGATTTAGGAGAAGGATTATTACCTTATAGACCTAGATACATTCTTCCTGATTATAATTTATTGATGGAAAAAGGATGTAAATTTTTAGAATTAGAAAAACCTAAGAGTTTACTTGAATGTTGTAATAATTTATTAATATTTTATAAGCATGTTCCTTCAATTACCTCTTATCCTGTTTATTTAGGTAATTTTACAGAAATCTTTGAACCTTTTGAAAAAGACGCTGATAATCCTTTAACAGAAGAAATTTTAAGATTTTTTTTAAAACATATTGATAAAACTTTATGTGATTCTTTTGTACATGCTAATATTGGACCAAAAGACTCTAAAATAACTAGAATTATTTTAAAATTAACTAAAGAAATGCAACTTGCTATTCCTAATATTACTTTATTATATGATGAAGATATTACAAGTGATGATTTTGCAAAATGTTGTTTAGATGTAATGCTTAAAACATCTAAACCTTCTTTTGCAAATCATAAATTATATTTTAAAGAAAATCCTAATTATGCTATTGCAAGTTGCTATAATGCTTTAAGTAAAAAAGGAGGAGGATACACTCTTCCTAGAATAAGGTTATTTGAAATTTCAAA
>CAZDPH010000133.1:0-2579 GCA_964507285.1 uncultured Staphylococcaceae bacterium | reverse complement strand
AGATATTATAACAATAGTGAATGGGTTCATGTTGGAGCTTATCAAACATCTACTGAAATGGGATATGATGATATTATTAAAAGTGGAATACCTAAATTTAAAGATGCTTATCCTGTAACTAAACCTTCTACTGTAACTATAAATTCTAGTTATCAAATTGGAGCAACTTTAGGATATTCTTTTAAAAATGGTATCAGTTTTGATGGAATTTCTTTAGAAGAAGACAGTAGTATAGGGTTAAATGTAAACTACGGTTTTTCAAAAAGTTATACTAATACTAATCCAATACTATCTTCTCAATTAGGAGAAGATTTAAGTGAGTTTCAATGGAATTATTACTTTACTGATGTAGATTCTGCTACAAACTATCAAGTTTTAGGATATTTATTTGAATGTAATAGATATCAAAGCGGATTAGACGTACATAATAAATTTGGAATTAATTTTTCTGCAAAAGCAACATTTAGTAAGAAATTTTTTAATGACTCTCATGATGTTACATTTACAAAATCAATATATTAGAGGAATTATGATATGATTAAATATAAAAATATTTTTAAAATTAAAAGAGAAGTTAGTGGTTTCTCTTTAGAAGAAGTTTCATCTAAAATCGGAATAAATAAAAATAATCTTAAAAAAGTTGAAAATTTTTCAAAAATGATTCCTTATAACTCTATAAATTCTATTCAAGAATTATTAGATATTACTGATTCTGAAATTAATGAATATTTTTCTTTATTTTCAGAAATTGAAAAAAAAGAAAAAACTGAAATTAGAAAAAATATTACTTTTTTATTAGGTTCGCTAGGATATTCAATAGCACATTGTGTCTTTACATGTTGTTTAGGCTATAAGCATGATTATTGGCTATATATGTTTATATCTGCAATTATCGCTTCTTTTATTTTATTTTCATCATTTGGGCATATATGCGCTTCAAGAGGTTTTATTCATAATTCGAAATTTTTTATTTTATTAACAATCTCCATTATTTTATTTATTATTTCTATAATAGCATATTTCTTATGTTGTCTTTTAAGATAAATATATTTTTAATTTTAAAAATAATTAAAAATTATTTAAAATAATAATGCAATGAAAAGAAGTAGTAATTAGTTTTAATTTATTTAAAGTGAGAGGTGAGAGTGAAAAACCTTAATAAATGATTAATGAATTCATCTTGGAGCAGGTTTGATGAACCCCTTAAAACTTAGGTTAAAGTTTAAAATTAAGTATAAAAGAATTAGGATGGTACCGTGTTAAATAACACTCCTATCGTAATTCTTTTTTTATTTTAAATTAATGAGGTAAATATGGATTACAAAGCAAGGTTTGAAGAGATTAGAAAAGAAGTTTTAGAAGAACTTAAAGACGCTAAAGGAGTAGATGTTTTTAAAGATTTAAAAAACAAATATTTAGCAAAAAAGGGAATTATTTCACTCATGATGAATGAAATAAGAAATGTTGAAAATAAAAAAGAATTTGGAGAAGTCTATAATAAAGTTCGTAATGAAGTAGAAACTTTAATTGATCAAAAAATTGAAGAAAGTAATAAAGAATTATTAAATAAAAAATTAAAAGAAGAAGAAATTGATATTACTTTACCTGGAAATAATTTAAGTGTTGGATATAAAAATCCTTTCTTTAAAATAGTTAAAGAAATAGAAGATATATTCGTAGGAATGGGTTATAGTGTAGAAGATGGTCCAGAAGTTGATAGCGATCATTATGTATTTGAACTTTTAAATATTCCTAAAGACCATCCTGCTAGAGATATGCAAGATACTTTATATATTGATGATACTTATTTATTAAGAAGTCATACAAGTAGTGTTCAAGCTCACGTAATGGAAAAATCAAAAGGAAAACCTATTAAAATTATTTGTCCTGGTAAAGTTTATAGAAAAGATGATGATGATATGACTCATTCTCATCAATTTGGACAAGTTGAAGGATTAGTTATTGATAAGAATATTAATTTAGGAAATTTAAAAGCAACTTTAGAATTATTTGCTCAAAAAATGTTTGCAAAAGATACTAAAGTTAGATTTAGATCATCTTATTTCCCATTTACTGAACCTTCAGTAGAAGTTGATATTTCTTGTTTTAATTGTCATGGAAAAGGATGTAATGTTTGTAAAGGAAGTGGATGGATTGAAATTTTAGGAGCAGGTATGGTTAATCCTAATGTTTTAAGAATGTGTGGATATGATCCAGAAGTTTATAGTGGATTTGCATTTGGAATTGGTATTGAAAGAGTTGCAATGCTTAGATATGGAATTGATGATATTAGAAAATTCTATCAAAACGATATTCGTTTCTTAGATGAATTTAAAAAAGAAATGGAGGATTAATTCATGTTAGTAAGTTTAAAAGAAGTTAGAAAATATGTTGATTTAGAAGGAATAACTGCTCAAGAAATTGCTAATAGATTAACCTTCTCAGGGATTGAAGTTGAAGATATTAAAGAAGTTGCAAGTGCTACTAATTTAGTTATAGGTAAAGTTATTTCGTGCAAAAATCATCCAGATAGTGATCATTTACATGTTTGTAAGGTTAATGTAGGTGACGAAATATTA
>CAZDPH010000132.1:0-2661 GCA_964507285.1 uncultured Staphylococcaceae bacterium | reverse complement strand
TGGAATTTTAACAAACTGTTTGGATTTTGTTTTCCTCTACTCATTAAGAATAATACAAGCGTCATAATAATTGTAATACCTGCATTAATACCTGCTAGCATTCCTACTTGTAGCAATGTTGTTTGCATTCTAGCATCTAAATAAGCTGTATCACAGAAAGTATAGAAATTATTCATTATTTTAGTTTTTTGATCATTTACGTATGCTGTTTTATCAACATCTTTTAATAAATAAGATTTTAATGATGTGAAATCTTCAAATGATTTATAACTTCCAGTAGCGGAGCAAATTAATGTAGATTTTGTAGTATCTTTATATACACTAACTGAGAAATAATCTGTTCCAAAGAAGATAAATCCAGAATAATTAACAGAATCTAAGATTATCGATCTTTGTTCAGAAAATGTTCCATTTGTAGATAATGAAGTATCGAGATAATAAATTCCAAGTTTTTGGCTTCCACTTGTTATAGAAGAAATTTCTTGCTTACTATCGCCATCTATTTTTAATAATTTATGATCTTCCATTTTTAAATCTGAATCATCATTTAAAGCATAATAATGCAATCCAGCTGTTAAAATATCATTGTTTGAATTATTAACAGATGAACTTCCTTTTCTAGTAGATTCTGTAACAGAAGTTGGAATAATCGTTAATGTAATAGAAATTAAGAATACAAATATAGAAATAATCCAATGCTTAACACCAATTTCTTTACATATTTCATTATTAAATAAAGATTTTACATAGTACCAAATTCTTGTCCAATTAATTGAACTTTTTTTACCTTTTATATTTTTAACTTTTGCCATTTTTTCTTAAACCTCAAGTCAAAATATTATAAACTATTTATGAGGTTATAACAAATAAAAAAATATGGATAAAAGATATAGTAAAGTTATTCTTGCAAATATGTGCATGGTTTACAAAGATGATATGATACTTGTACAAATGAGAAAGAAAAAAGATTGGCCTGGATTAACTTTTCCAGGAGGCCATGTTGAAAACAATGAAACTTTAGAAGAAAGTGTAATAAGAGAAATAAAAGAAGAGACAGGATTAACTTTAAAATCTCTTCATTTATCTGGAATTAAAGAGTGGCCTTGGGAAGAAAATACAAGATATTTAGGTTTTTTATATAAATCTAATGATTTTGAAGGTGAAATAATTTCTTCTAAAGAAGGAGAAGTATTTTGGATTAAAAAAGAAGATATTAACAAATATCCATTATCTTTAGATTTTGAAGAATTATTTGAAATAATAAATAATAATTAGTAAAATCTAATTACTATATTAATATAGTAAGAAACTTGGGGATGTCTTGGTTTCGACATAATTAATAGTGTATTTACTAGCAGTGGAGCGATGACCTAATCATCAACAAAAATTATCTGGCAACAGAAATACAAATCTTGCATTCGCTGCTTAATTAAAGCGATTTATTAGTCTAAAAGATTAGACAAGTGCAACAGAAACTATTGAGGTAGCTTCTTTCTTAATAGATTTCTGTGATATCAAGAAGCTATATTAAGTGATGAATATAAGCTTAATAGAAAATCAAATATTCTCGTGGTAAGTAAGTTTGTAAGTGTTGATATGCCATTAAATTTAAATACTTACTAAACTGTAGAGGTAAATGGGCATTAGTTGTGGACCGGAGTTCAACTCTCCGCATCTCCACCAAATGAAACTAATACGAAGGATAATTGCATAATAGGTATATATTATGTTCCAGGACACTTCGTTGTAAGGGCTAAAATGGATTTAGTCCATAATAGAAAGAAGAAATAGTGACTTTTGTCACTATTTTCTTTTGTATATTGCATAAATAAATCTTTTTGATATAAATTAATTCTCCAAAGTGGAATTAATTTCTTAAAGTAGCTGAGTAAATAAATTTGTTTAATAAATCTTTAAAAGAGATTTATTAAGTGAAAAGTTTTACAAAAATTGGCTAAAAAGATGAGATTTAAAAATATGGTACTTTATTATTCTAATTGTTATGCGATAATAAATATTGTGATGAAATAGTTTATTATCTAGTACTAAATGAAGATAGAACTACTTGTTCAAATGACTAAGCAAATATAAATATTTGTTTAAAATTTATTCCAACTTATATAAGATGTATTTCAAAAGCAGTAGATACATAAATTTTTAATTTAAATTTAAAAAAATATATTAATAAAACAACATTTATATTTATAAAAATATTAGCTTATTTATTTAAAACCAGATAAAATAAATATATATTAATTGGAGTAAAAATGAATAATAGTACACGTTGTTTATATAATAGTGATTTTAAAGATTTTCTTAATTTTTCTAGTGAAACTATTTTAGGAAATTTAATTAATAATTATCATGGAAAAGTACTTACTACTACAATAGAAGCATGGAAAAATGAAATTCAAATATTAAAAAATGTGGTTTCAAATTTAAAAGATAATGGAAAAATTATTTTAGAATACGATATTCCTAGACTTGGTAAAAGAATTGACGCTCTACTTTTATATAAAGGAATTATTTTTTGTTTAGAATTTAAAGTTGGTGAATTAAATATCTTAGAATCTGATATCGATCAAGTTTTTGATTATGCTTTAGATTTAAAAAATTTTCATAAACTTAGTATTGATAAAGTAATTGCACCTATTTTAATTG
>CAZDPH010000131.1:0-2669 GCA_964507285.1 uncultured Staphylococcaceae bacterium | reverse complement strand
ATATATTATAAAATATTTTAACTTAGATATTAACAAAAATTTTAAATATTCTAAAATATTTTTAATTAAAATAATTAATTATTAAAAAATTATTTTAAATAAAGTATAATTAAAAAATGCAAGATAAAATTAAAATAGAAAAAGTAGAAGAACAAATATCAAATTTTTTAAGTGTTTTAAATGATTTATATTTACCTTTAATTGGTAAAGATTCTTTTAATTTATATATTTTTTATTTATCTAATGATTCAAAAAATATAAAAATAAATGATTTATTAAATGAAAATTCAATAAAATCTGAAGATTTTTATTTATTTAATAAAAAATTAAATGCTTTAAATTTAATTAAAATGTATGAAAGTGATGATGAATTATTAATTAAAGTTTTTTCTCCATTATCTGGATTTAATTTTTTTAAATCAATTGCTTTAAAAACTGTTTTTATTTCAAAAGTAAGTGAAGAATATCAAAAAGAAATGTTTAATAAATATCTTTATAAAATAAATAAAAAATATAAAGAGATTATTTTTACTTTAAATGATTGTTTTTCTTATGATGTTATAAATAATGAAAACTTAGTAAGTTCTTTAAAAGTTGATAATGGAATTAAAATTAATGGTAAATTTTCAATTGCAAAATGCTTTAGTTTTTTAAAGAAAACTTTTCCAGATTTAAAAATTGAAAATTTTTCTTCTGAAGATATAGTTAAAGTAATTGAATATAGTAATTTATATGGAATTAAAGAGAATAAAATCGCAGAATTTCTAACTAAATCAATTGAAAAAGAAAACACTAATATTTATAAAATTAATTTTAAAAAATTTAATAAAGAAGTTGAAATGTTTTTAAAATATGAAAATAAATTATTAAAAGATAAAACTAAAAAAGAAGAAATAAAATTTAAAAATAATTCTAATAGTGATAATTCTAAATTAATTGAATATTATTTATCTACTCCTCCATTAGAATTAATAAAAGACCGCACTAGAGGGTTAGAAGCTAGTAAAGATGAATTAAAAACAGTTAATTTATTATTTGAAACATATGGATTAGATAGAGGAATAATTAATGCAATTAATGATTATTTATTAACTACATATGGATTTATTAATCCAAGTTATGCTGAACAATTTGCAAGAGTATTTAAAAGAAAAGATATTAATGGATTATTTGAAGTTTTAGATTATTTATATAAAAAGAATAAAAATTCTAGTAAAATACATAATAATTATAGTAATATTAAAGAAATTAAAGAAGATTTAAAAGAATCAAAGAAGGAAAATAATAAGATAGAATATTTATATAGTGAAGATGATTCTTCTACAGATTTTGATTAATATGGAAAAAATAAAAGGAAATTTTAAAATAAACGATAAAGAATTAAATAAATATCGTGATGAATGTTATAAAGAAATATTAAAAGATAAAGAATTTTTATCTTTAATTTTAAAAGATTTTAATGAAGAAGAAATTTATTTAAATGTTTCTAAATTTCATCGTTATTTAAAAGATTATAATGCGATTAAGAAATTAAAAACTTATGAAGATTGTGTTTTAAAAAATAAATTCTTTTATTATGTAGTATATAAAGATGGTTCTTTAATCAAAGAAAAAGAAAAAGAAGTCCCTGCATATCATGATTTTATTTATTATGTTAATCAATTTAAGTATATAGATTTTGATTATGAAAAATATTATAAACTTGTTTTAAATGATATACCTAGAAAAGAACTTGTTAAGCAAATTAAAGATCGTGCAAAAGGTAAATTAAATTTATTTTATATTTATGGTGCAAGTGGAACTTTTAAAACTTTAAGTGCAATTTCAATGTGCAATGGATATATTAAAAATAAAGGATTAAAAATATCTTTTATGAATTCTTTTAGAAGAATTAAAGAATTAAATGATCTTTCTTTTAATAAACTTAAAAAAGAAGAATATAATGAAATGTTAAATGATTTTTTAAATTCAGAAGTTTTAGTACTTGATGGCTTTGGAGAAGAATATAAAACTAGCTATTCTAGAGATTCATTTATAATTCCTATTTTAAAAGAAAGAATTAAAAATGATAAATTAATTACAATTATTACTTCTAATTATTCTCCTAGTGAAATTGCATCTTTATATAAATTAAAAGATAATTTTGATACTCAATCTAATTTAATAAGAGATACTTTATTAAAAGGATGTAAAGCTCCTATTTATAGTGGAGATTTTTCTATTTAGATTCTAAAATTTTATCACATTCTTTATATAAATGATTTAAATCTCCATTTGTTTTAATAACGTATACATTATTTAATTTATTATAAGAAAAATCATTATTGATTTTTAAAGAGGAGGAAATATTATCTCCTCTATTTTTTAAATTTTTAATTTGCAATTCATTTGAAATTTCAAGAACAATGATTTTAGAAAACATATATTCAAAATGTGCTTTAAAAAGCAAAGGTACTTCAATTGCAACCTTACCATTTTCTTTAATATATTTAATTAATACTTTTTCTAAAAGAGGATAAAGATAATTTTCAATTTCTTTTTTCTTTAAAGGATTTGAAATTAAGATTTCTTTAGCTTTCTTTTTATCTTCTAAATTATTAATATCAAAATTAAATCCATAAATTTTAGAGATTTTTTTATTAATTAAAGGATCTTTATATAATTTATGG
>CAZDPH010000130.1:0-2739 GCA_964507285.1 uncultured Staphylococcaceae bacterium | reverse complement strand
TTAAATAAATTGACGTTTATTGTTGTACATCTATCTAGTTTTCAAAGATCTCTTTCGTGATAATTATTTCTAATCCTCACGTGCTTAAAAAGTATATATTAGTTTAATATTTAAGTCAACATTTTTTTATTATTTTTTTAAATATTTTTATTATATATAGATAATTTATAATTATTAGACAAAGACTTTAAATAAATGCCATTTTTATATTAAAAAAATAAGCAAATTAAAATAAAATAATAATTTATAAGACATTTAAAAATTAAATTTATTTTACAATATAATACAAATTAATAACTTAAATTATATTTTTTTATCATACCATTTTTTAAAAATAAAAAAATTATAAAAATCAAAATTAATTTTATTATTAAATAAAATGGGTATGAATCAATTCATACCCATGATTTATTAAATATTTACAAAATATTATGTAGCAATTCTTTATAACTATCCAATTTTAAACTTGCTCCACCAACTAATGCACCATCAACATCTTTTTGCAATAAATAATCTTTAATGTTGTTAGGTTTAACACTGCCACCATATAAAATTCTTATTTTATTAGCAACTTTAGTACCATATAATCCTCTTAAAGTTTTACGAATGAATGAGCATATATCTTCAGCGATTTCGCTTGAAGCATTTTTTCCAGTTCCAATAGACCAAATTGGTTCATATGCAATAATAACTTTACTTGCATCTTCACTAGAAACATTTTCAAAGCCTTTAAGAATTTGTTCTTTAATAAATTCTTTAGTTTTTCCTTTTTCATACGTTTCTAATGATTCTCCACAACAATAAACTGGAATCATATTATTTTTAAGTAAAGCTAAAATTTTCTTATTACACTTTTCATTTGTTTCATTATCATAAGTTCTTCTTTCACTATGACCAACTAAAGACATATCTATATTAATATCTTTCAACATAGGAATAGAAATTTCACCAGTAAATGCTCCACTTTCTTCAAAATGAACATTTTCTGCGCCAACGAATAATGATTTTTTAAGAATTTTTTTAACGCTTTGTAATGCTAAATACGGTACACATATACCCATATCTATTTTATGAGCTTTAGCTTCTTTACCTAATTCTTTAGCACCTTTAGCAAATTCATTAGCTTCGGTAACTGTTTTATTCATTTTCCAGTTACCTAACAATAATTTTCTTCTCATAATTATCCAATAACATCTATTCCTGGTAAATGTCCATCATTTTCGATCATTTCTAATGAAGCACCTCCACCAGTAGAAACATGACTAAATCTATCAACATAGCCAAATTCTTTTGCAGCAGCTGCGGAATCTCCTCCACCAATAACTGAAAAGCAGTTTTCATTATGTGCAATTGCTTTACAAATACCTAATGTTCCATCTTGGAATTCAACTCTTTCAAAAACACCAACTGGTCCATTCCAGAATATTAATTTTGCTGTTCTAATTATATCTGAAAATCTTTCAACTGTTTTTTGACCTATATCCATTCCATTATATCCATCAGGAATACATTCATTAGCAATACCAATGTCAGTGTCAACAGTTCTAATATCTTTTGGATTATCAAAATCATCAGCAACTTTTGTATCAATTGGTAAAACTATTTTTCCGCTTGCATAACATTCTCTAGCATATTCTAATTGATCATCCTCAACTGGTGAATTTCCAGTATTCATACCGAGAGCCTTATAAAATGTAAAACACATTGCTCCACCAATTAAAATTTTATCACATTTTTTTAGTAAAGAATTAATGACCTTAATCTTATCTGAAACTTTAAATCCAGCTAAAATAGCTATATATGGATGTTCGTCACCACGAACACAAGCGCCTAAATTTTTGACTTCTTTTTCCATTAAATATCCAAGTGCAACCGGTAATCCTTTTGATTTTAAAATTTCAGGAACTCCATATGTAGAAGCATGTGCTCTATGAGCACTTCCAAATGCATCCATAACAAATGCATCAACATTACTTGCCCAATCTGCAGCTAATTTAGGATCATTTTTTTCTTCTCCTTTTTCATAACGTGTATTTTGAACAAGTAAAACTTCACCAGGTCCTAATGCAGAAATAGCTTCTTTTAAAGCTGGTCCACTTGTTTCTTCTGAAAATGAAACTTTAACTCCTGGAAGATATCCTTGTAAACATGGAAGAACATATTTCATATTATTCTTCTCTTTAGCTTTAGCGATTTCAGCATCGTCTACTTTTCCCCATTTAATTTTTCCTAAATGAGACATTAAAACTAAACTAGCACCTTCGCTTAAGAGTTTTTTAATTGTAGGAAGAGCTTGAACAACGCGATTGTCATCTCTAATTTCACTTCCTTTTAAAGGAACATTGAAATCAACTCTTACAAGCACTTTTTTTCCATTTAAATTTTTTAATTCATCGATTGTATGCATAAATACTCCTTTTATAATAAAAGGCCTAGTTATAAACTAAGCCTTTGTTTAACAATTTAAATTATTTTAATTCAGCGAAATATTTAATTGTTCTAACCATTTGGCTTGTATATGAATTTTCGTTATCATACCAAGAAACGACTTGAACATGATATGTATCATCGTCTAATTTATGAACCATAGTTTGTGTTGAATCAAATAATGATCCGTATGTCATACCAATAATATCACTTGATACTAATGGTTCATCAGTCCAACCATAAGAAGCTGAAGTATGAGCTTTCATATAATCGCTAATAACTTCTGGTGTTAAATCTTTTCCTTTACATACA
>CAZDPH010000129.1:0-2788 GCA_964507285.1 uncultured Staphylococcaceae bacterium | reverse complement strand
AAGGGCTATTGTAAAGCGTTGTACGCGTCTGCACCGATTGCAGCGGCTTCACCCACTGAGTAAGTTTTTAATGCTCTGTCAAGGCATACACCCGCGGCGGCTATGTCATCTTCAGACATTCCCGCGTTTGCCATTGCAAGCATCAGATACCCGAAACATGCTGAGTTGCTCCATCTGGGTTTTATCATCTGTGATATATTCATCCGTCTTTAGTTTCCTTTCAAGTTCTTCAATCCTGTTTTCATGTGCCATTATCGCCGCTTCTATCCTGTCCCGCGCTCCCTTGTCTGGTGTCTGATCGAGGTTTGCTTCCAGTCGCTTCAGGCGTTCCCGCGTGTTGTCAAGCTCCCATTGCAGCGGCGTTTTCTCATCCAGTCCCCAACCGTACACCGCGATAACATCGCCCTTTATGCGGTCAGCAAAAGCCATGTTTCCAGTCATCGCCCCGATTGCTTTGACGGCGGTCAATAGCAAATTGTAGGGGCTTTCCCCGCGCTTTATGCCCTCTGTCAGCTCTGTTTGATATGCAGCGGCGGCGGCTATGTTCTTTTGATAGTTCTGGTATGCTTCCAGCGTGCGGGCGTGGTCATCCTGTTGCATGGTCAGGCTAATTCGTGCCGTATCGCTCATATTTTCGCCTGTATCGCCGTTTTCGGTTTCGCTGGTGGAATTGTACCCTTGTACCGTTGCGGGGCTTACAGGGGCTTTCAGCGTGTTTTTCAGGCGTTCAAGGTTTTTATTCATCCATAACCCCCACTTCCTTAAAATAATTGAATTTCGGATAATATTGATATTCCAGCTTTGAGCCTGTCGCGCCGTTGCGGTTCTTCAGGATTGAAACAACGATTTCCCGTGGGTCTTTTTTCTTAGCTTCATCGGCATTAAAATCTTTTTCGCCCGCTCCCTTCAGGTGCAAGCCAATCAAAACATCACTGGTATATTCTATGCTCCCTGATTCTTTGAAACTTGCCATTGTGGCGGCTTCATCGTAACCCTGTCGGTTAAATGAATTGATAGCGATAATCGGTATTTTGCAAGCGCGGCTTAATGTTTTGAGCGAAAACACCGTTCTATCAACGGCCTGTTTGTCAGATAACCGCGGGTCAGGCGATTGAATGATCTGCAAGTAATCGACTATGACAACGGGGCTTTTTCCCGTCAGGGCTATATGCTTTTTTACGGCAGCTCCAATCGTTTCGGCGGTTACATCCCCGTTGCCTTCATGGATAAAGACATGATCTGCAAAAGCCCGATATTCTGCTATCGCTCTTTCAATAACTTGCATTTCTGCATCACTGTAATTTTCATATCGGGAACCTGTCGAGATACCGCGGTTTGTTTTGGCAAGGCCGATACTGTTTTTATTCTGCAATACATCCATCAGGGTAAGGCGGCTTATAGATTTGCTCATGAGTTCAGTACGCGCCATTTCGAGGGAAAATATAAGCACATCCCCGCCGCGTTGCGCTATCTGATCTGCTATCTGAAGTGCAAATGTTGTCTTGCCTAAAGAAGATATTGCTCCCATGCTGTACAGTCCTTCATATAACCCGCCGTCAAGTATCTTATCCAGTGCGGTAAACCCCGTGGGAATAAAGGGCGTATCTGCATAATTCGCTATGCCGTTTATAAAGCCGTCAATGTATGCCGAAACCGAATTTTTACTTACCCATTCGCGCCGCTGGTTTTCCTTTTCCGCTGCAATAGCCCCGTTTATCCTGTTGACTTCATCCCGCACGATTGCCGCGTTGTTGTCCCGTACCGCTTCAAGCGCGGTGTTATATGCTGGGTATGGCGTTTCGGTTCTGTATCTGATACCTATTTCATCCAGCGCACCCCGCACCCTGTCGGTGATATATTGCTCTGTCTTTTTATCCGTGGCCTTCTTATCCAGCGCGATAACAAGCGGCGGTAAAATCTTTCCAGCATCCACAACGGCCTTTATCGCGTCTGTCAGATAATCGGTGTTGGTGCTGTTGGCGGCTATGGCTTGCGCTCCCGCTTCATGCAATATAAGCGCGTCCAGCTCCCGCGAAACAAGATAAACGGGTTCCCGCGTAGCGGTCAGCACTTCAGGCCGAAACAGAAAAGTTCCATCATCGCCGTCATGGTGCCGAATATCCCGCCGCTCTGTCTGATCTGCACAATAGGCCGTATACCCTTCTTTTCCTGTCGGTATGATTGCAGCGGGGTATGCTTCATCTGCTGGTATGCGTTTGTATTCGGGGTCATATCCCAAATTAAACGCCTGTACGGTTTCATCCGATAAGCCTAAATCGTGGAAGTAGGAAGTGCCCCCTACTCTGTCAGCACACGCGGCTATATATTCCGCCGTTGTCTGGTTGTCAGCTTTCATCGCTTAATCTCCCTTCATCGTTTGAATAACTGATTGCATCGAGGTACCGTAAAGCCGCCGTTGCCATGTCGCGGCCTAACTGATCGAGGGCGGGGCTACATTCACCCGCTGCCATAATGCCCCGTGCTATATCGACAACTTCAGCCCATGCAGCGTCATCTGCAAAGTGCCTTATATTTCTATGGTTCCTTATCATCGCCCATGTATCCGAAAAGATTTTTCTTTCCAGCGCGAGGGCGGCGGCGTGATCTGGGTTTATGGCGGTCACCTTCCTTTCAGTTTGTAAAACCCTTTCCATCAGGGCGAAAACATCAAAAAGCATTTTCGCGGTTTTGGTTTTGATCTGGTTTTTGCTTTTCCGCATTATATCAAGGCGAAAAATCGCAAGATTTTTTTCGCCGTATAATAGTACCTAACAGTACTGTCAGTACC
>CAZDPH010000128.1:0-2802 GCA_964507285.1 uncultured Staphylococcaceae bacterium | reverse complement strand
TAGCTTGGCATTAACCTCTTTTAGAGTGACTTATCACATATGAAGGAGGTCTTTTTATTATGACTAAGAAACAAGCTGAAGCCGAGATGAAATATCGTCTTGCAGTTCTTCTTCTAAATGATTTATTAGAAAAAGGCAAAGTAAAAATTCCTGGCTTTTTGAAAATCTCTTATTTTTCTAATTCAAGAATTATAAAAAAACGAATCGTGTTAAATCGTGTAATATTTAGCACCCTTGAAGTCAAATCGTGTAGAATTTATTGAATCCAGGCATACTTATATAATGAATTTTGGTTAACTAAATCGTCTGTAAAACATAAAGAATCAAGAAAAACGCCTATTTGTTAGCTATTTTAAGCAAAAAAAAAGGCTTGATATTGTATCAAACCTATTTTACTTAAATGGTGCCTCGAATGGGACTCGAACCCACAAATCATCGCTGACATTGGATTTTGAGTCCAACGCGTTTACCAATTTCGCCATCGAGGCATATAATTAAGCAAATTAATATTAAAATGCTTAAATATATTACAACTTTTTAAATGTTTTTTGAATGATCTTATTTAATTAACTACTTTTCTTTTTCTTTTTTCTTCATGTATTCTTTCATTTTTTCTTCAAATTCTTTCTTTTCTTTATCTTCATAATAATCAATTCTTTTTTTATTGCCTTTTTTTAAAAATAAAAAAGAAAAAATAAAGAATACAATTCCTACTCCTAAAATAACAAAAACATACCATGTTTTAGATAAATCTTTAAAATCACTAACATAGGTTAATATCCAGCAAACAATAAAAAATATTAAAGATATAATTGCTAAAATTGCACCTATTAATAATTCTTTATTAAACTCTTTTTCTTTTTCATTTAAATTCTTTTTCATAATTAATTCCTTTTTGTTTTGGCATGTCCAAGAGGAATCGAACCTCTATTCCTAACTTCGGAGGTTAGTAGTCTACCATTAACTTATGGACATATAATTATTCTTTTATTGAATAAAGTAATAAAAATTGACTTGGAGCATATGCAATCCACATTAAATGTTTAAATGCATCTATCAATTTTAAATTATATAATCCAACACTTAAATCACAAAGAATAAATAATAAAAATCCAATAATTAAAATTATATTTCTTTTTTTATTTCTTTTAAAAAAGAAAATACATTCTAAAAAATTAATTAATAAATTAATAAAATAGGATATTGCTAATACATTTACTAAATTAAAATATTTATTTAAAAAATAATAAACAAATATTAAAGAAACAATAATTAAAAATATTCTAATAATAATTTCAATTATAATTTCATTTAAATATAATTTATTAGATAAAAAATTATAAATAAAATACATTAATTGAACAATAATAAATATTGAAATGCCAATACAATATTCTTTATTAGAATTTTTAAATAATAAAAAATAATCACTTCCAATAGTAAATAATAATCCTAATACTAAGAATAATTTTTCTTTAGAATAATTTTTAATTAAATAAATTAATCCAAATAAAAAATTAATCATAATCAAAAAATATTTTAAATAATTATTTATATTATTTTTATAAAATTCTAAATACAAAAATGAAATATAAATAATTAATTCAATAATAAATATTGATAAAAAGTAATAATTTATTTTTTTATTCATAATTTATTTTAATATTTTAATTTTATTTTTTCATCTATTATTTTACTAGTAAAATCAAGATTATATAAAGTAAAATAAACTAAATTAAATTTTTAGTTTTAAAAACTAGATACAATAGTTTTAAAAATTAAAAAATTAAAAATATCGTTAATATTGCTTGATTTTCATTTTTTTTAATATTAAAATAGTTTGTAAATATGAGAAAAAAAATTTTAATATTAACTAGCTTATTTTTATTAACTAGTTGCCAAAATACTACACTTCAAGAAGTAAATGAAATAGATTATTCAAATCCAATTAATTTTTATAGTGCGTTAAATTCAACATACTCTACATATTATTTAGATTATGAAAAAGAAACAATAGGAACAATATCATCTAATAAATTTAAAATAGATTATTATTCTACATTTTTAAAAAATGAAAGAAAATCTTATCAAGAAGAAACCTTTACATCATCTACATTTAAAGATTATTCTTTAGAAAGATATGAAGATTATAATGAATCAAACTTTGGATATACAGAAACCTTAGATATTAAAAATAATAAAGGAATTAATTATTCTACTTTTGATTTTTTAGAAAGTGATGAATATTATTCAAAATTTTTAAATAATATTAATTCAATTACACCTTATTTAATAATTGATAATAATTTATCTGCATCTTTTTTAAATTCAGAAATAATCGAAAATAATTCAAGTAATTACATTATTAAATATAATTTAAATAATGAAAATATTTTTAAAGAAGAAAATAATGTTAAATCATATTCTTCTTATGAAGTTAATTACCCTACAATAAAATTATTACAATCATATTTTTCTAATTATGATTATTTAGGAGACACTTCTATTTATGAATTATTATCAACTTCTTTTATAATTAATTTTGATAAAGAAAATAATGTAATTAAAACAATTACAAGAATGGAAGAATTTAAAATATCTCAATTAACTTTTTCTTCTACATATATAACTACTTTTAAAAATATAGAGAATAAAGAATATTCATCTAATTCTAAAGAATTATTATCTAAAATAGATCAAAATGTTATTGATAGTGGAGAAAAAGCTTTACTTGAATTATATCAAGTTTATAAAGATTTAGATGATAAATATAAAAACTTAAATTATTATTCTGTTACAGAA
>CAZDPH010000127.1:0-2846 GCA_964507285.1 uncultured Staphylococcaceae bacterium | reverse complement strand
CAAATCTTCAGATGTTTCAATTAAATTAGCGCCATCTTTAATTAATTTATTGCAATTACTATTTTTACCTATTAAAGAAGGAACGCATCCAATATTTTTTCCTTCATTTAAAGCAACTAAAGCAGTATTTAAAGCTCCACTTCTTGTAAAACTTTCAACAAGTAATAATCCTTTTGATAGCGATGCAATAATCCTGTTTCTTGCTAAAAATTGTTCTTTATTAGGAGAAACATCAAAAGGATATTCACTTATAATTAATCCACCTTCTTTAATAATTTGATTAACTAATTCAACATTTTCATCTGGATATATACAATCAATTCCACTTCCTAAGACTGCTATTGTTTTATAGCCATATTTTAAAGAAGCTTTATGTGAAATTGTATCAATTCCTCTTGCAAGGCCTGAAATAATTACGCTATCTTTTTTTATATTTTTTAATAAATTAAAACAAGATTCTTCTCCATAACGAGAATTATTTCTACTTCCTACAACTGCTAAAATGTGTTCTTCATTTAATAAATTAATATTGCCTTTATAAAATAATACAAATGGTGGTTTAGAAGAATTTCTTAACCTATCAGGATATAAATTAACATCCATAATAGTAATTGCATTTGACATTTTTATTTTCTCTTCAATATTTATATTTTTTAATGGATTATTATGTTTTTTAATATCTTCATAAATTAAATTCCAATCTCCATTATGAATTATACTTAGTCCAATTAATATTTCATTTATATTCATTTAAAAACCTTCCTTTATATATCAAGAAGGTGATTAATTTTATTTTTATTCTTATTTTTAAAATAAAGTAATTTTAGGATATAAAACTTCTTTTACAGGTGAATAAGTTTCTCTATAAAACTTTTTAATTATTCCATATTTATTTATTAATTCTACATGTAATTTAGTAGAATATCCTTTGTGTTTATTAAATTTATAATCAGGATATATATAAGAATAATTATCTAACAATCTATCTCTTGTAACTTTTGCAATTATACTAGCTGCCGCTATTGATAATGCTTTTGAATCTCCTTTAATAATAGGTACACTTTTTAAGTTATTAAATTCTAAAGGCATTGCATCAGTCAATATACAATCAATATTAACATTATTAATTTGTTTTAAAGATTCAATCATAGCTTTTTTACTAGCTTCATAAATATTAATTTTATCAATTTCGTCAGCTTCAATTGCACAAATCCCAATCGCTAAAGCATCTTTTAAAATTACATTATATAATTCATCTCTTTTTTTTGGAGTTAATTTTTTACTATCATTAATTAAGTTATTTTTATATCCAATAGGAAAAACTACTGCACTTGCAATAACTGGTCCACATAAGCATCCTCTTCCTGCTTCATCACAACCCGCAATTACTTTATATCCAGCTTTATAATATTCATTTTCTAAATCTAACATGTTATGCCTTTTCTAATGTTATTCTTCCTAATTTCCCATTTTTAAAATCGTTTAGAATAACCTTTTTACATCTTAATAAATCAAGTTCATTATTTTTTAATATATATCCTCTTTTTTTAGATAAAATATTTAGCATTTCTAGATTATCTATATTTTCTAAAGAAATATCATATTTATTAAAAAATAAATCAGAATATTCTTTTCTAATAATTTTCATTAAATGTTCAAATAAATCATCAAGTGGTAAAACATCTTCTTTAATAGTTCCAATTAATGCTAAATTAATTGCATTTGTTTCATTTTCAAATTTTGGTAATAAAATTCCAGGAGTGTCTAATAATTCAAAATTTTTATTTACTTTAATCCATGTAATATTTCTAGTTAATCCAGGTCTATTCTCAGCTTTAGCAATGCATCTTTTACTCATTAAATTAATAAATGTTGATTTTCCAACATTAGGAATCCCAATAACCATAGCTTTAATAGTAAAATTTTTAATTCCTTTTTTAAGCATTTTTTCTTTTTTATTTTCTATCATTAAATCTATTTTTTTTAAAATTAAATCAATTGATCTTTGATTTTTTAAGTCAACAAACAAAGTAATATCATCTCCACTATTTAATTTCTTTTCCCATAATTCATTATCTTTTTGTGATGATAAATCTGCTTTAGATATTAAAAACATCTTCTTTTTATCTTTAATTTTATTAAGAAGATAATTATTCATTGATGAATTAATAACTCTAGCATCTAATAAATAAATAAAAAAATCAACATATTTAGATTTTTCTTCAATTAAATTACTAGCTTTTTTCATGTGGCCTGGAAACCAATTTATGTTTATTTTGTTATTTTTTTCTTCCATTTTAATACCTTTTATTAATTATACATAATTTTGTTGTAAATAAAAAAGCCTTCTTATGAAGACTTTATTATTAATTAAACTATAAAACTTGTTTAATTCTTGCTGATTTACCGCTTCTTTGTCTAAGGTAATTAATTTTATTTCTTCTAACTTTACCTTTTTTGACAACTTCAATCTTAGCAACGTTAGGTGAATGTAATGGGAAAATTCTTTCAACACCAATACCATTAGAAATTTTTCTAACAGTAAATGTTTCAGCAATTCCTCCACCTCTTCTAGCCATTACAACGCCTTCAAAGACTTGAATTCTTGACTTTCCATTTTCAACAATTTTAACTGAAACTTTAACAGTATCACCACTATGAAAATCTGGTAAGTCATTTCTTAATTGAGTAGCAGTAACTTCTTTAACTAAATTTTTATTCATTTTCTACTCCTTCATTTCATTTTCTTGATGTTCATATGAATATATCACAGCGGACCACCTATAGCAATTTAATGCTTAAATATTATAAATTAAACATTTTTAATAATGAAATGATTTTTTAAA
>CAZDPH010000126.1:0-2864 GCA_964507285.1 uncultured Staphylococcaceae bacterium | reverse complement strand
TTGTGCGCACCCGCCTAAACGGTAAGGATAAGCGCGCCCCCGTTGATTTTGGCGATTATTATGCCCCCAGTTCAAATGTGGTTGTGGACACGAAGAAAGACATCTCAGAGCTTGCTCAATGTGTTAGCAGTGGGCACGCTCGCTTCAGGCGCGAGCTTCAACGCGCTTCACATTCAGGCTATCGCCTGATAATTCTCACAGAAAACAATGACGGCGTCCATTTTATTTCAGACCTTGCAAAGTGGGAAAACCCACACTGCCTTTACTGTATGCACAGGTTTGACTTATGCGACCCTATGAAGCACG
Source organism: uncultured Staphylococcaceae bacterium (assembly GCA_964507285.1). GTDB lineage: Bacteria > Bacillota_I > Bacilli_A > RFN20 > CAG-826 > Onthovivens. Next base: position 2,558 of record CAZDPH010000126.1, on the reverse strand, counting down.
GAAAGTGCATTAAACATGGCACGCGTAATAAACCGATTGGCGGGTTGCGCCTTGCTAAAACTGTGCAAACAATGCAAAGCAAGTATCGCGCTTATTTCTTGTTTTGTACGCCCGCCGAAAGCGCATTCAGGGTGTGCGATGCGCTAGGAATGGCGGTGGAGCATGGAGACTGAAAGAAAAGCCGCCGCGCGTGAATACGTTGAGAAATTCGGACTAAAGGTTATTTGGCTTGAACCGCACGACAAACGCCCAGCAAGTAATAACGGGAGCAAAGACGCAACCGACAATTGGGAACGCCTTGAATGGGCATATAACGAATATAACGCCGATTACAACGTCGGCATCGCAACAGGCTCAAACGGTAACAACCTTATCGTGATTGATTGCGATGTGGATGAAGAAGCCGACAAAGACGGTTGCGGTTGGCTTGCAGATTGGGAACACGAAAACGGCGTGAGATTGCCTAAAACCGCCACCGTTGAAACAGGGCGCGGGGGCTCACACTTTTACTACTGGAATAAAAGCGGGCGCAAAATCAAAAACAGCGCAAACGCTGATATAGCGGTGGACATTCGAGGCGAGGGCGGGTATGTAATGGCACCGCCGTCCATTCACCCTAACGGGCGCGAAGTCTTTTGGGACGTGCCACCTGATGAAACGCCCATCGCTGAAGCTGATGAAGTGGTGTTTCGCTTGATTGATGAAGTGCAACACGGGCGGGGCGTTTTTGATGATTGCTTTGTAATGCCTGATGAAGTGGGCAAAGGCGCACGAAACGACACCATGTATAAATACGGATGTTCGCTTCGTGCCAAATCTTGCGCGCCTGACAAAATCTGGGGTTTAATGCAAAAAGAAAACAGAGACCGTTGCAAGCCCCCAATGAACAAACGCGAGCTTCGGCGCACTTATCACAGCGTGTTAGACAAACCGCAAGGTTACTCCGACGAGGTAAAAGCTCAACAAGCTGAAAAAGTGGAGCGCGAAAAAGACGGCGCGAAAAAGTCGGTTGGGAGACCACGCAAATTTGAGCATGATGTGATAGCGCGAATGCTGATAGAAGAACACGACGCTTGCAAGATTGAAGGCGCACCCGCTATCAGAGTTGGTGGCATATTCAAGACAGGCTGGAGTGGCATTGACGGCGCGATTTACGACATCAAGTCAAACGCTACAACCGCGAATTTGCGTGAAGTCCATAATTGGCTGGATGTAAAAGCTCCGACCCGCGAAATTAGCCCGTGGAATTTGATAGCGTTTCAAAATGGCGTGTTTGATTTGAAGGCGCATGAATTCAGAGACTTTGCTGAAGACGATGTTTTCACAAGCGTTATCCCGCATGATTACAAGGTGGACGCTGGAGCGAATGGCAACCTTATACACCGTTTTTTACTGGATGTGTCAGGTGATGATACGGCGATACACGCGAATTTGCTGGAGACAATCGGACTTTGTATGTTGCATGTTTCGCGCTATGAGTATGCGCCTGTATTGCTTGGACGGGGCGCGAATGGCAAGAGTGTATTCATGAAGTTTTTGCGCTACGTTCTAGGTTCAGAAAACGTTTCAAGCCTTGAGCCGAAAGACATCGACAAGCGATTTCAAGCCGTGCAACTCGTAGGTAAGCTGGCGAATTTGTCGGATGATATTGCAAACGGATACTTGGACGGCGACGCGTGCTCAAAGATTAAAAACCTTGCAACAGGCGACCCTATATATACAGACGTTAAAGGTTCAAACGGCTTCACATTCACGCCGTGTTGTACGCTGGTTTTCGCAGCGAATGAATTTCCGCGATTGGCTGACACGTCCGAAGGCATGATGAGGCGACTTTTTCCTATTAGTTTCACTCAACGCTACATAGGAGAGAGACGCGACCAGCACTTACAAGACAAGCTAAACACCGAAGAATGCGCCGAACGTGCGATATATGACGCGGTGGAAATGCTCCAGCTATTGATTGAGCGAGGCGACATGACACCGAACGAAACAAGCAGGCGCATTAAGCAGGAAATCATCACAGACAATTCAACCGTTATTCAATGGATTGATGACTGCGAGGGCTGGGATGTTGTACGTGGTAAAACAAAGGAGCTTGCCTATGAGCTCTACTCCGACTGGGCGAAACGAAACGGCGTTCGTAATCCTGTGGGCGCGAAAAAGATGTGTGATGAAATTCGAGCGTATAGCGGGATGACGTTGTGCGGGTTGGAGTACGTAGAAATGCCAAACGGCGTGAAAAAACGCGCTCGAGTATTCGAGTATAAAGGTTAGAAATCATGGAACAAATTGGAACAAATTGGAACAAATCAAGTATTTTGGCGGTGTTATTGTTCCATAAATTCGTAACACTTGCACAGAATTCTGTACAAAATTACGTACAAAATTTGAATTGCACGAGAAAATTCAACAACATGTTAATTATTCGCGGGTTTCGTTTGTTCCGTTTTGTTCCAAGCCGTTCCACGTCTGACATGCGCAAATCTTATTTTTTGCACACGGAACAGCGTTCTACCTTTTATAAAAATAAATCAAAAGAGAGAAGAGAATTTATTAAA
>CAZDPH010000125.1:0-2879 GCA_964507285.1 uncultured Staphylococcaceae bacterium | reverse complement strand
GTTTTAATTAAACCTGCAAGTTCAATACCTAATTTTTTTAATTCATTAATTAAATTTAATGTTTCTTCTTTGTTATTTAATAATTCTCTTAAATCAATCATAAACATTAAATGAGTTTCTTCTAAATCTTCAATTTTTTCTAATGTAGTTAATAAATTTAATAAATTATCTTTTTTAATTTCAATAACTAATTTAGAAAAATAACTTTCTCTTTCATTAATATAAATAGATAAAGCATTTCTTAATCCAGAAGCATAAATATTTTTAATGTCATCTATTGAATTAAGATTTTCTAATAGTTCATTAAATGATTTATATTTGCTATCTTTAAATTTAAAATTTAATAAATATCCATAATTAGTAATCGGGTTAAGATTACTATTAGAAATTTTAATAATATGAGAAAAAGTAAAATTAATTAAATTATTTCTAACAATATTTACTAGTTCATTAGTATTTTCATCTTTATTATTTTTAATTTTATATAATGCAATATTTGAAGATTCATTAGTAGATTTATCAAATAATTCTTCTAATTGATCATTCATTAATGAGCAATCATGATTTAATTCACTTACTAAGCCTCCTACTACATAAAAATTAAAATAATAATTAAAATTTAATATTTCAAATGTTTTTAATAATGAATCATTAATAACTTTAATCATTTTCTTTAATGAATATCTAGTAATAGCTTTAGAATCAAGTAAATTAATTTCAAATTTATTATTATCTCTAATATAAAAATAAATAGTATTAGTAGATAAATTTTTATATAAAGAATCTAATAAATAATATTCAATTTCAGTTTTATTATAAATAATATAATTACTATCTTTATTTTCAATTTTAATTGAGATTGCACATCCTCTTAAAAATTTACCATTTTCATACATACTTGAAATATCTTTATAATCTTGAAAAAAGTAAGAATATTTATTCTTATTCTTATTAAAATTACATGGTAAGTTTAATAAGAATACACTTTCAAAATAAATTATTTTTTCTTTTTTATTGATAGAATAAGCTTTTAATAAATTTTTATGATAAGTTTTTTTATTTAAAGACATTAAAGATGAAAATAATTTAACATTCATAGAATTTTTCTCATCAAATTCAATATTAAGCAAATCTTCACACCATAACAAAAAATTATTTCTTTCGCTTTCATGTAACAAGAAAAGAAAATTATCTAATGTCATTTTTCTTGAAATTGATTTATTAGAAATATTATAAATAAAAACTTCTTTTGATAATAAATTAACTTCAATAACATTTCTTTTTATAGAATGTTTTTTATATGAATTAGAAATTTCAAAATCTTTTTTTCTTAAAACAAATAAAACTATTGCAAATCCTATAAATAAAACAATAATAAAACAAATATAAACCCAGGTAATAATAGGTAAGTTGAAAATTAATAATGAATTAACCACTTTTATATTATATCTTATATTCTTTTTAAAATTAATCTTTTTATTATATTTTAAATTAACCTTTGATATAATGTTATTATTAAAAAATAATTAAAATAATTGCTTCAGGAGATAATATGAGAAAAGAATATATTAATTATGATTGGTATTTTAAAGATAATTTTAATAAAGAAGATTTAAAATTAAATAATTTTAATAATTTTATTAAAGTAAACTTACCACATACTAATAAAGAAACTCCATTAAATAATTTTAATCAAAGAATATGTAATTTTGTTTCTATTTATAAAAAGAAAATTAATATTAAATCTCTTGATATAGATAATATTATTGTTTTTGAAGGTGTTGGACATCAAAGTGATATTTATTTAAATGAACATAAAATATATTCTAATTATTGTGGATATAATGAATTTAAAATAAATCTAAATGAATTTGCAATTCTTGGAGAAAATGAACTTGCAGTTGTTGTTGATTCTAATGAAATAGATCAACCTCCTTTTGGATTTGTTATTGATTATTTATGCTTTGGAGGAATATATCGTGATGTTTATTTAGATAGAATAAATAAACTTCATTTAAATGATTATTATTTCCATCATGATAAAGATAATATTTATATTGATTATAATTTATCTAAAAATGAAGATTGTATTATTAAAGCAGAAATTAAAAATAATCATCAAGTCATTAATTTATCTTGTAAAAATGGAGAAATATTAACTACTCCTATAACAGAAGTTGATCTTTGGAGTACAGAATATCCAAATTTATATACTTTAAAAATTGATATTATTAAAAATGAAGAAATTATTGATAGTGTTTCTTCTAAAGTTGGATTTAGATTTATTGAATTTAAAGAAGATGGTTTCTATTTAAATAGTCAAAAATTAAAAATAAGAGGTTTAGATAGACATCAATCTTATCCATATGTAGGATACGCTATGCCTAAAAGCATGCAAGAAGATGACGCTTTAATCTTAAAAAATAAGTTATGTTTAAATGCTGTTAGATTATCTCATTATCCTCAATCAATAGATTTTTTAAATAAATGTGATGAGATTGGCTTACTTGTATTTGAAGAAATTCCAGGATGGCAACATATTGGAAATGAAGCTTGGCAAGAAAAAGCAATTAATAACGTTAAAGATATGATTATTAGAGATAGAAATCATCCAAGTATTTTTATTTGGGGAGTAAGAATTAATGAATCTGGAGATAATCATAATTTCTATTTAAAAACAAATGAAATGGCACATCTTTTAGATCCATATCGTCCTACAGGTGGCGTTAGATGCTTGAAAAATTCTGAACTTTTAGAAGATGTTTATACTTTTAATGATTTTATATGTACAAATAAAGGAGTAGCTTTACATAAAAAAGAAGAAGTTACTTCATCTCATAAACCATATTTAGTAACTGAATATGGAGGTCACATGATGC
>CAZDPH010000124.1:0-2911 GCA_964507285.1 uncultured Staphylococcaceae bacterium | reverse complement strand
ATTTCTTTTTCACCTTTAATTGATTTCATTAAACTAGAAGGATTCTTTCCAAATTTATGATTCTTTATAGAATTAATAATTTTTAAGTTTGTTTTATATGAATCTAGTAATATTTTTTCATCTATTTTAGAAAGATAATCAAATACATTTTCATAATTATGTAAAGTTACATTATCAAATAAAAAATTAATTTTAGATTTATCTATGAATAAATGATTACCATTTTTTCTAGATAAATATAAATAAGAATAGAATACTGGATTACAAGGAACATCATTTCCTCTTAAATTTAAAATCCAAGCGATATCATCTAAAGTAGAAATTAAAATTCCATCACATTTAGATTCTTCGACCTTTTTTAATATTTCTTCAATTTTTTCTTCTTTTGATAAAGTAGTCAAAGAAGAATCTAATTTAAATAATTTATCTTTAGGAAGAGATACTAAATCACTAACAAGATAAGAATAATCTTTATCAATTAAATTTATTTCAAATTCATCAAATTTTTCTTTATCTAATTTAGAAAGAAAAGAAAAATCTACTCCAACATTTTTAATATTTAACGATTTAATAAATTCTTCTAAAGGTAAAACATCTTTATCACCTTTTTTAATAACTTTAACTAAAGAATTTTTTAATTCATTCTCTGCTTGAATCCAATATCTTCCATCTGCAAATAAAAAAGCATCATTTTGAGTAATTAATACTTCTCCTGCACTACCAGAAAATGGACAAAAATATTTTCTTACATCTAAAAAGTGATTAGCAGCGTACTCACTAAAATGTGGATCAGAAGTATATATTAAATATGCTTCTATATTGTCTTCTTTTAATTTATTTTGTAATTTAATAACATTTTCATTTTTATACATAATTTAAACCTCATTAATAATTTTATTATTTTTTAATTTTTAAACAACTTAAATGCAAATAAAAAAAGAAGAAATTATTCTTCTTTTATGTATTCATACGCTAAACGAGGATCTCCTGAAGAAATTTTAATAATTCCACAATATTTAAATCCATTATTTAATATTATTTTTTGCATTATTAAATTATCTTTATGAGTATCTATTCTAATATGATTAATTTTAGATAATGCAAAGCTAAAAATATCTTTAAATATTCCTTTTTCTTTATTAGAAGATGCTAAAGCGTGAATTGTTCCATATTTAGAATCATTAATCCATTTACCATCTATTTTAATATAAGTAGGATCAATACCTATAATAAATGCAAATACTCCTAAAATTTCATTATTTTCATTAATAATCTTATATAAGACTTTATTATTAATAAAATTAATTAATAATTCATCACTTGGATGAAAATTACCCCATTGATATGGATTATTATGTAATTTCATAAATTCTCTAGCATTTTTATAAATTAATTTAATATTATCTAATTCATTTAGAGTTACTAATGTTATTTTCCTCATTAATTTCTCCTAAACAATAATTTTTAATTAAATCAATCGCGTTATTTATATCTATATTTATTTTAGAAATACTTTCTTCTAATATTTTATGATTTTCTTTTTGATTAATTCCATTAAAATCTCTTGTAAGTATAATTAAATAAAAATAATTTAAATATGTTTTAGAAACATCAATTAAATCTAGAAGTGTCTTTTTATAATTAAATTCATGATTTTGAATTAATCCATAAGAATGAGTTAAAGTTAATGATTCTTTATATAATCTTTTTAATTCTTTACTTTTATTAAATGTATCAATAAAATGAGTTACAAAAGCATTAAATGTAGTATATTTTTCATTAATTAATTTATATGGAGTTTCTTTATATTTATTTATAAATTCTTCATAAGTTATATTATTATATTTAACTTTTAAACAATTATCGTAAAGTTTTCTAAAAGTATCATTTGAATAAATATATAAATAATCATTAATAGATTTATTTTCAAATAAAGATTTGACATTAATATTAATAAATTCAGAATAAAATAAATTAATAACACGTGCATTTATACTATCTAATTCATTTAATAATTCATAATTATACGATAAAGTTTCAATAAATGGTTTAATTAACATTATAGATATTGGTCTTGTTAATTTATGATGATATAAATATCCAAAGTCAGTTAAAAATTCTAAAATTATAGATATATTACGAAAATACAAAAAACTACCAAAATCAATTTTAGCTTTATTTTCGCTATCTACAAATTTTTTAAAAGTACTATAATAAAAATCAATTATTTTTAAATCAATTTTATTTTTTTCTTTAAGGATCTTATTTTTATATGTAATAGTTAGATCATCAAAATTATTTTTAATGTTTTTACATTTATCATAATCTTCTTTTAAAATTTCTTTAGATAATTTGTTAATTAATTCATAAGAAGATGATAAGTTATAACGTATTTCAGGCTTATAATGTATTAAAATTCCATATCCTTTATAATAACGATGATGTAATTCTTTTAAAGATTCTTTAATAAAGTCTTCATAATCTTTAGAAAATAATTCTTCAAGAGAAGAAAAGTTATTTCCAAATAGCCAAAAATCATTATCAAACATTCTTGATTTGATAACGTTAGGAGTAATATGAAATTCATCTACTATTCCTTGTAATGCCCTTGTTCCAACTTCTTCTTTACAACTTGCTATTTTAAATAATTTAAAATTACTATGAGTTAAATATTTTGTATCTTTTAATTTATAAAGATAATAATCTTCAATAATTTTTCTTGCAAGTAACGCGATATAAGAATCATTATTTTGATTTAATGATATTAAAAAATTAAAACCAAAAGCAAGTAATGAAATTTCATATTTAAAATTATTTTCAAATATTGCTTCACTACTTGCTTTTGAATCAAATTCATAATAAAACTTATCTATTAAATCTAGATATTTACGGGCAATTTGAAGATATTTGT
>CAZDPH010000123.1:0-2930 GCA_964507285.1 uncultured Staphylococcaceae bacterium | reverse complement strand
CGGCTACACCGAAGGCGATGTTGACAAGCGCATTTGGCAGCAGACGCACACCGCCTGGGTGGACCCGAATAAGGTATGGTCCGGTAACGCGGTTTATGAAGATGGCAGCTTCGACACTTTCTCCGATCATGACTTCCATGCCTATCTCCGGAAATGCGGAATCGAGCAAAAAAAAGGCACTGAGTGGTTTCGCATCAGTGTTGCCAATTCTCAAAAGATGTTCGAGCAGTTTAAGCGTAAACGAGGGTTCCTTGAGCCCGGCAGCGCTCATCCTTACACCCTGCGCCGGGAACAACAGGAAGCCGTTTCCAAAGCGCTGGATTACTTCAGATTACACGAGGAGGGCGAGTTCCTGTGGAACGCCAAGCCCCGATTCGGCAAGACCCTCAGCGTCTACGAACTCTGCAAGCAGCTCGGCGCGGAATCCGTTCTGATCCTGAGCAACCGCCCCGCCATCGCCAACTCTTGGCTGGACGATTATAACAAGTTCCTCGGCAAAGAGTCCGGCTATCTCTTCGTCAGCGACACCAATGCACTAAAGAACAAACCGGGCGTTTACACACAAGAGGCATACAACCTCATGAAGAGAGACAATCACCGCGTCATAGTGTTTGTCTCAAATCAGAATTTAAAAGGTTCCGTTTTTTTTGGCGGCACGTTCGACAAGCTGAAAGAGTATCAAGAAAAAACTTGGGATTTACTCGTCATTGATGAAGCCCATGAGGGCGTGGACACCCAAAAAGCCAAGATTGCATATAGCCAAATCAAGCGAAAAAACACTCTGCACCTATCCGGCACGCCGTTCAAGGCGCTTGCCAACGAGAAGTTCAAGGCGGACGCCATCTTCAACTGGACCTATGCGGACGAGCAGCGCGCCAAGGCGGAATGGGACGAGGATGTCAAGGGGGAAAAGAGCCCCTATGAGGACCTGCCGCGTCTGAACCTGTACACCTATCAAATGTCCGAAATCGTTCACGATGAAGTTGTACAGGGAATGCAGATTGATGATGGCAAGTCGGTTGATTACGCTTTTGACCTGAATGAGTTCTTCTCCGTTAAAAAAGCAAAAATCATAGATTCTGATGGCAAAGTAAATGTGCAGTATTATTTCAATCACGAGGATGCCGTAGACAAATTTCTTGACGCGCTGACCAAGCAGGAGAAATTTCCCTTTTCCACTGATGAGCTGCGCGATGAGCTGAAACACACCATGTGGCTTTTGGAAAGCGTGGATAGTGCAAATGCCCTCTACCGCAAGCTCTCGGAACATGAGGTTTTCAAGGATTATGAAATCGTCCTTGCCGTGGGTGATAGACAGCAGAATGGGAAAATAATAAAAGGCAATTCCCTCGACTTGGTCAGACAAGCTATCGATAATCATGACAAGACCATCACCCTGTCCGTCGGGCAGCTGACCACCGGCGTCACCATTCACGAGTGGTCGGGCGTTCTCATGCTTTCAAATGTTGAGAGCCCCTCGTTTTACATACAGGCTGCCTTCCGCGCGCAGACTCCCTGGTTGTTCAGCAAGAAAGGCCAAAACGGCAGCATCAAGCTTCTGCGCAAAGAGAACGCTTATATCTTTGACTTCGACCCCGCTCGCACACTCACAATCTTCAAAGAGTTCGCGACCAAACTAAACCCTGACAGCAAATATAACAGGCAGCAACAGGTGCGCGAACTGCTGAACTTCTTCCCGGTCATTGGGGAGGATGAGAATGGCAAGATGATCGCGCTGGACGCCGAGAAGGTGCTGACCATTCCGAACAAGCTCAAGTCGCAGGAAGTGGTGAACCGCCGCTTCATGTGCAACAACCTTTTTCAAAACATCAGCAACATCTTCCATGCCCCGCAGGCTATTTTGGAGATTCTCAATAAGATTCCCAAGGCTAAAAATTCCAAGGGACTTGACACCAACGGTTACGAAAATATTCATATCAATGAGGATGGAGATGTCACCATTCCAAAAGAACAGGTTATCGGAACCGCCCAAAATATTTTCGGAAAGAAGATTTACAAGGATCACGGTCCGAAAATCGCCGAGATTATCAAAGAGCTCCCTCCCAAGCCCAAAACCGATGAAATCAAGCAGATCGGGGAAAAACTTAAAACATACTTTCATGATAATGTCACGAAACCGAATATCGAAGAAGCCCGGAAGAACAGCGAGACAATCGTAAAAAAAACCACGCAAAGCAAGGTAGAAAACCGCATAAATAACGGCTTCGATGCCGAAATTAACCGCATTATTTCCAAGCACAGCATTGAGCAGGAAACGCTGAAAGCGGAAGAGACAAAAGCAATCGAGAGCGCAAAATCCGAAAAAGATGCCAAGTGTCTGGTTGAAAATTTTAGGCAGAAACGGGACGATAACATTCAAAAGTTAATAGATGACGTTGTGGATATAATCCAAAAAAAGGAAGATGACGCCCAATTGGAAATCTCTGAGGCCATTGAGAAGCAAGAGGTTGAAGACGAGAAGAATTCGAAGGAAGACGATATCCGCGACCATCTGCGCAGTTTTTCCCGAACGATTCCTTCGTTCCTGATGGCTTACGGAAACGGCGATAACATCACGCTGATGAACCTTGATACGGTCATCCCGGCAAATGTATTCAAGGAAGTCACGAGCATCACGCTCGAGGAATTCCGCGCCCTGCGTGACGGCGGTGATTTCACCAATGCCGAGACCGGAGAGACGGAACACTTCGACGGTCATCTCTTCGACCAAGAAGTCTTTGATGATTCCGTGAAAATATTCTTGGCAAAAAAGAAACAGCTGGCGAATTACTTCAATGAGGAAAATAAAGAAGACATCTTCGACTACATCCCTCCGCAGAGGAACAACCAGGTTTTCACACCAAAGTTCATTGTTAAGAAGATGGTTGACATGCTTGAGCAGGAGAACCCCGGCTGCTTTGACGACCCGG
>CAZDPH010000122.1:0-3013 GCA_964507285.1 uncultured Staphylococcaceae bacterium | reverse complement strand
TGAGGCGTACCAGGGATCCGGCAATGACCTCTTTGCCAGGCTGAACTTTGAGTACAGCTTTTAAGCTGCGGTGACGGCAGGTGAATTTGGCAGGCCTCCATGCGGGGACAGATACGGTCCTGGCATGGAGGCCTCGCTATACTTCAATGTCCAGGTCAATCCCTGCAGGATCGTATCCGCTCAGAACGTTTTTTCCCCCGCGCTCTGAGCGGACACTCCGCCGTCTTTGTTTCACAATCCAAAGTGCTCCTCAACTACAGCATTCAGCTGTGCCGCAATTTCCGAGAAATCCCTGTTCAGATCAAGCGTTTTTACACTGATTTGATTGCCGCTCATTTGGTAGCTGCTGTTCGGCTGAACAGCTTCGTCCGTTGCGGCATACAGGAGCATGCCGGACACCCGATGCGGTTTGCCGCCAAACTCGGCATCTTTGTTTTTCACATAAGTGAAAATCTGATACAGATTGCCGGAATGCAGGGTATGCACGTCATACTGAGTCTGAGTTGTGTGAGCATAGTACTTGGCGTCAATGATGAGAACTTCATTGCCTCTGGTGAGCATGATGTCACTTTGCATTGCCGGCAGCATCGTCCCAATGCCGTCATCCAAGGCCCATGGGATCTGCGAGGCCGCCGCCGTCACCTGCGGACATTCCTTGGCGTAGTACTCAAGTATGAATTTTTCGTACAGCCGGCTCATGCGCTGCTCATCCGCAAAAGAGGCAAGCTTGTAATCCCCTGAGTCTGTGGTCAGAAGCATTCCTTCCAGGATGAACTGGCACAGGGTGATGAGCATGCGGTAAGTCTTGTTGTTTCTCTGGAACCGAAGGGCTGACCAGCGGATTGCAGCTGGGTCGATTGCATCAACATTCGCAAAGAACAGCATTTCCTTCTTCAGGTCGTTTTTGTATTTGGGCTCCACCCTCGCATGACGGAGCAGAAGCATAACAGTCGTTTTCAGTATCTGGTTCAGGAGATTGTTTTCGGAAAGCTCGTCATACTCGCAGGTCAGCACCCGCTTTCTGGCAAGGAGGTTTTGAATGACCCCCTGCATATTGAGCTTGCCGCGTACTGCAGCAACATCCTCTTTGCGGTTCAAATACTCCCGATACAGCCCCTGCTTCAGCTGTCTGCTGATGCCCTTCGCCAAAATTGCAGAGAAGAGGTTGTGCATGTTCTCGAACTTTTCGGCAGCAACATCCTCATACCCGCCTTGATTCAGCGTCGTGAAGGCATACGAAAGCATATAGTATATGTTTTTTATGAAGATGCTCTTGTCTTTAATCATTGAAACACTCTTTGCAGAATGGTCTCCCAACGCTGGAGCTTGACAGCGTCGTCAAACCAATACTCGCTGAGCATCGGAAGAATGTCGTAGTCAACAACGGAGTGCAGCCACTTCTCGGTGCAGACCTCCATGCCGCAGAAATAGCTGTGACCGATGCAGAAGCCCTTGCCCAACGATTTGTCAAGAGAAATCTCCCGGTTCAGGTCCTTCACCTTGCTGATGAGCTCGTTCAGCGTCTCGCTGCCCAGGCTGTTCTGGTAGCGGATGAAGCCCTCGGACTCGAAGCCGGGCTCCATCTCAAAGAAGCTGAAGCGGCGGCGGAGCGCATAGTCGATCATGGCCAGGCTGCGGTCTGCCGTGTTCATCATGCCGATGATGTAGAGGTTCTTCGGGACAGAGAAAGGGAGTCCGTTGTAAGCGAGAGTCGTTTCCGTGCCTCTGTAGTCCTTCTCGATCAGCATCAGCAGCTCGCCGAAGATTTTGCTCATGTTGCCGCGGTTGATTTCGTCGATGATGAAGAAGAAATCCTTGTCAGGCTGGCTGGCGGCCTTCTGGCAGAAGCGATAGAAAATGCCATGCTTCAGCTCGAAGCCATCCTCGACCGGCTTATAGCCCATCATGAAGTCTTCGTATGAATAGTTCTGATGGAACTGGATAAACTCAATGCGGCTGTCATCCTTTTCGCCCATCATGGACCACGCCAGACGTCTTGCGGCGAAAGTTTTGCCAACGCCGGGAGCACCCTGCAGAATGATGTTCTTCTTATTGCGAAGAACGCCCGCAAGGTCGTCGTAGCGTTTTTCGTTCATATAGACTTCATCGAGAAAATTGCTCTTTGCATAAGCGTTGCCGGATGGTTCCTGCACCACAGTATTTTCCTCACGAATCATATCAATGCCGCTGAGATCAGCCTCATCGAGGGCAGCAGAAAGCTCGTCTCTCAGTCTCCAAACAAAGCTGCCTTCCTCGTTTTTTCCTGCATCACGCCCCGTATAGAGAATCGGCCACCACGCCGCGGGGGTACCGTCGTCTCTGCGGATCAGAGGGATGCCGGTGGCCTTGTAGACTCTCTTTGCCAGAGCGGCAGAACCAGAATTATAGAAGTTCCATTTCCTGCCGTATTTCACAGCAAGCTGCTTGCAGGAAGCCATGCCGCCGCAATCCTTCATGCACTTCATGATTTCCAGTGCACCGGCCGTAAAGACCGTTTTATCCTTCAGCAGCCTGCGCCAATCCTCAACAGAGAGACCGGGATCATAGTCTGTGTTATACCATTGAGAGAAATACCGACTGATGAAGAAGCATACATCGATAGTCAGCGTCTTCAGCTCTGGATCAGGGTAGCAGGTGCCCGTCAGCTGTGAATGGACGAGGTTCACCAGTTCGGCATCCTCTTTGAGTGCCGCGCTGATTTCATCATAGAGTTTCAGAAAGTTTCGGACATTGTCGGCATCAGAACCCTGCATGAAGCGATAGTCATATTCCAGCTCGCCGGCGACTGTTTTTGCTTCCGCGAAATTGTAGATGTAATACTTGTCCGGGTAGCGGAGCCACAGGTATATGCTGACGGCATACTCGTATTGGTAATGCTGCGCTTGCTCTTTGCCGTACTTTTCCCAAAGAACGGTTGACTGCAATTTGAAGGCATTCATTCTCTCGAACAGATCCTTGCTCTCATCGAACAGCGCGATGAACATTGCACGGACTTCTTCTGGAGCAGATTTTG
>CAZDPH010000121.1:0-3014 GCA_964507285.1 uncultured Staphylococcaceae bacterium | reverse complement strand
GATAAATTTTCTAAATTATCAAAATTTTTCTTTCTAGTTTTTCTTATTACTTTATGTATATTTGTATATGAAGATAAAGATTTAAATTCGTTTATTTCATAATAATTATGTATATAATTTCTTGTAGTGTATAAATGAAGATTATATTTTTTTACAGTTTTTGAAGAATAATTTTTCTCTTTTAAATATCATGACTTATTTAATTTCTTATTTTTTGTATAATTTGTAAAATTTATTTCATAAATAATATTATAAATAAATGTATATTTAGTTTATTGAAGCGTATATTTATATTTTATTATGTATACTTTTATTTATTGTATTTACTTTATTTATAGCGTTTAGATAGTTTCTTTCCTAATATTAGAGATTCACTTTACTTAAGGAAGCGGATTTATTTAATTGATTATTTTAATTTAATTCCTACTTATTTAATATTTTAAGTAGGAATTTTTAATATAGATAAAAATAATAAATCAGTAATTAATAATACTTTTTATTCACCCTTAATTTTAAGGAAAATGAATATAAATATACTAAATAATATAAATATACATTGACATTTCTGGGGGGGGTTAAAATATTGATAATATATTTATATAAATTAAGGGGTTAGATTAAATGACTAAAAGATTAAGATATTTAACTATGATGTTTGTAATGCTAAGTAGTTTAAATGCAACATTAATTAAATATTTTAATTATTCTAATCCAATTAAAAATAATATTGATGTTAATGATGATGTTGTAATTAAAAAACTTGTTATTAATATAGATAATATTTATCCAGGTAATAAAAATAATATTGACGTTTCTTTAGATGTAAAAGAAGGATTTACTTTATTTATATCTTTTGAAGAAATTACTAAAAATACTTTATTAAATGATTATTTAATAATTGATATTAATACTAATAAAAATGAAATAAGCTATAACTTAAAAGATGTTATTAATAAAGGAGAATTTAAAATAGGAAGAGATATTAATGAACTTACAATATCTTACTTATTAAGTGATGAAGCAGATAATTCTACTCAAAATCAAAAAACATCTTTTAGTACTTATTTAATTGCAAGAGGTATTTAAATATGGAAAAGAAAAATAATGGATTAAAGAAAACATTAAAAGTTTTTGGATACATTTTATGTGGATTAATTGTAACTCTTGCAGCATTTTCAATTTTTGTAACTACTGCTTCAAAAAAAGATAGTGATGGAACTGTAAATATTTTTTCTTATCAATTGAGAATAGTTCAATCTTCATCTATGGAAAAGTGTGAATATGTTGACGTTGATAAATATAAAATAAAAGATATTAAAGTAAAATCTTGTATTTTTATTGAAACACTACCTAGTAATAATGAAGAAGCTTCTACATGGTATTCAAAACTTGAAGTAGGTGATGTATTAACATTTAAATATGTTTATGTAAAACAAGAAACCATTACTCATAGAATCATTGAAATTAATAAAAATGAAAATAATGATGGATACACTATTAAACTTCAAGGTGATAATAGAAATTCTGAAGATGGAGTAGCAATTCAAACAATTGATACTTCATTAATAAATTCTAAAAATTATGTAATTGGTAAAGTAGTAGGTCAATCATATTTATTAGGATTATTAATTTATACTTTAAAAACTCCAGTTGGAATAATATGCGTATTTATAATTCCTTGCTTAATAATAATTGTTTATGAAGTTACTAAAATTATAAGAGTTTTTGCAATAGAGAAAAAAGAAAAAGTAGAAAAAGAATCTAATCTTAAAGATAAAGAAATTGAAGATCTTAAAAAAAGATTAGAAGAACTTGAAAATAATAAAATAGATAATAAAGGAGATAATTAATTATGTCGATGATGGAAATTATTATTTATATATTAATTTGTTTAGTAGCTTTAGTAGCGCTACTTATTGTAATTGAAATTATTAAAGATCATAAAAAAGAACGTAAAGAAAAGAAAAAATTAAAAGAAGCTTCTAAAGAAGAAAATATAAATAAGGAAGAAATAAAATAAAAGAATTAAAACATATTGTTATTAAAATCTTGTTAATTATTAATAAACATTCTTCGAAGAATTATAAATAAATTAAATTAAAGCATTCTAATAATAATTTATTATTTATTAAAAATTATTATTTTAAAAATCTAAATTATTTTTATAAAACAAGAAGTTATAACAATTCAACATATATTAAATTTATAGGAGGAATAAAAATATTAAATGAAAAAGAAAGCACTTAATGTTACGATTTTATCTTTACTAATGATAGTTTTAGCCTCTACTGCAATAGTAGGAGGAACTTACGCACTATGGAGTAGTGAAACAAAAGTTGAAAGTCATCTTACTTCAGGTAATTTAAAAATTAAATTAGAAAGAACTAATTTAACAAAATGTAATGTAAATCAAGATACAGGTTATTTAGCAACTACTACTAATAATGATGTTATTGATTTTACAAATTCTTCAAGTACTAATTCAAATATTTTTGGTATTGAAAATGGAGAATTAATTGTTCCAGGAAGTTATTATGAAGCTACATTAAAATTATCTAATAATGGTACAGTAGCATTTGATTATGTAATTTCATTGTCTTTAAAAGATACCTTAGAAACAACATTAGCAAAACAAATTAATGTTTATTTTGATGGTGTTGAAAAAGGATATTTATATAATGAAACTAATAACAGTAGTTATGAACTAAAAACAGGAACAATGAGTAAAAAAGATACATATTCTTTTAAAGTCAAAGTTGAATTTAAAAATTTAGAAAATGTAACTAATAATCTTGCTATGGATAAAGATACTAAATTTGATTTAAAAGTAGTAGCAACTCAAAAAAATAATAAAAATTAATAAGGAGAAAATAATTTATGAAAAAAAGAAAAATAATTATACCTGCAATATTATCAATTCTTGCATGTGGAAGTATTGCAGCAGGTTCAACATATGCATTATTTACTAGTGAAAGTAAAGTAAATGTTGCAATTACTTCTGGTAAAGTAGAAGT
>CAZDPH010000120.1:0-3031 GCA_964507285.1 uncultured Staphylococcaceae bacterium | reverse complement strand
ATGACAGAAATGAAAGCAGAAGAATGGAGACAAGTTATTGATATTGATTTAACTGGACCATTTATTTGTTCAAAAGCTGTTATTCCTGGAATGATTGACAAAGGACATGGAAAAATTATTAACATTTGTTCAATGATGAGTGAATTGGGAAGAGAAACTGTTTCAGCTTATGCTGCTGCTAAAGGTGGTTTAAAAATGTTAACAAAGAACATTTGTGCTGAATATGCTCAATATAATATCCAATGTAATGCTATTGGTCCTGGTTATATTGAAACTCCTCAAACAGCTCCATTAAGAGAAAAACAACCTGATGGAAGTGATCATCCATTTGATCAATTTATTAAAGCAAGAACTCCTGCAGGAAGATGGTTAAAACCTTCTGAATTAGGAGCTCCAGCTGTATTCTTAGCAAGTGATGCAAGTAATGCTGTCAATGGTCAAGTATTATATGTTGATGGTGGTATCCTTGCATATATTGGAAGACAACCTAAATAATTAAACTAATTATAAATAAAGACAATAAGCAATTATTGTCTTTTTTCTTTATTACAATAATTAAATTTAATAAAATATATATAGAGGTTTAATCTATGAAAGATGTTTATATAGGCGTTGATATTGGCGGGATGTCAATTAAAGCTGGAATTGTTGATAATGGAGCGATTCTTTATAAAGAAAGTGTTATCACAAATGGTGAAGATGTTAATAAATTTTTAAATAATTGCAAAAATTTATTATCTAATGTAATTAAAAAGTGCAAAGAAATGAATTTGAATCCTTTGGGAATTGGTTTTGGTGTACCTGGTTTAATTGATAATAAATTAGGGATAATTTGCAAAATGGCTAATATTAATGGTCAAAATATTCCATTAAGAGATTATTTAAAGGAATTAAATTTACCTATTAAAATTTCTAATGACGCAAATGTTGCATGTTTAGCTGAGCAAAGATATGGTGCTGCTAAAAATTATAGTGATGTTATTATGCTTACTTTAGGAACTGGAGTGGGTGGAGGAATTGTATCTAACAATAAACTTATTGAAGGGTTTGAAGGAAAAGGCGCTGAACTTGGACATATTTGTATTCAAATTAATGGAAATAAATGTGGTTGTGGAAGAAGAGGGTGTTTAGAAACTTACGCAAGTGCAAGTGCACTTTTAAAACAAACTAAAGTAGCAATGGAAAAAGATAAAAGTTCTTTAATGTGGGAATATACTAATTATGATATTAATAATGTAAATGGATTAACTTCTTTTGAATGTGCAAAAAAAGGTGACAAAACAGCTAATGAAGTTATTGATAAATATATAATGCATTTAGGAGAAGGAATGTTAGATTTTTGCAATATTTTTAGACCACAAGTTTTTGTAATTGGCGGAGGAATATCTAATCAAGATAAATATTTAACTGATAAATTGCAAAATTATCTAGAAAAACAAAATTATGGATATTTAAGTGCTCCTAAATCAATAGTTAAAGTTGCATCATTAAAAAATGATGCAGGTATAATTGGAGCAGCTTCTTTATTTTTAGAATAATAATGTATTCTTTGAATAAACTTATAAAATTTAATATAATATAAAAGGGCACCTCAAACGATTTGATTAAAGGTGTTTTTTTATTTATTATGAAAAAAGAAATGAAATTTATTTTTGTAACCGGTGGAGTTGTTTCTTCATTAGGAAAAGGAATCAGCGCTGCTAGTATTGGTAGAATTTTAAAAAAAAGAGGATTAAATATATTTTCAGTTAAATTAGATCCATATTTAAATGTTGATCCTGGAACAATGTCTCCTTATCAACATGGTGAAGTTTTTGTAACTAAGGATGGAGCAGAAACTGACCTAGATTTAGGACATTATGAAAGAATCATCAATAGTTCATTAACAAAAGAAAGTAGTATTACAAGTGGAAAAGTTTATTCTACAGTTATTGAAAAAGAAAGAAGAGGCGAATATTTGGGTGCAACAATTCAAATTATTCCTCATATTACAAATGAAATAATTTCAAGATTAAAAGCAGCTTTTTATGCTAAAGAAGATACAGATATTTGTATTGTTGAAATTGGTGGAACAGTTGGTGATATTGAATCTCAACCATTTTTAGAAGCTATTAGACAATTAAGAAGAGATTTAGGATATAATAATACTTTTTATGTTCATAATACTTTAGTTCCATATTTAAAAACTACTGGAGAAGTTAAAACTAAACCTACTCAACATTCTGTAAAAGAATTATTAGGTTTAGGAATTCAACCAGATGCTTTACTTTTAAGATGTGAAGTTGATATTGATAAAAATGCAATAGATAAAGTAGCTTTATTTTGTAATTTGCCTTCTTTTGCTGTTATTCCAGTTGTTGATGTTCCTGTTATTTATCAAGTAGCTTTAAATTTAAAAGAAAAACATTTAGATGATTTAATTTTACAACATTTAGGGTTTTCAAATTGTAAAGAAGCTGATTTAAGTGATTGGGAAAATTTAATCTATAAAATTCAACATTTAGAAAATATTGTTAATATTGCCTTAGTTGGAAAATATGTTGAATTACATGATGCATATATTTCCGTTGCAGAATCTTTAAAATATGCAGGATATGCATTGGATACAAAAGTTAATATTATTTGGGTTAATAGCGAAGATATCAACGATGATAATGTTAATGAAATATTAAAAAACGCTAATGGAATTGTTGTTCCTGGTGGATTTGGAAATAGAGGAATAGATGGCAAATTATCTGCAATTAAATATGCTAGAATTAATAAGATTCCTTTATTAGGATTATGTTTAGGAATGCAATTATCATTAATAGAAATTGCAAGAGATGCATGTAATTTAAAAGATGCATCTAGTACAGAATTTAATCCTTCTACTAAATATAAAATTATAGATTATTTACCAGATCAATATGAAGGAATTAAATTAGGTGGCACAATGAGACTTGGTGAATATGAATGTAAATTAGTTCCAGGCACTAAATCTTATTCTTTATATAAAAAAGAATTAATTAAAGAAAGACATAGACATAGATAT
>CAZDPH010000119.1:0-3054 GCA_964507285.1 uncultured Staphylococcaceae bacterium | reverse complement strand
TATTTTTATTTGAAATAATATCCCCATAATTAAAGTCTTTTTTAACATAAAAATTATCTTTGTTTAAAAATTTAATCGAAGATTGACATTCAATGTGATTAATATTGCCAATGTAAAGAACTTTTTTATTTTTGTTTATTTTTTTTAATATATTATGAATGTTTTTTATATATGGACATGTTGCGTCAACATAATCTAAGTTATGCTTACTTAAAATATTTGTAATATCAGAATAGTGACCATGTGCAGATAAAACATATATTGCATCCTTATCATGTATGCAATCAATTGTGCTTACAATATCGTTATAATTTCCTTCAATTAAACTAACTCCATTTTTTTGAAGACTTTTTATCACAACCTCATTATGTATTAAACTTCCTAAAAGGATAATTTTTCTTTCTGAATCGCTTTCTATTAATGAGTTTATTTTTTCTAATGTTTGCTTGACTCCAAGGCAAAAGCCGTAAGGCTCAATTATTTCTACTTCTATTTTATTCATAAAATTATTTTATCATAAAATAATGCAATTTTATGTAGAATAAGATAAAATATTTATTATGAAATTTGAATCGTTTAATTTAAAAAAAGATATTATTAAAATTATTAATAAGATTGGGTTTAATGAAGCAACAGATGTTCAAGATATTGTTATACCTAAATTATTAAAATATAATAATTGCATTGTAAAAAGTAAAACTGGTAGTGGTAAAACACATTCTTATTTAATACCGATTATAAATAATTTAGACTTTAAAAAAGGACTTCAAGCAGTTATTATTGCTCCAACAAGAGAATTATCTCTTCAAATTTATAATTTTATTAAAGATTTTAAAGTGTATTTACCTGATTTGAACGCTAAAGTATTTACTAATGGTATTGATTTTAATAAAAATTTGCATGATGCTGAAAATAATAATTCAGAAATTATAGTTTGTACTCCTGGAAGACTTAAAGCAATTAGTGAAAAATCTAATTTTAGCTTCGAAAATATTAAAACTATTATTTTAGATGAAGTTGATATGCTTAGCGAAAATGATTTTTTTGATGATATTGGTGAATTTATTGATAAATGTAATAATATTAATATTGGTGTTTTTAGTGCAACAATTAATAAAAAAGTAGAGATTTTTTTAAAAAAATACATTTCTCCAGATTATTATCTAGATTTGAATGATGAATTAATTCCAAAAAATATTAATAATTTTTTAATTAATACTAAACATATTAATTATTTAGAATCTACTAAGATCTTTATTGATAGTATTAATCCATATTTACTTTTTATTTTTTGCAGTAAAAAAGAAAAAGTAAAAGAATTGTATACTTACTTAAAAAATGAAAAATATAATTGTGCAATGATAAATGGTGATATGTCACCTAGAGAAAGAAAATCAATTTTTAAAAGAGTTAAAAATAACGAATTTCAAATTATAGTTTGTAGTGATATTGCTGCAAGAGGTATAGATGTAGAAGATGTTAGTGATGTTTTAAGTGTTGATTTACCTTCTAATATTGAATATTTTTTACATAGAATAGGTAGAACTGGTAGAATGGGAAAAGATGGAAATTCTTATTTATTTTATGATAATGACCATTTAAATGATTTAGATAGAGTTTCTGAATTAAATATTGAATTTGAATATTTGAAAATTAATAATAATAAAATTGAACTTGATAAAAAGCCAGAAAATAAGCAAAAAAAGAGATATAAGCAAAAAACTGAATTAGATGAAAAAATTGATATTATTAGAAAGAAGAATTCCTCTAATAAAGTGAAACCTGGGTATAAGAAGAAAGTTAAACAAGAAATTGAAAAAGAAAAAAGAAAATATAAAAGAAAAATTATAAAACAAGATATACGTCGACAAATGACTGAAAGATATAAAAAAGAAGGCTCATCAAGATAATAAGGTGAGTCCTTCTTTTTTTTGAATAAAATTATTTATTTCTTTAATTAATTCAACATATAAATTATTTTCATCGACTTGTTTTATTATTTTTCCTTTTGAAAAAATAATAAATTTACCATTTTGTCCAGCTAATCCTATATCGGAATTTTTTCCTTCACCAATTCCATTTACAATACATCCTAAAATTGAAATTTTTATATTAATATTGTTTTCTTCTAAATATTCTGTTATTTTTTCAACAATGTATTTCATATTTGAAACTTTACATCGGCCACAAGTTGGACAAGATATTATTGTTGGATAATCATCATATAAATTTAGTTCATGCAAAAGTCGTTTGCATGTTTTAATTTCTAATAATGGATTTTGTGTCAATGAAATTCTTATTGTATTGCCTATGCCATCTAATAAAAGTGGAACTAAACCTACTGAACTTCTAATAATGCCTATATCTTCTAGTCCACTCTCAGTTACACCAATATGTAATGGATAATCAGTTAAATCAGCTAATTTTTTATAAATTTCAATTGTTTTTAAAGGAGAAGAGGTTTTAATTGACAAAACTATTTTTTTAAAATCGTAACTTTCAAATAATTTTATAGATTTTAAGCATTCATTAATTAATTCATCAATTGTATTTAAGTTTTTTCCTTCTGGCGTGGTCGAACCTTCATTTAATCCAATCCTTATAGCGGTATTGTGTTTTTTTGCACATTCAATTATTTTAATTAATTCATTTTTAGGGGTGTTAATTGGATTAATTCTTATTTTATCGATACCATTTTCTATTGCTTTAATTGCATACATACTTGAATAATGAATATCTCCAATTAATACAATATCGGTATTTTCTTTTATTTTTTTAATAGCATTTACATCATCAAAATCAGTAATACTAATTCGCATCATTTCTGCCCCATTGTTTTTACAAATATTGATCTGCTTAATTACTTCTTTATAATTAGATGTTTTTATATCACACATTGATTGTATAATAACTTTATTATTACCACCTATTTTTACATTACCAATTAAAAAACTTTTTGTTTCATTTCTCTTAAACATAAAAATATTATATAGTTTTAATAATAAATTTTGTAGAATAAAATCCTGTAAATAATTTATTTATAATATTATCAGA
>CAZDPH010000118.1:0-3116 GCA_964507285.1 uncultured Staphylococcaceae bacterium | reverse complement strand
AAAGCTGAAGACTTACATCTTCATCTCTTTTTGATTCATTGACATTCACTTCTATACATACAAACTCATTATTATTAATTGCGTTAATAAAATACTCAAGTGAATCCATATAAATAAGTATAAGCTAGTTTTAATACTTAAATAATGATATTATTATCAATTATTAAAATAAAAATTAGTTATCTCTTTTTCAAATAAATAATATTAGCTATTTATACATTTAAAATTTTTATTATTTTATTAAATTAATCTATATTAGTGTCTCTTTTTAATACAGTATCTTTAGATTTATTTAAAACTTTTAAAGAAGAATAAATATAAGTAGATCCTTTAGTACGTGTAATTGCAGTATACACTATTTGACGATTAATTAAAGGATGATTTTCATTCTTAGGTAATATTACTAAAATAGAAGGATAATCAGATCCTTGAGATTTATGAATAGTAATTGAATAAGCTAAATCAATTTCATTACTAGATAGTAAAGAAAGAGGATAAAAAATAAAATCATTATTTTTAAATATTTTATTTTTATAATATTCATTTTTAGAAGTAATCTTAGATGTTTTTTTAACCATAAAATATAAATTATCATCATTTTTGAAAGATACAATTAACCCAGAATCTCCATTATATAAATCTAATGATTTATTATTTTTATTAATCATTACTATTTCACCTTCTGAATAAGAATTTAAATTTTTATTTAAATTATTTAATCTTCTAATTAATAAATTAATATTTAAAACTCCTCTAGAACCTATATTACCTGCACATAATATCTTAGATTCTTCTGAATAAGAAAATAATTTCTTTAAAGATTCATAATCATTAAAATCTAAATCTTTTGACATAGATTTTAAGTTTTTATAGAAATAATCATTCCATTTAGAAATAATATTATTAATAATTTCTTTATCATTATCATTACTATCTGAATAATAATAAATTGGATATTTACTTTTTTCATTAGGAATAATTTTAAATTCTTTAGGATCTTTAAAATCATCTTCTTTTAAATTTAAATCATTTCCATTATTAATATTACTTGCTAATTCATAAATTGGAGATCCTTTTTTAAACCTTTTAGATTCATCAAGTTTAATAATATTATTCTTTAAGCTATTTTTATGTAATAAGCCTTCAAAAACACTTCCTACATCTACTGAAGGAAGTTGATTTTCATCTCCCATAATAAAAATTCTTGAATTTATAGAAATAGATTCAATTAAAGAAGAAAATAAATTAATATCAATCATACTTGCTTCATCAATAACAAATACATTATTAGAATCAAATTTATTATTTTTATTATAAATAAATCCTTTATCTTTTAAATTAACTCCTAATAATCTATGAATTGTAGATTCTTCTAAAGATTTTATTTTATTAATTAATTCTATATTATTATTTTTAAATTCTTCACTTAAACTATTATTAATTCCATTAATAATACTTTCTTTCATTCTAGAACTAGCTTTTCCAGAAGGTGCTATTAAATTAACTTTAATATTTTCATTATTTTTTAAAATATTAATTAATAAAAATAAAATTGAAGTAGTTTTACCAGTACCTGGTCCTCCTGTAATAATTAAATTTTTATTTATGCCTTCTATAACTGCTTTTTCTTGACCTTCACTTAATTCAAAATTACTATCTTTTCTAATATCTTTATAATCAATAACATTACTAGATTTAAAATTAATATTAAATAATTTATCAATATTTTCTTTAATACTTTCTTTAGAATTAAAATACTTTTTAATGTATAAATAATCTTTATCAATAATAAATAATTTATCTTTTCCAATTAATTCATTTAAATCTTTTATAGATTCTAAATAAAAATCAATTGAGTTATTAGATTCTTCTTTTAAGATATCTAATTCATTTAAAGAAGATTCATATTGAGTTTTAATTCCTTCTATTTTATTATTCCATTTATTTTTTAAAATATCTTTATTTAAAGACATACAGATATTTCCATCATCAATTAAAGAAAATAAAATAGAAAATAATTTTAAATATTCATCTTTATTATCATTATTTATTTTAGAAGATATTAATCTACTAGAATAAATCCATACTTTATTCATTAAATTATATTTAATTAATATTTCATTAAACTTACAAATATCCATATTATTTCTTTACCTTTTTATAAATTATTTCATCATAAGATTCTTTTAATTCTTTAAAAGAATTCCATGAATGAGAATATATTCCATTTGGAGTATTCTTTTTACAACCTTTAATAAATACATAATAAATACCTCCAAAATGATTATTAAAGATAAATTCTTCATCTTTATCTTTATATATAGATTTTAAAAATTTAATTAATGTATAAGAATAAAGTACTCTTTGAATTGAATATCTTTCATCTACTTGAGTCTTTAAATCATTTAAATTATTATAAGAATTAAAAGTATCACTTAAATTATCGCTTTTCCAATCTATAATTGAATAACGCTCATTATTTTTAAATATTAAATCAATAAATCCATTAGAATAATTACTTAATTCATTAGGAATTAAATTAAAATTAAATTCTACTTCACTTAATTTATCTTTATTTTCTAAATTCTTTAAAGAAAATTCTTCTATTAATAATTTATTTCCTTTTATTAATTTAAATTTAGATTCAATTGTATTTTCTATTATTTCTTTAGTTAACTTAATATTATTTAAAGAGGCTTCTTCCCCATATTTATTAAACATTCTTTTAATTAAATTATCTAAATTATTCTTATAATTTATAAAATCTATCTTTTCAAATATTTCATGAAGTAAACTACCCATATTACTTCCTTTAGGGAATTTTTTAAATTCATTATTTATAATATTATTATTTTCTTCTTTATTATATTCTTGATTAAATGAGATTCCTTTTAAATCAAACTCACTTAAACTTTCATTTACTATTCCTTCTTTATCATCTTCATTTATATCTATATCTTTATTTAAATGAGATAAAGAAGAATAAGAATGTTTATAAATAGATTTATTATTTTTTTCTTTAATTAAATCTAATAATTTATTCTTTTGATTTTCTTTTTCTTTTAAATCATCATTTTTATTATTAGAATCTAAATTATAAGATAAAATCTCTTTAG
>CAZDPH010000117.1:0-3149 GCA_964507285.1 uncultured Staphylococcaceae bacterium | reverse complement strand
AGAAATAAGATATTTAAATAATATTGCGCCTAATAAATCTTTACGCTCACCTAACTATTAAGCGCAATATTCTATCAATTTTATTTTAATATTTATAAATAAATAGCAATTTTAACTAATTCAATTTATAATATTTAATATGAATAATATTGTAAATCCTTATGGCACTATTGAATTAAAAAATAACTCATTTAAATTAACTTTTGGTTATTTATATGATGATAAGATTAGTGTTATTTATAAAAAAGAATATCCTTTAACTTCATCCAATAAAGATGGAGATATTTTTGATGTTAATTCATTAACAAATGATTTAAAGAAAATTAAAGTAATTGATGATGATGAATTAAGACTTAAAATTGAATTAAATGAAGTAGTATTAATTTTACAACCTTATGGACTAGATGTATTTAAATCTGAAAATACAACAGAAACTACTTCAATTGATTCAAAAATTCAAAAACTTGATATTAAAAACGTTATTAATATGGCTAAAAAATTATCAGTGGGAGAATATAATGAAATTGTAGATATTGTTCCTTCTGTTTTCTTTTTAGATAATAACAAAGCCTTTAACGAGCCACCTTTAGGATTTGTTTCAAAAGAAATAAAAGTAAATTCACATGTTTATTCTTTACCTAAAGAATATGTAGAAAATGTTAAAAATGCAATTATTAATGCTGGTCTTGGTATTAAAAAAGTTGTAATTGCACCTCTAGGTGTTGCTTCATTACTTGAAAAAGAAAATTTAGATTTACAAAAATATTTGTTAATTGATTATAATAGTGATAACACTATTGTGTCATTTATTGCTAATAATAAAGTATTTGGATCTAGATATTTTTCTTTAGGTGGATATGATGTCACTAAAGATATTGCAAATAATTTTGAAATATCAATGGAAAATGCTGAAAATTTAAAGAAAATTTACGGATTTGACACTAGAGAAAATGAATTTAATCCTCCAATTATTGAGGTTAAAAGTGATGATGGATCGATTAAAAAATTTAACAAAAATGATTTAAATGAAGTAGTAAGTTCTTCTTTAAATGAATGGAAAAAAATGTTTTCTAATTGCGTTGATACTTTATTAAATGATTATAATGATTTAAAGAGTAATATTCCTTTAGTTTTCATTGGAAATTCTACAAAAATAAATGGATTTAAAGAATTTATTAGTTATCTATATCCATCAAATAAATTAGTTTTTTATAAATATAATGCTTTTGGAGGAGATTCTCCAAGTGATGTTAAAGCTTTAGGTGCTATTTCGTTTGTTTCCACTTATAAAGGATCTTTAGAAGATGATACAAGAATTGAAATAACTAAAATAAATCGTGAAAATAATGTGTATAGTGAAGAAGATGATGAATTATAAGGAGTAAAATATGTATCCAAATGAATTAGATAGTTTTGAACCAATTGCTAAAATTATTGTTATTGGTTTAGGTGGAGCAGGTAATAATGCTGTAAATAGAATGATTGATGAAGACATTGGAAATGTAGAATTTTACGTTGCTAATACTGATAAACAAGCTTTAGCTTTATCAAAAGCTTCAAATCGAATTGTTTTAGGAGAAGAAACAACTGGTGGACTTGGAGCTGGAGGAGATCCTGAAATAGGCAGAAAAGCCGCTGAAGAAAGTGAGGAAGAAATTAGAAAAATAGTTTCTCAAGCAAAAATGGTTTTTATTGCTGCTGGTATGGGTGGTGGAACCGGAACTGGTGCTGCTCCTGTTATTAGTAGAATATGTAAAGAATGTGGAGCATTGACAGTTGCAATTGTTACTCGTCCATTCACTTTTGAAGGTGATAAAAAAATTGATACTTCAGTTGAAGGTTTAAAAGAATTACGTGAAGCTTGTGATTCTTTAATTGTTGTAAGTAATGATAAATTATTATTAAATAGAGGTAATTTACCAATTGCTCAAGCATTCGGTGCTGCTGATGAAGTTTTAGCTCGTAGTGTTAAAACAGTTATTGATTTAGTTTTAATGCCTTCTTACATTAATTGTGACTTTGCAGATGTTAAAAATACTTTAGAAAATAGTGGAGTTGCATTTATTGGATTTGGAAGTGGAAGTGGAAGCAATAATGCTATTGATGCTGCAGATGATGCTTTAGCATGTCCTTTAATTGAACAATCAATAACGGGTGCTAGAAAAGCGATTTGTCATATTACTTGTGGTCCTAAAGTAACTTTAATCGATTACAATGTTTGTATTCAAAGATTAGTTGCTAAAAGTGGAGGTACAATAGATTTAAAAGCTGGTGTTGCTGTTAATGATCAATTAGATGATCAAATTATGGTTTCAATTATTGCAGGTGATTTTGATAAAGAATATGATTTCTCAGTTAATCCAGAAGGTAATTTCAGCGTTGATACATTAACAAAAATGAAAGCTACTCAAGAAGAAAATAAATTCAAAACATCAATTGAAAAAGAAAATTTAGAACAAATTAATTCACTTAATAATGAAGAAAATATTTCTAAAAATGATGAAGAAGAAAGTTTAATTCCTGATTTCTTAAAAGATATGTTATAAATTAAAATATCGTTCATTAATTAATGAACGATATTTTTTATTAAAAAATATTTTTAAATTTAATTAAAAAAAGATAGACACATAAAAAAATAAGTATATAATCATTATGTTTAAATTTTAAAATACTTGGAGAATACATTATGGTATCTAAAATTCTTGAACTAAAAAACATTAAAAAATCCTATGGGAATAATGTTATTTTAGATAATTTCAATTTATCAATTTATGAAAATGAATTTGTTACATTTTTAGGACCATCTGGTTGTGGAAAAACTACAACTTTAAGAATTATTGGTGGATTTGAAAGTATGCAAGAAGGAGAATTACTTTTAGATGGTGTAGATATTGCGTCTTTACCATCTCATAAAAGACCAATTAATACTGTATTTCAAAAGTATGCTTTATTCCCACATTTAAATGTATTTGATAATATTGCATTTGGATTACGAAATAATATTTATTCTAATGTCTATGATATTGGAGTAATGAATCTAATGGAAATTAATAATTTCTCTCAAGAAGAAATTAATGAATTAATGCATAAATTAAAATTCATTGAAAAGCCTAAAGATGTTAAAAAATATGTATTAGATTTATTTATTT
>CAZDPH010000116.1:0-3154 GCA_964507285.1 uncultured Staphylococcaceae bacterium | reverse complement strand
AACAGGAAGAAATTATGCTCCTTTTGTATATTATGGTGCTAAAGACGCTACTAAAGTTATTATTGCAATGGGAAGTGTAAATGAAACTATCTATGAAGTTGTAAATGATTTAATTTCTAAAGGCGAAAAAGTTGGTATGGTTAAAGTACATTTATATCGTCCTTTTAGTGCAATAGACTTAATAGAAGCTTTACCTCAAAGTGTTAGAGAAATAGCAGTTTTAGATAGATCAAAAGAATTAGGAAGTGTTGGAGAAGCTTTATTTGAAGATGTTTCTAGTGCGTTAAAATTAGAAAATATTAAAGATATTAAAGTTATTGGAGGAAGATATGGATTATCTTCTAAAGATACTCAACCTAAACACATAAAAGCTATTTTTGATATTATGTTAACAGGAAATGAATTCCATGGATTTACAATTGGAATTAATGATGATGTTACTCATTTATCTTTAAAATGTGATGATAATTATTCAATTAAACATTCTTATTCTTCTTGTTTATTTTATGGATTAGGAAGTGATGGAACAGTAGGTGCTAATAAATCATCAATTAAAATTATAGGAGACGCAACTCATCAATACGCTCAAGCTTATTTTGCATATGATTCTAGAAAATCAGGAGGAGTTACAAGAAGTCATTTAAGATTTGGAAAAGAACCAATTCATTCTACTTATTATATTGAAAATGCTGATTTTATTTCATGTTCTTTAGATTCTTATTTAATGAAATATGATATGTTAAAGAATCTTAAAGATAATGGAACATTCTTACTTAATACAAGTATGGATGAAGAAAAGTTAATTAACTCATTACCTAATAGAGTTAAATATCAATTAGCAAGTAAGCACGCTAAATTTTATATTATTGATGCTAATAAAATTGCTTTAGAAATAGGAATGGGAAGACATACTAATACTATTTTACAATCAGCTTTCTTCTATCTAAATCCTCAAATTATGGATTATAATGAAGCTAATAAATGGATGAAGAAATTAGCAGAAAAAACATACTCTAAAAAAGGACAAGAAATAGTAGAGTTAAATTATAAAGCAATTGATTCAGGTACAAATGGATTAAAAGAAATTAAAGTAGATCCTTCATGGATTAATTTAGATTATAATAAAGTTAAAGTAAATACAAATGATGATTATTTTGATTCTTATGTATCTTTAGTAGGATCTTTAGATGGATATGATATTCCAGTATCTAATTTTACTAAATATGAATTATTAGATGGTACTATGTTACCTAATGTTACTTTTAAAGAAAAACGTTCAATAGCAGATAGAGTACCTTCATGGAATAAAGAATATTGTATTGAATGTAATGAGTGTGCATTTGTATGTCCTCATGCTACTATTAGACCATTTTTATTAACAGAAGAAGAAATTTCTTCAGGCCCTAAAGGATTAAATGATTTAGTAAAAGACGCTATTGGTCCTAACACAAAAGATATGAAATATATTTTACAAGTATCTCCTAGAAATTGTGTAGGATGTGGATTATGTGTTAAAGAATGTATGGCTAATAAAACTGCAGAAAGATTAAATAATGATCATTATGCATTAAAAATGGTAGATGCTAAAGGTGAATTTGATAAAGCAGATTATGCAGAATATCTATATAAACATGTAAAATATAAAGATGATAAATTTTCTACTAATACAGTTAAAGGAATTGGATTTTTAATGCCTTATATGGAAGTTAGTGGAGCATGTGCAGGATGTGGAGAAACTCCATATTATGAATTATTATCTAGATTATTTGGTAAAGATTTATTAATTGCTAATGCTACAGGATGCTCTTCTATTTATAATGGATCTACTCCTCTTACTCCTTTTATTAAAGATAATAATGGTAATGGTATAGCATGGAGTAATTCATTATTTGAAGATAATGCAGAATATGGATATGGAATGAGACTTGCTACTGATTATAAGTTAAGTGTTATTTCTAAAATACTTATTGAATCTAAATCAAGAGATATTGAAGATGAATTAAAATCATTAATTGATTCTTATTTAGAAAATATTAAAAATAAAGATAAAGAAAGAGAAATTATTCCTAATTTAATTAAATCCATTGAATCTAGTAAAGATTTAAAAATTAAAGAAGTTTTA
Source organism: uncultured Staphylococcaceae bacterium (assembly GCA_964507285.1). GTDB lineage: Bacteria > Bacillota_I > Bacilli_A > RFN20 > CAG-826 > Onthovivens. The sequence continues at coordinate 1,032 of CAZDPH010000116.1, read as the reverse complement.
AAATATAAAGATGACTTACTTGATAAATCTATCTGGATTATTGGAGGAGATGGATGGGCATACGATATTGGATATGGTGGATTAGATCATATTATTGCAAGTGAAGATGATATTAATGTTATGGTATTAGATACTGAAGTTTATTCTAATACTGGAGGACAAGCATCTAAATCTTCTCAAGCAGGTCAAATTGCTCAATTTAGTGCAAGTGGAAAACGTCAAAATAAAAAGAATTTAGCATTAATGGCAATGAGTTATGGAAATGTCTATGTTGCTCAAATTGCATTAGGTGCTAATCCTATTGCAGCAATAAAAGCATTTAAAGAAGCAGAAAGTTATAATGGACCTTCTTTAATTATTTGTTATGCTCCTTGTATTAATCAAGGTATTAAAGGAGGAATGGTAAATTCTATTGAAACTGAAAAAGCTGCAGTAGAATGTGGATATTTCATACCTTTTAGATATGATCCTAGACTTGAAAAAGAAAATAAACCATGTTTAATTTTAGATTCTAAAGAACCTGATTTTACTAAAATTAGAGAATTTATAATGAAAGAAACTCGTTATAATATGTTAAATAAAGTAAATCCAGAACACGCTGAAGAATTGCTTGAAAAGAATTTTAAAGCATGTAAAGATAGATATTTAAGAATTAAACGTTTTGGAGGAATTGAATAAAAAATTAATTAGAGAGAAATTATTTTCTCTCTTTTTAAGATATATTAAAAAGAGGTAATAAATTATGGAATTAGATGATGCAATTAGATTAAGAAGAAGTTATAGAAGTTATTCTTCTAAAAATATAAGTGAAGAAGATTTAAATAAGATTTTAGATGCTGGAAATAAAGCTCCTGTAGCACTTGGAAATTATTTAAATACTAAAATATTAGTATTAGAAAATGAAAAATTAGATATTTTAAGAAATAAATTAATATCTATTTTAGGTAAAGATCCTACTTATAACTCAAATAAATTAATATTAATTTATTCTAAAAATACTAATAATGATTTAGCATGTTTAGATTCAGGATG
>CAZDPH010000115.1:0-3158 GCA_964507285.1 uncultured Staphylococcaceae bacterium | reverse complement strand
CATAATGTTATTAAACTTATTTTTTTAATTTTATTCATATTTTAAAGAGTCCTCAAAACTTAAATAAATAATTTAATAAAATTATTATATCAAAAAAAACTCATAGTTATTAAACATATTTTAAAATTGAGATTTTAAATATATTTTATATAATATTTTTATGAAAATATTAGTTTTAGGAAGTGGAGCATGGGGAAGTGCTTTAGCAAATGTAATAAGCGATAATAATCATGAATGTTTAATCTATGGAAGAAATATAGATGAAGTAAATGAAATTAATTTAAATCATTCAAATAAAAAATATTTAGAAAACATTAATTTAAATAAAAACATTAAAGCTAGTAATTCTTTAGAATATTCTTTAAAAGAATATAATCCAGAAATCATCTTAATTGCAACTCCTTCTACTAGTTTAGTTTCTATATGTGAATCAATTAAAAAATATTGTTCAAATAATCCTTTAATTATAAATGTATCAAAGGGTTTAGATCAAAAAACATTTAAGCCATTATCAGAAACAATAAGAGATAATTTAAAAGATTTTAAATATCAAGAAGTAGTTACTTTAATAGGGCCTTCTTTTGCAATTGAAGTTGCTAATAAAGAATTAACTTTAATTAGTGCAGTGTGTAGAAATATTGAATACTCTAAAAAAGTACAAAAACTATTTTCAACATCATATTTTAGAATTTATTCAAATGATGACGAAATTGGTGCTGAATATGGAGCATGTATTAAAAATGTTATTGCAATTTGTAGTGGCATTGCAATGGGACTAGGATATAAAGAAAACGCTAAAGCTGCATTAATTACTAGAGGATTACATGAAATGACTCTCTTTGGAATAAAAATGGGAGCAAAAAAGGAAACTTATTTAGGCTTAACTGGAATTGGAGATTTATTTTTAACTTGTTCTTCTTTTAAATCAAGAAACTATTCATTAGGTTATGAAATTGGAAAAATAAACTCAGCTAAAGAAATTTTAGAAAAAAATACTAAAACAGTTGAAGGTGTTGTAGCTTGTAAATATCTTTATGAAGCAAGTAAAAAATTAAATATTGAAATGCCATTAACTAGAAGTTGTTATAACGTTTTATATAATAATAAAAAGCCTAGTGAAGAAGTGAGATTATTAATGGAAAGAGAATTAAAAAAAGAATAATTTAAAATTATTCTTTTTGTTTTAATAAACTATCTACCATTATAAGATTTTCTTTTATACATTTACTTGTTTTTCTAACTATTTTTAAATTGGATAAAAATTTATCTCCAATTTCTTTTTGAGTTTTTATATCTGGTAATAATACATTTAATTCTAATAATTGATTCTTTGACATAATAATCTTACTTTTACCATCAGTCAAAGTTTTATTTACTTCTTCAAAGCCACGTTCAGAATCTAAATACGCTAATAAATATCCTACATTTATATCGCTAGGTAAATCTCTAATTACTACAGAAAAACTTGAAACTAATAAATTTTCATCTTCTTTAAAAATATAACAAGGATCAAAAGGATAGGATTTTTTAATTACAATATCTCCTTCTTTAGTTAATACTTCTTCGTCGAATTCCTTATTAATTTCAATTAATTTTAAATAATCAGGATAGATAATAGAAAATTGCATCGCTTTAGTAGTTAAAACTTTATAGCAATATTTATTAATAATATCTTTTTTTGGTGTAGGTATAACTCTTCCATCTATAACTTTTATACCATTTATATTTTTTAACTTGATTTCTTTCATAAATTTATTTATATCACAAATTAAAAATGAACTCAACGAAAATTAATATTAATAAAAAAAATCTATCATTAAAAAATAATATTATTTATAATTTAAATTATAAAAAATATATTATTAAAAAATTGTAACATTATTGATGGTACAAAAAATTCCAATATTTTAGAAAATTACGATATTTTAATTAAGGATGAAAAAATTATTAAAATAGAAAAAAATATTATTGATAATAATTGTCAAATTTTAAATTTAAATGGATCTTATGTAATTCCAGGCCTTATAAATTTACATTCTCATTTACCTTCAAGTGGTAAATTATCAAAAAGTAAAGTAGCAAATAAACAAAACTTAATTAAAAATTTAGAAAAAACAAAATTAGGAAAATATATAATTTTAAGAGTTTGCTTAAAAAATGCTCAAAATGCCTTATATAGTGGTACAACCACCATTAGAACAGTTGGAGGTATTTCGTATTTTGATGGAAAATTAAGAGATTTAATTAATTCTAATAAATATGAAGGCCCTAGAATTATTACAAGTGATTACGCTATAGGTCCTAAAAATGGTCATATGGATGGAACGGTTGCTAAAGCTGCTTTAACAAATGATGAAGCTATTAATATGGTAAAAGAACATAAAGAAAATAATAGTGACTTAATAAAAATTATGGTTACTGGAGGGATTTTAGATACTACCCAAAAAGGAGTAATAGGTCTTTTAAAAATGAATCCAGATATGGTTAAAGTAATATGTGAAGAAGCTCATAAATATAACTATAAAGTTGCTGCTCATGTTGAAGGCAAAGAAGGTATGGAAGCTGCTATATTAAATGGAGTTGACACCATTGAACATGGTGCAATGGTTGATGATAATTTATTAGATAAATTTAAAGATAGAAATGGAATATATGTTCAAACTTTAAGTGCTGCAATACCTTTAAAAATGATTGATCCAAAATTATTTGGATATGATGAAGTTGCAACTTTTAATTCAAATTATTTATTTAATCAAATGATTGAACTATCTTCTAGTTGTTTAAATAAAAATATTATTGTAGGTTTAGGTACAGATTCAGGTTGTCCAATGATTACTCATTACGATATGTGGAGAGAATTATTTTATTTTTCTAAATTTGTTAATGGTGTTGATAATAATTTTGCAATTTATAGTGCAACTTTAAATAACGCTAAAATTTTAGGAATCGATAAAGAAACTGGTAGTATTGAAATTAATAAATATGCTGATTTATTAATTGTAAAAGAAAATCCTTTAAATGATTTAAGAGCATTAAAAAATCCTCAATATGTCTTTTTTAAAGGAAAATTAATTAATAAAAAAACTAAAAAGATGAAAAAAGTTGATAAATTATTAGATGAATTATGAACATTTTAAAAGGCATTCAAGACGGACTTC
>CAZDPH010000114.1:0-3164 GCA_964507285.1 uncultured Staphylococcaceae bacterium | reverse complement strand
ATCGATGGATTTATTTAAACAAAATCGATGGAATTACTTTTGAAAATTTAAGACATAAAGGTAAGCTTCTTAAACTTAAAAGTGACCGAAGAACATTAAGGTTTGCTCATGATAAATCTGTGCACAAAATACCTAAAAATCAAAGAAGTAAAGAATTTTTTGGACATTGGGAGTTAGACACCTGTTTTACCTAGTAGAGGCGAATCAAAAGTTTGTTTAGCAACTTTTGTTGAAAGAAAAAGTAGGTTGTACATTTGCTTAAAAATTTCAAATCGAACATCAGAATCAATGTATGAGGCAATTAAAAAAATCGTTTCTTTACGTCCTAAAAAAGTTTTTAATTTAATTACTTGTGATTGTGGAAGTGAGTTTCTTTGCTCATCTAAAATCGAGGAAGAATTAAAAATTCCAGTTTATTTTATAGATGCTTTTTGTGCTTGACAAAAAGGAACAAATGAGAATTCTAATGGATTATTAAGAGAATTTTTTTCAAAAAAAGACAAATTTCGAGAAGATTACTGAAGAAGAAATATTTGAAGTAATAAATTTATTAAACAACAGACTTAGAAAATGTTTAGATTGGAAAACACCTAAGGAAGTGATTGAGTATGAGATTGCGCACTTATTTTGAAAAACTGCCATATTTTAGATCGTCATTTTGTTGATAATGAACCTAAAAAATACTTATTAACAGACATTATTTATATTCCATTTAATGACTGTTTTATCTACTTTTCAACAATTTTAGATACATGTACAAAAGAAGTTTTGACTTATAAATATTCACTATCACTTAAAATTGATTTTGTAAAAGAAACTCTTATTATACTTATAGAGGAATATGGAAATGAACTAACTAATGAAACGATAATTCATTCGAATCAGGGTAGTCACTACATATTCCATGTTTTTATCGATACTGTCGAAGAAATGAATCTTATTAGATCAATATCACGAAAAGGAAATTGTTGGGATAATGCTCGTCAAGAATCATTCTTTGGACATATGAAAGATGAAATTGGAGATTTAACAAACAAAGCAATGATGATTTTGATGTTTATAAAATTTTAGACGATTGGATTGATTATTATAATACTGATAGACTAAATACTAATCTTGCTTCTAAAATACCAGTTGAGTATTATCAATATTTATTAAATGGAGGAGAAATTATAAGATCTAAAAAATATAAGAGAAAAAGAAAAATATTGAAAATTGAATTATATAGCAATTTGTCCTTGACATTGGGTACAGTTCATTATATTTTTGTTTTAAAATTTCATTTTAGAAAAATCAGATTTTTTCATTATTTCTAAAAATATTTCTTTTTATTCGTTTTATCATTATTATAGCCAAGAAGTTTAAAAAATAGTAAAATATTCAAGTTATGAATAAAAAAATAGAGTTATTAGCTCCTGTTGGAGATAAAGAAAGATTAGAAGCTGCTATACATTATGGTGCAGATGCTGTTTATTTTGCAGGTAAAAAATTTGGATTACGTGCTTTTGCAAATAATTTCGACGAAGAAGGAATTAAAGAAGCTGTTCAATATGCTCATTCTTTTAATGTTAAAGTTTATGTTACAGTTAACATTCTAGCTCATAATCCTGATTTTATTGGATTGAAAGAATATTTATTATCTTTAGAAAAAAGTGAAGCAGATGGAGTAATTGTTAGCGATTTAGGGATTGCCTCGTTAGTAAAAGAATATACTTCTTTAGAATTACATGTGTCTACTCAAGCAAATGTTACTAATATTTATAGTGCTAAGATGTGGGTTAAACTAGGTGCTAAAAGGTTAGTTTTAGCTCGTGAATTATCTTTAAAAGAAATTAAAGAAATTAAAGATGCTGTAGGTGATGAAATTGATATTGAATGTTTTTGTCATGGAGCAATGTGTATTTCATATTCTGGAAGATGTTTATTATCAAATTATTTTGTAGGTAGAGATTCTAATAAAGGGGAATGTGTCCAAGCTTGTAGATGGAATTATGCTTTAACTAGTAAAAATGAAGAATCTATTAAAGATGAATATTATCCTATTGAGGAAGATTCTAGAGGTACATATATTTTAAATAGTAAAGATATGTGTTTAATTGAACATGTTAAAGAATTAATAGAAGCTGGAATACATTCTTTTAAAGTAGAAGGAAGAATGAAATCTACTTATTATGTTGCAACTGTTATTAATGCTTATCGAAGAGCAATTGATAATTATTTAAATAATAAAGAAAGTGATTTTAATTATTTAGAAGAACTTAAAAAATCTTCAAATAGAAATTTTACAACTGGATTTTATTTTAATAGTGATCAAAAAACTTATATCGAATCTTCAAGACTTTCTCAAACACATGATTTTGTTGCAATGTGCGTTGAAGATTCTAAAGATGGATACGCAATTGTTGAATTAAGGAATAAATTTTTGCTTGGAGATGAAATTGAGATTTTATCTAACGGAGATTCATTTAATAAAAAATTTATAGTTGAAGAAATATTAGATGAAAAAGGAAATAAAATAGAAGAAGCAAAAAAAGTTAAACAAAAATTATTTGTTAAATGTCCTTATAATTTAACTAAATATGATATTTTAAGGAAAAAAATTAATTAATATGAAATTAAAAGATAATAAAATTTATAGATTGATTATTATTCCTATTTGCATTCTTTTGTCTTTATTTGGAAAATATATTCCTACAAATAATGTTTTAACAATGGATGCTATGGGAGTAATTTGTATCTTTGCTTCTTCGCTTATTTTATGGTTAACAATTGGAATTGATTGGCCTAGTTTACTTTGCATATTTTCTTTAGGATTTTTAGATTCTTTAGGTTTTAGTAAAGTTTTTCAATTAAGTTTTGGAAACTCAACTTGGATATTTTTAATTTTTACTTTTATTTGTACTTATGCTTTAAGTAAAACCTCTTTAATAAAAAGAATTGCATTATTTTTTATTAATTTAAAACTTGCTAAAAAAAGTACTTATTCGTTTATTAATTTCTTTTTATTATCGGTTTTATTGCTAGGATTATTTATTTCTCCTACAGTTTTATTTGTAATTATATTACCAATATTAAAAAAGATATTTGAACTTTCTAATATTGAAAAAGGAGATAAGATTGCAAAAGTTTTAATGGCAGGACTTGGTTTTACTATTTCAATATCT
>CAZDPH010000113.1:0-3199 GCA_964507285.1 uncultured Staphylococcaceae bacterium | reverse complement strand
GCAGTAAAGTAAACTGTAGATGTAGTAGCAGCAAATGCAGCACTTACTCCTAGTAATGCTACTGCAGCAATTCCTAATAATTTTTTATTCATTTTTTGCTTTTTCTCCTTTTAATTCAATATCGATTAAACATAAACAATATATTCAAATAACTTTAATATTTTATAATAAATAAATAAATAAATAAACTATAAGATATATTAAATTTTAATTAACTTATTATCGATAAATAAAATAAAGTTGTCTTTTAAAAGACAACTTTATAATTTAATTTTATTTATTATGCTTTTAATAAGAATACTTTATAAGCTTCATAAGCTTCATATACATCTATTTTAGAAACAATTTCCATAGGAGAATGCATATTTAATACAGGTACGCCAGCATCAATAACATTAATATTTAAATTTGCTAAAATATATGCAATTGTGCCTCCTCCACCTTGATCAACTTTACCCAATTCTGCAGTTTGATAATAAATATTATTACTATCCATAACATCTCTTAAATGTGCAATAAATTCAGCGTTAGCGTCATTACATCCACTTTTGCCTCTAGCTCCAGTATATTTATTAAAAACAATTCCTTTTCCTAAGAAGCAACTATTTTTCATTTCATTAACACCTAAAAATAATGGGTCAACTCCTGCTGAAACATCACTTGATAACATATTAGAATTAGATAATGTTCTTCTTAATTTTAAGTGTGATGCTCCTTCAGTTTTTTCTAAAAGTTCTTCAATAACATCTTCAAAGAATTTACTTTGAGCACCTGTAGCACCAATACTTCCTACTTCTTCTTTATCAACTAAAATACAACAAGAAGTCTTTTTAACATCTTTCATTTCTAAAATTGCTTTAAAAGATGTAAATGCACAAACTCTATCATCATGTCCATATCCTGCGACCATTGATCTATCTAAGCCATATTCTTTAGCAGGGAATGCTGGAACTACTTCAATTTCACTAGATAAGAAATCTTCTTCTTCAATATTATATTTATCTTTCAAAATCTTTAATACATTCTTTTTAACAGCGTCTTTTTCTTCTCCATCTAAAGGATAAGAGCCTACTGTTACATCTAAAGATTCTCCACTTATTACTTCACTTGCTTTCTTTTGCATTTGATCTGCACTTAAATGAATTAATAAATCACTAATTCCAATAACAGGATCATTTTCATTTAATCCAATATTAACATCGATTATAGAACCATCTTTTTTACAAACAACTCCAACAAGTGCTAAAGGGATTGTAACCCATTGATATTTTTTAATACCACCATAATAATGAGTATCTAATAAAGCAAAGTTAGTAGATTCATATAATGGATTTTGTTTTAAATCCATTCTTGGAGAATCAATATGAGCTCCTAAAATATTTAATCCATTACTTAAAGGCTCTTCTCCAATTACAAATAAAGCAATATTTTTCTTTCTATTTAAAACATAAACTTTATCACCTTTAACTAATTTATCTTTTTTTGATAATTCAACGAATCCAGCTTCTTCAGCTTTTTTAATTGCGTATTTAACTACTAATCTTTCATTTTTACATGAAGATAAAAATTCAATATATTCTTTATTAAAAGAATCTAAAGCAGTTTTATCTTTATACTTTTCGTAAGCATATTTACTATACATAATTTCTCCTTTTTTAAAATCCAAATATAATTATAAATCATTTATATTTTTTTAAAATATTTTTACTTTTAAATTTTTAACAATTTCTTTTATTGATTCGTTTTTTAATAAATTATAAATTTCATTTATATTATTAAATTCTTTATTTTCTAATTCAAAATATAATGAATTTATAATTTTATCTTCAAATGATTGAAATTTTTTATAATTTTTAAAAGTAAATCCTTCTTTATATTCAATTAATAAAGTAATTAACATTCTTCTTAGATAGCAAATAATACTATCTTCAATCCAATAATAATAAGATGAAGAATTTAATTCATTTTGTTTAAAATACAAATAAAATTTTAATCCATCTAATTGATTATGCCATAGATCAATAAACACATTATCAAATTCATTTTCTTTAATATCTTTATTAAATTTAATAGCATCTTCATTAACTATTTTAATTTTTTCCTTGTTTTTAAATTGAGGTAAAATAAATTTATTAAATATATTGATTATTTCTTTATCTTTTTCAATAATTGTAATTTCTTTTACATCATCTTTTAAAGATAACATATATGGAAAATATCCAAGTCCTAATCCATAAATTAAACAATTTCCATTCATTAAAGAAATATAATTTTTCATTGTATTAATTTCATGAGGAGATATTAACATCCAAGTTTCATCATTTTTATCTAAACTAATTAATTTAAATTCATTTTTAAAATATCCTAAATGATTAATTTCTAAATAATTAGATGATTTTAAAGTAATATCTTTATAAATAAAAGTTTCGTAAGGTAGATAACTTTTATAATATAAATGATATCCATTTTCATTAAATTCATTAATTTTAATATCTTTATAATAGGAATTATTTTTATATTCAGCTATATTTAATTCATCAATATGTAGTAATTCATAATCTTTTAATTTATTTAATGTTAATTTATCCATTTCAAGATTTAAAGATTCTAAAAAAGATAAATCAAAAGCTTTATTTGAATCAATATTTTCTTCATTCATTTTAGATTCAATAGATTCTTTATTAATATCAAATCTATTTTCAAAAAATTCATTTATTAAATCATTTACAAATAAATTATCACCATAAGTTTCTATTAATTTAATAAATTCTTTTGAATTTAAAACATTATTAGATATTTTCATAATTAGTTCTCCAAAAAATTAAATATTATATTATAAACCTCTTCATCTTGTTTAGTTAATAATTCATAGTCATATTTATTTCCATCAAAATTATTAGATTTCATATCATTTAAAAAAGAAATTAAATATTTTTCAGAATTTACTTCTAATTGTAAAGAATGCCCTTTATTTTCTAATTCAATAAAATTTAAATTTGGGTATTTTAAAGAGGAATAAATTTTACTACTTTGATTAGGAAGTACTACTTTATCATTTTTTCCATTTAATAATAAATATTTAATGTTTTTATTCTTTTTAATTGTTTTTTTAGAAATAAAATTAGAATATTTATTAAATCTAAATAAATTAATTAAATAGAAAAATGGTATGCATAACTTAATAATTAATAAATTTCCT
>CAZDPH010000112.1:0-3219 GCA_964507285.1 uncultured Staphylococcaceae bacterium | reverse complement strand
CTCTTCCACAATTTTTACAATACATAATTTTACCTCAATAATAGAATAATATATTTTAAACTATTTTTTAAGTATTATAAAAAGATTTTTTATTGTAAATTATAAAAAATAAAATATAATTGTTGATATGAAGAAGAATTTTAATTTATTATTAACATTATTATCTCTTTTTGGAGTTATTTGTAGTTGTGAGCCAAATAAAATCAATCCTGACGATGAAATGAGTGATGATAAAAGCAATAATTTTTATAAAGTAACAAGTAAGAAAATAGAAAAACAACGGACATTAGATAATGATCGGAACTATAAGTATTACGATAAAAGTTTTTATAGCGATACTTTAATTACTTCCACTTCTCAATTAAAAGCTAGTAGTAATTCATTTATTAAATATGTAGTAAATAATCAATTTAGAGGAGAACTTTCTTCATCTAATAAAGACTATATTGGATATGATCCATTTGAAGAATATAATGATGAATATTTTAAAGATCATATTTTAATTATAGGTATTACTAATTTAATTGAAGGTGTTAGTTTATATTCTAATGGAGTAGGTAGTGATTATATTGATTATTACACTACTGATAGTAATGGTAATAAAGTTTATAAATATTCTTTTACTCCATTTTATCTAGATCATATTTATGAAAGTGAACCCACAAGTGAAATTAAACATACTACATTATTTATTTATGATGAATTTAAAATATCTGAGAGCCAATTTAAAGGTAAAACTCCTTCAGAAGTTAAAAGTTTATTTTTAGGTAATTCAACAGATCAATTAGTATATTATTATCATACTATTTATAAAGATACATATAATAAAGAACATCCTGATTATAAAATAGATTAATTAAATAAAATTGCTTGCATGTAGCAAGCAATTTTTAATTTTTTAAAGAAGTTATAGGAACAACAATTACATCATCTTTTCTTTTATAAATTGCATTACCTAAACCTACAATAACACATTTAATTAAAGGTGGTTTAATGTTATTTTCTTTCATATATTTAACTATTCTATTTAAATTTTTAGAACCCTCTTCTACTCCATTTTCACCTAATTTAATTTCAAAAGCACAATAATCTCCATTTTCTAATTCAATAATAGAATCTATTTCGTTATTATTATAATCTTGATAATGATATAATTTTGCTCCAAATGAATTAGCGTATATTTCTAAATCATGTTCTACTAATGCTTCAAATAGAAATCCAAAAGTATTTAAATCTTTTAATAATTTTTCAATATTTAAATTCAATAAAGCACACGCAATAGCAGGATCAAAGAAATGCCTTTTTTCATTTTGTTTGACTCTCAATGATGATCTTATTGAAGGAGAATATGGTAATTGATTATTTGTAATAAATAATCTATTTAATAATTCTAAATATTTACTAATTGTATTTCTTCCTACTTCATCATTTTCATTAAATGATATATCTTTTACTAAAGTAGATATATTACAAGTAGTAGATTCATTACGTGCTAATGATTTTAATAATAAATTAACTTTATGTTTATCATAATTAGTATCATTATCTAATTTATCTAGATCATAATTTAAAATATTATCAATATAACTTCTAGGCATTATATGTGCTTTATCTTTATTAACATTTATATTTTGAGGCCATCCTCCTCTAATAATATAATATGCTAAATCTTCAATATTAGTTTCTTCTACTAATCCTTCATTTACTATTCCATTGCATAAATTTTTTAAACTTTGTTTACCACTAGAATTACCTGCTTCATATAAAGACATAGTATTCATTTTTAATCTTATAATTCTTCCAGCACCACTATGTAAAATACCTTTACTTTTAGGAGTAGATGAACCAGTTAAAATAAATTGACCATTTAATCCTCTTTTATCTACTTCATATCTTGTAGCATCCCAAACAGAAGGAACTTCTTGCCATTCATCAATCATTCTTGGAGAATCACCTTTTAAAATAATACTTGGATTTAATTCTGCGAGTTTTCTATTAGAAAAATTATTTTCAGGACTTCCTATTAAAAATTCGCTTTTAGAATGATAAGAAGAACTCCAAGTTTTACCACACCATTTAGGTCCTTCAATACATATAGCACCTGCAATAGTTAATAATTCTTCAATATTTTGATCTACAATTCTTTTTTTGTATTTATTTTTATCAATTATCATATTTATACCTATTTCTATTAATATTATTTTATATAAAAATTATCAATATTTCAATATCATAGTGCAAGATTAGGCAATATCATAGTGCAAGATTAGGCAATATCATAGTGCAAGATTTGTTATTTATAAAGTTATTTTATTATAAAAAAGATTGATATTTAAAATATCAATCTTTTTTAAATAATTAATCTCTTTCTTCAAAAATAGGAGTATTATCTTTTAATTCTTTAACACATGCACTACTATAAACTTTAATAGATAAATCTTCTAGTTTTTTTCTTCCACCTTCATATTCTTTATCTACTACAACACCTACTCCTACTACTTTAGCACCTGCTTGATTAATTAAATCAATTAATCCTAAACAAGAATTGCCACTAGATAAGAAAGCATCAATAATTAAGCAATGCTCATCTTTTGAGATATATTCTTTATTAATACTAGCGTATTGACTAGAGAAATGTGTTTTTGAATAAACTTCAGTAGTATAGCATTCTTCTTTACTAGGAGCTTCTTTACTTCTTTTAGCAAATACTACAGGTACTTTACCCATAAATCTAGAAACTGCTACTGCGAAAGGAATACCTATTGATTCAATTGAAATAATCTTATCACAATAATCAAATTTTTGAGCTATATCAAAACATACTTTATCTAACATTCTTACATCTATTTGATGATTAACAAATGAATCAACATTTAATATTTTATTATCTTGAATAACTCCTGATACTAATATCTTTTCTTCTAATTCCTTCATACTATACTCCTTAAAATGACTCTTATATTATATAAAAATTATTTCTAAGTTAGTATTTATTTTATTAATAAATATTAAAAAATCTCTTTATTTTAAATAAAGAGATTTAATTATTAATAATTTTAGATTATTAACTATTTAAAATAGTGAAACTAGGTAATTTAATTTTTAATCCAGAGAATGAACCATTTAATGTAGATGAAGTAATATTTTGTTGTAATTCGATGAATAATCCACAATTTAAACTTTTACTTGTCTCAAAATTATCATAACCAGCGTCTCCAG
>CAZDPH010000111.1:0-3260 GCA_964507285.1 uncultured Staphylococcaceae bacterium | reverse complement strand
ATAAAAGTAAATTTAAAAACTGAAAATTAAAAACGATTATATTATCAAAAGATGTGATTAAGAAAAGAATGCATCGATTTAAGTCTTTTAATTTTAAAAAAATTAATAAAATTATATAATAAATTTCAATTCAAAAATTATAAAAAAAATAAATCATGATTTTATAAATGGAGAAATAGAACAAACAAGCTATCATAAAAATTCAAAAGAAATAATTAAATAAAATTATTTAAAAATATCATAAGTTATCTCTACTTGTAAATATAGATGGTTAAACGTGAAAATTAAATTAAATTTAGGTTAAATAATATCAAATAATTACTGTTATCACTTTTATTCTTTTTATTATCAGTGCAAAAGCACGAGATTAATAAAAAGTATTATTAATTACTTATTTATTATTTTTATCTATATTAAAAATTCCTACTTAAAATATTTAATAAGTAGGAATTAAATTAAAAATATTAATTAAATAAAAATAGTAGATCAATTTTGATCTACTATTTTAGTGAGGATATTTCATTAAAGTTATTAAAGCTTTAATAATTCGTTTTCAAAAGCAATACTATTATCAATAAACTTATTAGTTTCATTAGAAGATTCTTCTACTTTAGGTTCTTCTATAACTGAACGAATTATAGAAACTGGAACTGCAAGTAAAATAAATGCTCCAAAAATACAAGAAGATACTCCTATTGTCTTTTTAAAAAAGAAATAAGATTTTTTGTGATTGTGTCTAACTAATTTATCTTTCATGACCATATTTTTTACCTATTTAACCTTTTTTATAATTCTTAATTTTGCACTGTGACTTCTTGGATTTAGATTTAATTCTTCTTCACTTGCTACAATGCAATGCTTATTGACTAGTTCATAATCTGCTTTTTTAATATCATTAGGTAAAAGAAAATCATTTTTTCTATCTCCTTTTACATAAGAATATTCTCTAAAAAGATTTTTAACAATTCTGTCCTCTAATGAATGGAAAGTAATTACTACTACTCTTCCTTCAATATTAAGTGACTCTAAAGCATCCTTTAAAGCGATACGTAAAACATTTAATTCATCATTAACCTCAATTCTTAATGCTTGAAATACTTGTTTTGCAGGATGCTTCCCCGTATAAAGAAATTTTTTAGGAATTGAATTTCTTATAATATCTACTAATTCAAATGTTGTATTTATCTCTTTTGTTTCTCTTACTTGACAAATATTTTTAGCAATATTATAAGCATATTTTTCTTCCCCATATTCTTTAAAGATTCTTACTAAATCATTTAATGGGTAACTATTAACAATCTTCTTAGCTGTCAAAGAACTATTTTGATTCATTCTCATATCTAAAGGTGAATCAAATCTGTAAGAAAAGCCTCTATAATCTTCATCGAATTGAGGAGAAGAAACTCCTAAATCAAATAAGATACCATCGACTTGTGATACATTTCTCTTTTGAAGTTCACTTTTAAAATTTTTGAAATTAGTCTCAATAATTTCATAATTTGAAGAAACTTCATCAAGAACATTTTTAGAATAAGAAACTGCTTCTTCATCTTGATCAAAACAATATAAGAATCCTTTTTTTATTCTTTTTAAGATTTCTTTACTATGACCACCTCGCCCTAAGGTCATGTCAACGTAAATTCCATCTTCTTTAATGTTTAGTCCTTCTATCGCTTCATTCAGAAGAACTGATTTGTGTTCGTTACTTTTCATTTTCAAATATGTTTTCCGCATTTAATTCAAATTCGGAATTACTCTCCTCTTTTGATTTTTCCCATTTATCGAAATCCCAAATTTCGAAGTGATCAAGTAAACCAATAAGATGAACTTTTGATCCAATTTGATAAGCTTCTAATGTTTTGGTAGGAAGGAGGATTCGACCCTGAGAATCAACATTAAGTTGAATAACTGAATCTAAGAAAATACGTAAAGTTTTACGAACTTTTTCTTTTTCAAACGATTGTGATTGATAGCGAGCAATCATGTTTTGAAAATCTTGTTCCTTATAGATTGAAATACACCCATCAAAACCCTTAGTTAAATAAACACTAGTATCATTTCCAATTTCATTTCTGAATTTTGAAGGGATAACTAATCTTCCTTTACTATCGAGGTTGTAATCATATCCACCAATGAACATATTTCTTACATTTTCTCCCACTTTCTTCCACTTGATTACATTTTACAAGTAATTTTAATATAATGCAAGACATTTTAAAAAATAATTAGTAGTTTTTTAGTATTAAATTTTAATATTTTTTTTATAAAAGCTAATAAAAAATCCCACTTTTTAAAAGTGGGAGAAAAAAGTAGCATGTTCCCATGCTACTTTAATAAATTTTATAATTTAATATCATCAAATGGAGAAGAATTAAATTCACTTCTTTCTTTTTCAACTTCATCTTCACTTAAAACTTTATAGTTATCACCATTTTCATAATGTTCACCTTCTTGTTTTAAAGTAATAGGAAGATCAGTAACAATTAAAGAATAAATTATTTCATCTAATTCAAATCCATCTTTTAAATAAATAATATCTTCATTTTCTAATTCTTTATTATTAGTTAAATATAATTCTTCTTCTAATGCAGCATTATATTCAAATTCATTTAAAGAAATAGTAGATAAAACATTTAAAGAATAATCTAAATCAAATTTAATAATTAAAATATCTTCACTAGTATTATCAAATTCAATTATTCCTTTAACATTATTAAATTTTTTAATGAAGTTATTATGATTTAATTCATTTAATAATTTAGTGTCACATTCATAATTTAAAGATTCTTTATCTTTAATAGATTTATAATTTATTTTCATAATTATCCTCTAAAATCTACTTTAAATTTATTAATTAATGTTTCTTTTACTTTATTAATAGTTAAAGAGATTTGTTCTTCTTTTAAGGTTTCGTCATTTGATAATAAAGTTAATCTAATAGCGTATGAAGTATAACCTTTTTTAACATGTTCTCCATTATAAATATCAAATATTTCTACTTTTTTAATTAATGAAGATACTTTTTTAATTTCATTTTTTAAATCTAAATATCTATATTCATTAGAAATAATAAATGCTAAATCTCTTGTAATTGAAGGGAATTTAGAAATTTCACTAAATTTATTCTTACCTGATTTAGATGCAAATAAATTAGTTAAATTAATTTCTCCCATTATTACACTTTCTTTATTAAATGAGAATTCTTTTTTCATTGAAGGATGAATTTCTCCAAATACTGCAATTAATTTACCATCTAATTT
>CAZDPH010000110.1:0-3411 GCA_964507285.1 uncultured Staphylococcaceae bacterium | reverse complement strand
AGTTTTATTATGAATTTGATTCAAAAGCAAGTAGTGAAGCAATATTTGAAAATAAAACTTATCTATTAAATCTAGATATTTACGGGAAATTTGAAGATATTTGTTAGAATTCTCTTTATTTTTACCCATAATTAATTTTTAAAAGAATGTTGATCTTGCTTTATCTTTAACTTCTTTACTTGCAACAAAAGGAACTCTTGTTGTATAGCCATTTCTACTTGCTACAATTTTTTTAGTAGGCCATTCAAAGATTTCTTGATTCCATCTTAAGACGCTATCATTATAAACTTCTCTAGCTGCAGTAATTTCTCTTTGTAAATAAGAATTTTTTTGCATACAATCTTCGATTGTTTTATGAGCTTCTAAATTTGGATAGTTTTCCATTGCAATATTGATTTTAGCAGCAACTTGATCCATTGATGATTGAATTTCATTTCTTTGAGAATCATTACTTGGGTTAACTCCACCTCTATATGCTGCAATTTTTGTCATTACATCTTTATCTAAATCAATAGATTTATCTAATAATCTAGCAGCATTTGTTAATTCTTGAACTCTTTGTTCCATGTAATTATCAATTTGAGATGCATCATGTTGAATTCTTTGTTGTAATTGATCTAATTCTTTTTTAGCATTTATTTTCATAAATAAGAAAACAATTCCAGGAATAATTCCTAAAATCCATAAAAGAACTTCAAAAATAATACTGCCTGCTCCTACTTTAACAGGGATTTGTTTTGCAATAACTTTAATGTCATTGCCTTTTTCCATTTCATTAGAATTTAATTCATCTAATTCGTTTGCCATAATTTTTTCCTCCGATTTTTATTTTAATAATGAAGTTAAATCAACATTATTATTTCCGTGTTTATCTTTTAATAATACCGCTAATATACCTTTTTGGTAAGCGTAATCTATTAAAGAATTATTTAATTGAGAATTATTAGATATATTAGAATTAATATTTTTTCTATTTATTGTACTTCGAGTGATTTTAACAAGATTTTCTTTTTTAATTGGATAATATTCTACATAATGAACAGGTACCATATGAGTTTTTCCATCACTTGCAGTACGAGGAATATATTCAACTTTTTCTTCTCCTCTATAAGAATAACATGTCGCAGAAATTAAATCTGCATCATCTTCTTTTCTAGTTAAAGAAGTTTTAACAATTCCAAAACTCAAATCTTTATAAGTATCTTCATGTAATAAATTAGAAAAATTTAATCCATTACATATTGATTCTGCTTCAAATCTATTAAAATTAGATAAATATTTTTTATCATAAATATATTCTTCTGCTTTATGTTGTTGAAGTTCAGGGATTGATATAATTGGAAGTAAATCAAAATATAAATTCTTAAAATAATTATTAGAATAATCATTAAATTTTTCTCTAGCAGATTCAATATCTAAACTTTCAAAATATGAAGGAGAAATAACATAATTAAAATATTGAGAATGATTACTTTTAATGTAATTTAAACATTTCTTTTTAGAATAAGAAAAATCATCTCCGAATGGTTCTTTAGAATTGATTAAATTTACTAAATTATTTTGAGCAAGTGGAGTAAAAAGTAATCTAAATTCTACTTCATTATTTCTATTAGTTGCATTAAATAATGTATCAAACTTATCATTTCCTAAAGGAGTAAAACCATTTTCTTTAGTTAATTCTTTCTTTGCTAATTTATCTAATTCTTTCTTTTTGTTTTTAACAAATTTCTCTAATTCTTTCTCTTCTAAGTGTGAAGATAAAACTGGTTTTCTAGAAAAACATAAATGAGGTGCAGCATCGTTAGCGTATACTAAATAAGTATTATCAAAATATTCTGGTTTTTCTTTTTTAATTGAAGCATGTAATATTTCACTACTATGATAAACTTCGCCTTTAGAATTTCTTTTTGTAACACTAACTGTTATACTTCCTGTATAAGTATGAGTGATCATTTCAACATTCATTTCTTTATAAACTAAGAATGGATTTCCTTCTATTTGACCACTTTGAACATATAAAATAGAACTATTATCATCAGAATCCTCATCAAATTTATATTTTTTATTTAAGAAAGCATATTTAGAAATATCAAATTCTTTATCTAATTGAATTAAGGGAATTGCTTTAGAAATTATTTCATTCTGCATTCCATAATCAAATAAATCATTTAAACAAGACATGTTTATTGACATTTCTTCTTCCTTTTCCTTTAATTTTTGGTTAGCAGCTTTTTCGTTTTTAGAACTCTCTTTAACTAAAGGATTTATTTTTTTACTAATATAAATAAATAGAAAAATAGAAAGTCCAATTAAAATAACTCCTCCTATTATTAATAAAATAGGAATATAAACTGGACTTTTTAAATTATAAATACCAATTAAAATTAAAATTATAGATAAAATAAGTGAAAATACTGCAAGAAAAGTAAATCCATTTTTTTTATTTTTAACTTTTTTTAATATATTAGATTTTTCATTTAAATTTATAATTAAATTATCTCTTTCTTTTTTTAAAATAGAATCTTTTTCAATTGATATTCCACTTTTTTTAACTAATTCATTAAAATATTTATTTGATTCTTCATTAATTTTATTTTTAAATTCTTCGTTATAAGATTTAAATGGCTCATAAATTACATCTTTTAAACTCATGATATAATTATACCATATTGAATAATTAATATTAATCTAAAATAGAAGAATTTAAATCACTAGGTAATCTTAAATCTCCTCTTGGAGAAAGAGAAATTGATCCTACTTTTATTCCATCTGGAGTACAACTTCTTTTAAATTGAGAAGAAATAAATCTTTTAAAGAAAATATCAATAGTTTTTTTAATATATTCTTTATCTAAATCTTTAAAAGTTAAAAGTGCTAAATTATTTATTTTTTCTTTTGAATATTTATTTCTTAATAAATGATATAGGAAAAAATCATGTAAAAGATAACTTCCTATTACATTTTCAGTAATTTGAGGATTTTCTTTATTATTTAAAATTGGTAAAAGTTCTGGAGAATAAGGAGTTAAACATATATCTAATAAAATATTTTCTATATTTTTATTTTTATATGCATATTCTTTTACTAATTCTTTTACTAAAGTTTTAGGAACTCCAATATTTACATTATACATACTCATATGATCTGCATTAAAGGTACAAAAACCTAATGCAGCTTCACTCATATCTCCAGTTCCTAAAACAATTGCGCCTTCTTTATTTGCTAAATCCATTAAATTTAATGTTCTAATTCTAGCTTGAGAATTTTCATAAGTAATATCATATAAATCCAAAGGATGATCTAATTCTTTTAAATGTAAAGAAGACATTTTTTTAATATCTATTACTTTTTTAGATACATTTAATTTATCAAGTAATTTATAAGCATTATTTTTAGTACGTTTACTGCTTC
>CAZDPH010000109.1:0-3458 GCA_964507285.1 uncultured Staphylococcaceae bacterium | reverse complement strand
GAAGTATTTGATTGGCCAAAAAATTTATTCGTTGCAGAATTTATCGGTGCTCCAAAAATGAATATTTTCAAAACAAATTTAATTTTTGAAGATGGTCAATATTATGTAACTCCATTTGGTGCTAAAATCTTAGTTAGTGGCGAAAAAGCACAACTTTTAAAAGATAGAGGAATTGAATCAAGAGAAATATTATTAGGTGTTAGACCAGAACATTTAGTACTTGCAAAAGAAAAAGGCGTAAACACAATTTCTGCTTCTTTAGAAGTTAACGAAATGATGGGAAGTGAAAATCATTTACATTTAAATGCATTTGATTCTAATGTAGAATTAAGTAAACAAGAGCCTAATAAAGTTATCTTAAGAGTTCCTACATTAAATCTTTCTCAAGAAGAAAAAGAATCCCTTGTTCCTGGAAAAGAAATTTATTTCACTTTCTCATCAAAAGTTATGCATTTCTTTGATCCTGAAACAGAAAACAATTTATTATTAGATTAATAATAAGCAATTAACAATAATTATAATAATGCTTATTCTTATTTAATTAAATTTTAAAGAGAGTATTAATTTGCTCTCTTTTATTTATAAAAGGAGATAAAAATGAAAAAATATTTTAAAATTGGATTATTTCTTTCTTTATTATCCTTAATTTCTTCTTGCTCTTCTTCTCAAGAAGATAATAATAATGAAAAATATAAAGAAAGTGTTGGATTTACATTTCATTATTATAGAAGAGACTCAAATTATAGCTCTTATAATATGTGGATTTGGGAAAATAATAAAGATGGCAAAGACTATAATTTCCAAGGAGTTGATTCTTATGGAGCATATCTTAGCTTTTCTTGGGATGATTTTACAAGTGATATTAAATCAAATGGAATTAATTTTATTGTAAAAGAAGCTAAAACATGGGCAGAAGGTGCTAGTAAAGACGTCGAAGAAGATAGAAAAGTAGATTTTTCAAAATTTAATTTTTCTAAAGAAGATGGATTATATCATATTTATTTAAAAAGTGGAGATTCAAATATTTATGGGGTGAATGAAGAAATTGGAGATGAAATTACTTCTTCATATTTATATCAAGATTATTCTACAAAAGATATACGAGCTAAAATAAAAACAAATAATGAATTTAAAAAAATAGAAATAAAGAAAAATAATGAAACAATTTATTCATCATTAGATACTTCAGATACTAATGTAATTAAAAATAATAATTTAGAATTTGAATATAATTTTAAAGATCAATTACCAGATTTTTCTTCAACTTATTTTGTAAGTGTAACCTTTAAAGATTCTAATAAAACACTTCTTTCATTATTAGATTTTACTAAACTTTATAAATCTACATTATTTGAAGAAAAATATACATATAACGATGAATTAGGTGCTATATATTCAAAAGAATCCACTACATTTAAAGTATGGTCGCCTGTTTCTTCTTCAATTGAATTAAGAATATATAATTCAGGTACTCCTTCAAAAATTACTGATTCAAATGGTAATTTAATAACTTTAAAAAATGGAGATGATTCGTATACATCTTATAAAATGAATAAAGATGAATCTAATGGAGTATTTTCTTATAAAATAGATGGAGATTTAGAAGGGAAATATTATACATATGTAGTTTCAAATTATTTATATAAAAAAAAAGAAATTGTAGATCCATATAAAAAAAGTAGTGGAATTAATGGATTAAGAGGAATGATTGTAGATTTTTCAAAAACTAATCCAGAAGGTTGGGAAAATATAAAAATAAATGAATATTCTCCTTCTAATTTAACAGTTTATGAAACTCATATTGCGAATTTAACCTCTTCTTCAACTTGGAATGGTACTACATCTAATTCAAAAACTTATAATGGATTTTATGAAGCAGGAACATCATATTCTTTAAATTCAAATACTGTTAAAACTGGTTTTGATCATATTAAAGAATTAGGAGTTAATACTGTTCAATTACTTCCTATATTTGATCAAGCAAATGATGAAAGAATTGAATCAAGATCATTTAATTGGGGATATAATCCTTTAAATTATAATGTATTAGATGGAATATATTCTTCTAATCCTTATGATGGCTATACAAAAATTAAAGAATTTAAAAATCTAGTAAAAGCATATAATGAAGCAGGAATTAATATTATTATGGATGTAGTTTATAATCATGTTAATTCTTTAGATAGTTCTTCTTTTAATATTTTAATGCCTTATTATTATTTTAGATATAATAATTCTAAAGCATCTAATGGATCAGGATGTGGTAATGAAACTGCAAGTGAAATGCCAATGTTTAAAAAGTTCATTGTTGATTCTACTTACTTTTGGGCTAGTGAATATAAATTAGCAGGTTTTAGATTTGATTTAATGGGTTTACATGATTTAGATACAATGAATGAAGTTGCAGCAAAATTACATTCTCTTAATAATTATATTACTATTTATGGAGAACCTTGGACAGGAGGAACAACATCGTTACAATCTAATGTTCAAGCTATTCAATCTAATATTACTAAATTTAATGGATTTGGATGTTTTAATGACAAAATGAGAGATTCATTAATTAAAGGAGGATTAAACGCTAAAACAGACAAAGGCTGGATTAGTGAAACTAATAAATCTTCTTCAATATTAAATATCGAAAATGGAATTAAAGGATTTCAAGATAGTTATTTTAAAGTAGAATCTTATAAAACAGTAAATTATGTTACTTGTCATGATAATTATACTTTATATGATAGATTCAAAGCATGTGGAATAAATGATGAAGAAACTATTAAAAAAATGGCAGTTCTAGCAAATTCAATCGTATTTTCTTCACAAGGAATATCTTTTATGTTATCAGGAGAAGAATTTTTAAGGACTAAAAATGGAAATTCAAATTCTTATAATGCTTCTTATAAAATTAATGAATTAGATTATTCTTTAAAAATTAAAAACTTAGATGTATTTAATAACTATAAATCTATTATTAAATTAAAACAAAATAAAGGATTATTTAATAAATCATTAGATGACTCTAAAAACACAGTAATAAATAAATCAAGTGATGAATCTTTATTCTATTATGATTTAATAGATGATATTAATAATACCTCTTATAGATTTATATTCTCTAACGGATATAATAAAAATAATAAATCAGTAGATTTAGAAGGATATTCATTATATTTAGATACTTTAAATAAAGATAATTTAGTATTATCTAAAAATACATCTATAGATGAATTTCAAACAATAATTGCATATAAAAAATTATAAAAAAACAAAGCATGTCATTAGACATGCTTTTTTGTTATAAAAATTATTTATTTTTGATATAATAAAAAAGGAGAAATACCCAAGAGGCTGAAGGGGTTGGTTTCGAAAACCAATAGATCAGAAATGATGCGAGGGTTCAAATCCCTTTTTCTCCGCCAAATTGTTTTAATGCGAATTTTATACTTTGTCAATATAGG
>CAZDPH010000108.1:0-3492 GCA_964507285.1 uncultured Staphylococcaceae bacterium | reverse complement strand
AAAAATAAAGTTGAAGAAGCTTTGAAAGAAAAAGAATATTTAATTGAAGATGATTTTGATGAAGAATTTCATAATTTAATTTCAGAATCTTTATCTAATTCTTTAATTAATAAAGAAATTAAACATTTAATGGATTTAACATCAAGAATTAGATTTATAACTTCTTTAGAATCTTTTTCAAGATATCAAGAATCTTTAAAAGAACATTTAAAAATTATTAATTCAATTATTGAAGGAAATGAGCTTGAAGCTTATAAAAATATGGAGGAACATTTAAAGAATTCTTTAAATGCTTATAAATTATAAATATGGAACTTGCTAAAATATCATTAGAACAAGTGTTAATCTTATTTATTATGATTGCACTTGGATTTAGTTTAACTAAATTAAAAATATTAAAAGAAAACGCTAAAGAAGGACTCACTAATTTACTTATTTATTTAGTAGTACCTTGTATGATTATTAATTCTTATATTACTAGTTTCGATGAATCAATATTAACTAATTTACTATATGCATTCTTAATTAGTTCATTGATTTTATTAATAGGAGTTGCTATTGCATATATAGTATGTATTTTTTATAAAATAGAAGATAAACCTATTTTAAGATTTGGAATTATGTTTTCAAATGCTGCATATATGGGTTTTCCTTTAATTACTGCATTATTTGGAAATATTGGATTAATATACGCTAGTGCATTTGTAAGTATATTTAATATTTTAATGTGGACTTTAGGATATTTTTCAGTATCTAAAACTCCTAGTGTTAAAGATACTTTAATTAGTATTTTAAAAACTCCAGTACTTTATTCATTAATAATTGGATTAATTATTTTTATCTTCCAAATACCTATTCCTAATATTATAAGTGAACCTATTAAATTAATAGGTAATATGAATACTCCTTTATCTATGTTAATTATAGGAATTGTTATTGCAACAAGTAATCTTAAACCAGTTATTAAAAATAAATATCTTTGGATATCTATTTTAATTAGATTAATAATAGTTCCTTCTATTATTTTAGGAATTATCTATTTATTTAACTTTACTTCAATTGATAAAGATTTATTAAAAATAATATTTATTTTAGAATGTACTCCTAGTGCATCTATTACTTCTGTATTTTCTATTAGATTTAAATATAATCAAGATCTAGCATCTTCTCTCGTAGTAATCTCTACTTTATTATCAATTATTACTCTTCCTTTATGGACTTTAGCAATTGATTATTTAATAGTTTAATTTATTAAAATAATATAATTTATATTAAAATTTTTAATATATATAAAAAAATAAGTACGATAAATAACGTACTTATTTTATTTTTAGTAAAATTTCCAGTTGTACTGGAAAAAATACTAAAATTGTTTTAATAAATAAATTATTGTAATATTTATATATGAATAAAACTAATGTAAGAAATATAAGTGTAGTTATTTTATGTGCAATTATCTATGCTTTTAGTGTACCTTTATTAAAATTATTTGGTAATGATATACCTACTTTATTTAAATCATCCTTAATGTATATGGGTGCAGTTTTAGCGTGTCTTATTTATATTCTTATTCAAAAATTTATTTTTAAAAAGAAATTTATTACTAAAGTAGATAAAAAAGATATATTAAATTTAAGTATTGTTATTTTAACAGATATAGTAGCTGCTATATCTTTAATGTATGGATTAAGTAAAGTTAAGGGAGACACTGCTAGTTTATTAATGTCTTTTCAAACTGTATTTTCAATGCTAATAGCAGTTATTTTCTTTAAAGAAAAAGTAGGAATATATGGATGGCTTGGTCTATTATCTATTTTTGGAGCGTGTTTAGTTATTTCTTTTAAAGGTAATGGATTTGAATTTGATTATAATAATTTATTTATTATTTTACCTGTACTTTCTTGGTCTATTGGAAATAACTTTTCTAAGAAAGTTAAATTAGATAGTGAAGTAATTACTTTAATTAAATCTATATTTGTAAGTATTATTTTATTAATCATTTCTTTAATATTAAAAGAACATGAATCTATTAATTATAGTAATGATTATTTAATTATTCCTGTTATTGGATTTTTTTGTTATGGAATTGCAATTATCTTACTTATTTTATCTTGTAAATGGATGGGAGCAGGTATTGCAAGTTGTTATAATGGAATATCTCCTGTTATAGGTGCTCTTCTTTCTATTATTATTTTGCATGAAGAAGTATATTTAACTTTATATATTTCAATAGGATTAGTGTTATTAGGTATTATTTTATGTACAATTAACGAACATAAAAAGATTAAAAAAGAAGAATTATTAAAAGAAAATACATCAAAATAATTTGATGTATTCTCTTAAAAATGTTTGATATATATATATATTAATTGATATAATTATATTTTGAATGTAATTATTTTTTAATACATTCTTAATTTAATGAGGAGAAAAAATAAAAATGAATAAAAAATTATTAGGAATTGCTGCAGTAGCTTTACTAGGAGTAAGTGCTGCATTTGCTGCTACTACATCAACTGTATATTTTACTGCAAGTGGTAATTTAACTAAATATGAAGAAGAAGCTGGGTATGGTGCTGTTGATTTTTTGACAGATTTGTGTAACGATAATGGTGAATTGACTTACGAAGCTTCGAAAAAATATAATGGAGAATTAGTTAAATCTGGTAATTCATGTAATGCTGAATTAATTAAATCTACACAAATGACAAATAATAACAGCACTACCAATAAATATTATGAATATGCTTATAAAGGAATTAATTTAAGTGGATTAACTTTTTCACAAAAAGGGGATTATGTAATACTTGAAATTATGCTTATTCCAATTACAAGCAATTCTTATTATTTTACTTTTGAACATTCTAAATCAGTGACACTAGATGATAATACTTCAATAATAAGTGGTTATTCTACCTTAGATACTAATAAATATGTTACAGGAGATGCTAAGGATAAATTTACCTATAAAATTGGTACTGATCCGTTTCAATTAATAAATCCAGATGTTAAAAGCTTTAGTTATGATTTAACTATTGCTGAGAACTCTATCACTTATAATTATTCATTCTCTGATACAAACGAGGCTGCTAAAATAGAATTAAATTCAGCAAGTACAAATGCACAAGGTTTGTTTTTTTACATTGAATTAAATGAAGATGTTACTGAAACTACTAAATTTAGCGATTTAACAATTTCATTACCTGAATTTACAAAAGTATCTTAATTAAATTTAATAAGTTAATGAATCTCTTAGATAACTCTCTAAGAGATTTTTATTTTTAAAATTAATAATTAATTAAATTATATTAAAATTTAATATTATAATGTAATTTTTAATAAATACATCTTTAATAATTTCATACAAATTAATTTGCTACAAATCCATTTGTATAAATAATTTATATCTTATATAATTTACATAAGAGGTAAATTATTAATATGTTTATAGGTAGAAAAGAAGAAGTTAATGAAATTAAAGAATCTTTAAAT
>CAZDPH010000107.1:0-3566 GCA_964507285.1 uncultured Staphylococcaceae bacterium | reverse complement strand
CATGACTTACACCTATGGAGCAGACGACCCCTACAAGCTTGTCTTTGAGCCGTTGGACAAGAAGTACAAGCATGTCAACGTAGTCTGGCAGCTTAAGGAAGATATTGAAATTGACGATGCTCCGGCACCGGGGTACCCGATTCCTCTGTCCTGGCATGAGCTGAAGAACAACTACAATCCAGTAAAAAAGAAGAACACCGACATGCTTGATTGGTGTCTTAACAGCACATCGCGCATAATGAGAACACTGAATGGCTATCGAGACAAACCTGTTTCGGTTGATGTAACTAGCGTTTGGAAAACAAATTCAAAGGGGAATCAGTTTACTTTTGGCGAAACAGAATCCGGGGATAGTGTATATATTTCAGAATTTGCCTTTGACAAGGGGTTTTACTTATCAAAGGTTCATCCAGGCGTAACCCTCTATGCGCTTATCGATAGATCAAAACCAGGTAAGTATTCAACGATAAAAGCCGCTTTAACTCCATCAGACTTGGCAGTTGGCGTTTGCATTGCTATCAGAAAATCCATGTACGTTCCTTATATTAAAACGTGGGCGGCAGGCAATACGATATCGGACCGTGAATGCCCTGAAGATTTTCGAGTTGGAGCCCAAAAAGCGTTGTCTGAAATTGATGAAGCTATCGGGTTTCGACATTTGCCCCCAAACGTTAAGGCCGAACTTTGCATGCTTCTCTCCTGTGCGACTAAGGATTTAAACGCAGTGCAGACAAAAACGCTCATTGAAGGCTGCAACAGTGGTGCCCTTCGCGAAAAGGGAATCGGTTTCGCCGTAAGCAGTCTTTCGAAGCAGTGGCAATACTCAATGCTCTCAGATTGTATGACCAAACCCAAGAAGCAAACGTTGACTATCTTTGCCCATGCTGCATGGAGAAATATGAGTTTTGTTCTTAAACTCCCGTACGATATAGCCTTTAATATTGTCCATATCCTATCAGAGGAGATGGAGAGACTTACATCAGCGAAATCATTATCAGAAGATGATGCTGAGTATTTGACCAGGTGCCTCGAGTTGCTTCTCGCTCTTCTAAGAACAAGAGACTCGGATAATGATGACTGTCATAAAATGTTGCAGCCAAGCTCTGAGCTTGCTAAGAAATTTGCCCAGTTAATAGAATCCTTAAATGTGCGATTTTCAGAAACACCGATTAAAATATCATCAAGGGTATCGCTTGATTTGACAGGCAAGAGCGCAGATGACAATACACCAGATTTGTTATTTGCTTTACAAATGTACTTGACTGGAGACGACGCTTCGAGTGCAATCCGTGTTACAGGCATTGTGGAAGACGATGAGTGATTGATGTTGACTAAAACTGCATACATTTGATACTTGTCGATTGTGTTTTGTAATAGGCTGTTTGTATTCAATAACGTATGCTAGGAGATTTCGTTGCGTGTTTCTATAAAAGAGAAACTAACGAAACTTCAGGTAGAGCGTCTCGCCGTCTTTGCGCCAGGAGAATTGCTTGCTGTACTTTAGGCATAGCCCTTGGTAGAAGGGCTTTTGTTTGTCTAGCCCCAGTGCTTCCTTGCTCAGCTGCTTCTTCTCTTCTTGGTTGCACCACTTGTTAAAGTCGTCAAATGCGACTTCTTTAGCGTTTCCAGCAAACTTAACCAGAAGAAGCTGCAACTCCATCAGGTTGCCAACCAAGCCCGCGCTGCTTTCTGACTTGCTTGAATACAGGGTTTGAGGAACTGAATGTTGACTTGCACTATCGCTAGCCAAAGCCTTGGTATAAGCATGCTTCCAAGCATTGATATCAAATCGTTGAGGGTCTTTAATGCTCTTCAGTGCCTTGAGTATGTCTGCTTTAAGTTCATGCACGTCAATTTCACCGCCAATTGGCTTGCCAAGAAAAGCGCATGCGAATTTGTACGGGAAAGTATCCTGATCCTGGGACGAATCTACATGCATGATTTTGTTACGAGTGCCATGCAAGTACTTGTACCAAGCCATCACAACATGGAGCTGATCCGACTTCTCCTGGTTGATGGTGAAATAGTCGTTGTAGTCGTAGCCCTTTTTTGGCTTCTCGTAGAATGAAAGCGTCTTGAATGGGTACTTGCTGCCGTCGCTTACGATGCATTTGGTTGCGAGGTCGATGGCAATCTCGTGCTGCTTGTCGGCGCCGAGACTATTGAAATGGTCTGTTGGATTAAAGAATCCGAGGTGAAGCAGGCATTCAGCGATTTTCTCTCGATAAATGCACATTGCCTGCTGAATCATCTGATGCTTTACGCACCAAATGATTATGTTGATGATAAGGGCGTCGTTGTCTATTGCTTCAGGGATGAATTTCTCTTTCAGGGTGGGCAAGAGGCTGTGAAACAACAACTCACCGCGGAAAATGGTGTAATCCCATTGAGCCTGTGCTAGATTCGCTTGAAGCTCCTCTTGTGATTCAACATCAATGTCAATTGACATATCGCTTTGACGGATATTATCGAGAGCCTCTTCAAGGGATAGTTCGCAAATCCAGCCGTCTGGATCATCCAGCACGTTAAGCGCATCCGTTGCGAGCTTGTAGTAACTACTGCGCTTCTTTAATGCGGCGTCAACTGCCTGCATAGCTTCCTGAACTGCCTTGGTCTTGTCGTCGATGTCTCCAACCTGGCACACGGCTAATGCATCAGAGAAGGTTTCCATCTTCTTGCAAAGGTTCAGGGTCTCGTCCGTTACCAGTTTCTGCTTTTTGAAATAACTGCTGAGCTTATCTGCTCTACCGTAGTTCGTGAAGGCTCCAACGGCTTCAATTAAGTCAATAAGGCTAAAGGTTGTGTTCTGAAGAATGATTTCTTTATCGGTGAGACTCGAATAAATCACATCACCTATGGCATTGTGAGTAGACTTCATCTTAAGCAGCTGAATCGCAAGCGTCTGAAGAATGACGGCATCCCTTCGACCACCTGTTATGTCAATCGATAATTCGTAGGTTTCAGCCAAATATTCATTAAGCGTCGTGATGCAGTCCGCTGGTCTAGAAGGAGTATAAGGAAGTGGATTGAAAGCAGGGATACGTGCACCGCATTCCCTACAGAACTCGGAAATTCTCTCAACAAAGAACTCCTCGACGGAAATTCTCTCTCCATCGTATGATTCAAATGCCTTCAGATCTCTGACAGCGACTATCGGAATGGCCTGTTCGAAGCACTTGTTTGAACAAAGGTAGATAATCTCGGTTACATCGTTACCAAGATCGTGCGACTTTTGAATAAGACTCTTCACCGGTGCTTCATTGGCCTGAATGCCACTGAAGGTTTTCCTCAGCTCGGGAGAGTAGTAGTTCTCTTCTTTAGGAAGAGCTGGTTTTCCATTTTCGTCCCTGACGGGAAATATGCGGTTCAAAACGCACAGGATAACGTTGCTTCTCATAAGCCGCCTCCTAATCGCAAATTAATGGGGAATTTTTTTACAAAGCATTATATTTCAGCAATAGGTTTGAGCTGTGCATCTTCACGTTAAAGATGGCATCAATTTGATGGTTTGCAATGCGCTTTGGTCATCAAATCATAATGACTAAAAGAATGTTTAGTCATATAGG
>CAZDPH010000106.1:0-3571 GCA_964507285.1 uncultured Staphylococcaceae bacterium | reverse complement strand
AGTTTATAAAGATTTAGATGATAAATATAAAAGCTTAAATTATTATTCTGTTACAGAAGGAACTGCAAATGCTTTAGGAGGAATTTATTCTCAAGTAATTAAAGGCTATAAAGTTAAATATGATGATAATTATTTCTTTACTACAATTACTACTTCTGCATTTGTTAATAAAGCAGAATCTAGGTATCATAATGAATCTTCTTCAATTTATAAAATAGGAAATGGAGATAATCCATCAAGTAATGGAGAATATGGAAATGTTTCTAAATGGAATGAAATGAGTAATTATTCAAAAGAGAATTATTTATCTACTATAGGACATTTAATGGATTCTATTGCAAATTACACTTTAAATGAAGATTTATCTAAAAGCTTTATAAAAGCTAAAACATATAAAGAAAATGATAGTTATGTTTATTCATTTAATATTTCAATAAATGAAGATTCTAAACATATAGATGCATGTAAAGATTATAAAGTTGAAATGAATCATATGTCAGGAATGGGATTACCTACATTTTCTAATTGTACTTTTGAAATATATTTAGATTCATCAAAAGAAAGAATTATTAAAACTAGAAATATTGAAGAATACACTACGGGAGGATTTAAAATATCTTCTGATATGACAAATACTTATTATTTAATAAATACATTAAATGATTTACCAAGTGAAATTTATTCTACTTATAATAAATTAATAAATAATTAAAGGAGATTAATATATGAAAAAAATTAAAGCTTTATTAACATTATCTTCATTATGTATTATTACTTCTTTAACTAGTTGTGTTCCTACTAATAAAGAAAATAATAACGAAAATAATAATAATCAAGATGATAATATTCCAAGTAAAATAGATCCTATTTTTAATGAATCTAAATCAATGAAGGGATATATAGATACTAATATTACCTTAGATGTTTTAGATGGATTAGATCCTATTACTCTTTCATTAATTACATCTAATATTTCTCTTTCTTATAAAATAGCAAGTAACATAAATGAAATTACAGATTATTATAAAGGAATTGAATTCCATATTAATTTTGATTTATATAGTGATGAAAATAATTTTACTAATTCATTAGTTTTTAATAAATTATTACCATCTTTATTTAGCGATTTTAAATATACTAAAATAAATTCTAATGTAAGTGATTTTGATCTTTATTATTTAGGAGATGGAATGCTTTATGCAACACTTTCTACTTTTAAAGATGATATTCCTTCAAGAAATGACACTAATGCAATTAATAATGCATCTAGAGAAGTATTAAATGTTACAAGAATGGATGTTAAAGCAATAATTAATCAACTCGGAGATAAATTAAAAGAAAGTGATAATAACATTGATTTTAACGAAATAATATCTACTTTAACTTCTACTTTAAATGGAGTTAGTTTAGATATTGAATTACTTACTAATATATTTGTTAAATCTATTTTAACTTTTAATAATGGAGGTTTTTCTTATTCATTAAAAGAAGAAGGAATTTCTAATTTAAATACTTTATTAAACAATGAAATAAATTATTTTATTAATAATTCTAATTTAGGAATATCATTAAATGAAGATGCTTCAATTATTAATGTTTCTTCTTTAGAAACTTCATTAACTACTTCTTCATTTAATTTAAAAATTGAAGATGAAAATGCTTTATCTCCTATTATTGAAATTTATTTAACATCATTAAATGATTCATTTAATATTGAACCTATAATAAATTTAGAAGAAGAATATCTTTATGATAAACAAATAATTAAAAAAGTAGATGAATTATACATTGGATATTCTAATTACAATATAAGTGAAGAATACATTTCTACTTTTCAAAATTTAATTAATAATGTAACTTCATTAATTGAAGAAGATTTTAAAAAAGTAAGTAATTTTAATTATTCTAATGGATATTATTTATTAAAAGAAAATGAAGATGGAACATATGGATATTTAAGTGATTATGAAAATATGTTAAATGATTATTCTTCTTTAAAAGAATTATTAAATTTAGATTTAAATAATGATAAATATATTCTTTATTCAATAGAAACATTATTAGATAATTTTATCTATGGAAATAATCATTATTCAGATTATTTAAAAAATAATATTTTAAACAACGTTAAAAAGGTATCATTAGAAAAATATAACGAATTAATTAATACTTTAAATGATTTCTTTAATAATAAAATTAATGATTCAATTAAATCTATTAATTTATTAACTTCTTCTTATTTAAATAAAGAAAATATTTCTTTAGATGATACTCATTCTTATTTAAATGAACTATTTTCTTTATGTGATTATTCTTCTTTAAAAATAAATAATGAATCATTTGATCAAGATTCATCATCAATGGATGAAGAAGATAAAATAACATCTTTATCTTTAGATTACATAAATAAATTCATTTCATCTAATTTATTTACTTATAATGAATATGAAGATTATGGAAAAAATATATCTTCTATAATTTCTAATTATTTAACTGATATTAAAAAGAATTTTAAAAATTTAGACTCTGATTTAAATTTATTTAATACTTATTCAAATTTATTAATTTTTAATGATGATTCAAATTTAGAAAATATTTTTAACTTTATTGATTTAACTTTATCTAGTCAATATAAATCAAATATTAAAAATGAATATCATTCATTAATTAATGAATTAATTTCTTTACTTGATAAAAAAATATCTCTAGAACTTGACAAAGTTATTTTAGAAGAAAATATCTATAAATTAAATAAAGAAGAAAAAGTTATTAATGCTTATGTACTTTTAAATTCTACATACGATACATATTATTCAAAATATATTAAAAATAACATATTATTTTCTAAATACATTAATAATTTTAAATCAATAGAAAAATACAATAAATTGAAATCATTATTAGAAGAAGAATTAAAATATTATTATTAAAAATAAATAGAACAGTAATCTGTTCTATTTTTATTTGAATTATAAAATTTTTATTACAATATTTACATTTTCTTTAATCTTGTAATAATTAAAATAATTATTCTCTAATTTAACCCATTTATTAATAAAATTAAAATAATTATCTTTTTCTCTTTCTTTCAATCTTTTTTCTTGAATATCTTTTGATTCATCTAAAAATATAGAATAATCATAATATTTATTTAATATAGGATTTAATGAATAGCTTCCTTCAATTATTAAATATTTATTAAAATTAACTATTTTTTTAGATATTAACTTTTGTTCTTTACAAGAAAATATATTATATTCAAATTTATTTTTATTTAATGAATTAATTATTTCTTCTTTAAATCTAGAATAATTAATATTTCCATTTACATTATTATTAAAATCTAAAGAAAGATTATAAGGTAAATAAAAATCATCCATATGAATAACGTCGCAATTTAAAATTAATGAAAGTTTATTTGCTAATGTAGTTTTCCCACTTCCTGAATTTCCTTCAATTACAATAGCAATTTTTTCTTTATTAATAGATTTAATATTATCTATTATTTTATTAATATCATAATACATAAAATTATTATAAATAATTAACAATCAATAATAAATATATTAAA
>CAZDPH010000105.1:0-3621 GCA_964507285.1 uncultured Staphylococcaceae bacterium | reverse complement strand
AATTTACTCAAATGGAACTAGAATTCTTTTGTGAACCAGGTACAGATTTAGAGTGGTTTAAATATTGGAAAAATTATTCTATTAATTTTGTAAAAACTTTAGGTATTAGTGATGAAAATTTAAGATTTAGAGATCACGAGCCTGCAGAACTTGCTTTTTATTCTAAAGCAACTACAGATATTGAATATAAATTTCCTTTTGGATGGGGAGAAATTTGGGGAATTGCTGATAGAACAGACTATGATTTAAAAAGACATCAAGATTTTTCAAAAGAATCATTAGAATATTTTGATTCTAATACTAATCAAAAATATGTTCCATATTGCATTGAACCATCTTTAGGATTGGATCGTTTATTCTTAATGACTGTTTGTGATGCTTATGATGAAGAAGATGTTAATGGTGAAGTAAGAAAAGTTATGCATTTAAAACCTTTTATTGCTCCAATAAAGGCTGCAATTTTACCACTCAGTAAACAATTAGGAGACCAAGCTAAAGAAATATTTAATGATTTATTAAAATATATGAATGTTTCATATGATGAAACAGGCAGTATTGGTAAACGCTATCGTAGAAATGATGAAATTGGAACTCCATTTTGTGTAACTATTGATTTTGATACAAAAGAAAAAGGCACCGTTACAATTAGAGAAAGAGATTCAATGAAACAAGAAACAGTTTTATTAAAAGATTTAAGAAATATCTTATTAGATAAAATAAATGGATAAAAAAGAACTATATAATTTTGTATTAAAAAATTCGAATATTATTAATGTAATTTCGTCATATTTACCACTTGAAAAGAAAGGCAAAAACTATACTTGTTTATGCCCTTTTCATGATGATAAAAAACTTGGAAATTTTTATGTATCTGAAGACAAGCAAATATATAGCTGTTTTTCTTGTGGCGCACATGGAAATGCTATTACATTTATTAAGGAATATGAGCATTTAAATGATAATTTTGAAGTATATAAAAAGTTAGCTAATATTTGTGGATTTAAATTGCCAGAAATTTATAACTCAAAAGTTTCTAATATTGATAAAGAAAAAACTTTAATTTTACAAATTTTAAATGATATTAAAAATTTTTATAGTGCTGCTATATTTCAAACTAGTGAAGGGAAAAAAGCTTTAGAATATTTGTATAAACGTGGATTAAACGATGAAATTATAAAAAAATTTAATATAGGATATGCCTTAAATAATGGTAAAGTCGTTGTTGAGTATTTAAAAAAGAAAGGGTATTTACTCAAAGATATTAGTAAAAGTGGTATTGTGGAATTAACTGCTAATCCAATTGATAAAAATAGTGGAAGAATTTGCTTTCCAATTGAGAATTTAGAAGGCGATACTGTTGGCTTTAGTTGTCGCGCAATCACTTTTGAAAAAACTGAAAAAAAATATGTAAACACAAATAGTACTAAATTATTCAATAAATCAAATATTTTTTATAATTTTTATAGTGCTCTAAATGAAATTCGAAAAAAAGGTTCTGTTTATATTTTCGAAGGGTTTATGGATGTAATAGCAGCTTATCGTACTAATTTTAAAAATTCTATAGGTTTAATGGGAACGGCATTAACTAATGATCACATAAAAATTTTAAAAAAATTAAATGTTCAAGTTAATTTATGCTTAGATTTAGATGAACCTGGACAAAATGCAATGATAAATATTGTTGATTTATTCGAAAAACATAATATTAGTTATAAATTAGTAAATAATAAGGTGGATTTTAGTTATAAAGATTCAGATGAAATTTTATTTAATTTAAAAGAAAAAGGATTAGAGAAATTTTTATTAAATTTAATTGATAAACCTCAATGGCTTCTTAATTATTATTCGAAAAAATACGATTTAAGTGTTTATGAAAATAAAATAAAACTTTTAGAATCGTTTGTACCAATTGTTAAAGATTGTAAAGAAAGAATTGAATATGAAAATCATATCCAATCATTGATTTATTTAACTAATTTTTCTTTTGAAGCAATTGATGAATTTTTCAATAAACGAATAAAAATAGATTTTAATTTTGATAAAATTAAAAAAGATAATGATAATTTAGTTAGCAAAAATATTAAAAGTATAAATAATAATAAAATTAGTGTTCTTCAAAAGACTTTAATAAGATATGCTTTAATTAATAAAAGCACAATTAATGATATAAATTCATTAAATATTGATAATGATATTTTTTCGGCAGATGTTTATGAAAAAATCTTTTTACTTGTATGCGAATATTATAAAGAAATTAATAATGATGAAATAAACGAAGATGAGCTTATTAAATATGCAAAAGTTAAAAACGAAGATGAAGAAATTATAAGAAATATAGAAGAAATTTATAATATTAAAATATATGATACATATTCTAAAGAATTTATTTTAGATGTTATAGAAAGATTAAATGTTATTAAAAATAATAATAAAAATAAAGATATTAGATACAAATTAGCAAAAAATTCTGATTCTGAAAATGATAAATATTTATTAAGTGCGATGATTAATGTTAAAAAAAATGAAAAATAGGAAAAGTTGTTATGAATTCTAAGAGGTTAAATACACTTGTGTCAATGATTCCTGATAATGTAAATGGAGTATTTGATATAGGAAGCGATCATGGATATTTATTAGTATCTTTAAGAAATAAAAACAGAGATTTAAAATTATGCGGTGTTGAAAATAAAAACGGTCCTTATGAGAATTTATGTAAAAATACAAAAGACAAAAATATTTTATGTAAATTATCTGATGGTTTAAACGATTATATACCTGGATATGATTTAGTTGTTTTGGCTGGAATGGGTTTTAATAACATTAAAAATATAATTGATAAAAATATCAATAAAATAGATGATATTAAATATTTTTTAATAGATTCACATAATTTAATTCCTTCGATAAGAGAATATTTTATTAAATTAAAATATTACATTAAAGAAGAAAATATTGTATTTGAAAATGGAATTTATTACGAATTAATTTTATTTGAAAAAGGCCATAAAGAATATTCGAGGATAGAAATTAATTATGGACCAATATTATTAAAAAAGAAAAATGATGATTTTATTAATAAATATGTGAACATTAATAATAAAATATACGAAATTATTAATAACAATCAATTAGATAAAGATTCTTTATTAAAATTTGAAGAAGAAATTAAAAACAATTTAGAGATTATAAAAAAGTAGATTATTAATGATTTTTTGTATTTTTTAAATCCATTAGATAAAAATTTTCTAATTTTTCTTTTATTTTAATGACTAAATCATCAGTAGCGGAGGTTGCTGAAATAATTGCAACTTTACCTCCTATTTCTGATAAATATTTATATTCGTAATTTAAATCAAATAAATCGTTTATTAAAATTACATACTTATGTAATTTTGTTTGACAATACTTAAATATTGTATTTGCATTGCTACTTGTTTTTGATCCGACAACAATAATTGCTTTAAAATCTTTTGCCTTTTTTTCTAAGTTTGATATTCTAAGCATAATACTTGGGCAAAAATTATCAATAACTTCAACATTATTTGCAATTAAATCATCTTCATATTCGTTAATTAAATCTTTTATGTAATATGTTGATTGATTTACAATCACTAAATTATT
>CAZDPH010000104.1:0-3658 GCA_964507285.1 uncultured Staphylococcaceae bacterium | reverse complement strand
CTTTTTTTGATCAAAGTATCTACATATGATAAATATGGACGATTTTCATTTAAAGCATCTTTAAAAGAATTAATTATAATTTCTTCATCAATATTATCACCTATCCATTTTTCAATATATTGAATATCCTGAGTATTTAAATTCTTATTTAATTCTTTTTCAAAAATATCTACGATACGATACATTAAATTATCGGTAAAATTTTTAGTTTCTTCATCAATTTCATTCTTTTTAATAAATAAAGAGATTAATTCATCATATAAAGATTCAAGTGAAGTAATTAAACCTGTACTAGTTTTAGTATATTTTAAATAATTTTTCTTCATCAATGAACTTAAAGAGTCATCAATTTCTTTTTTTGATAAATCTAATTTTAATTCTAAAAGTTCATTTGTAATAATTAAATTCCCACATTCTAAAAGATAATTAGACATTAAAGCAACAAGTAATTCATTTGATGATAAATTTAAATCTTTATAATATTCTAATAATAAATTATTAAAATCAATCCCTTTTATAGCGTTTTTATTTGTCATATTCTTTGTATTTCCTTTCTTCTTCTTTTATTTTATCTTTATTTAGTTTTTCTAATAAATATTCATTATCCTTTAATAATTTAAGTACATTTTCATCAATGTTTAAATTATATTCTTTAATAAATCTATAGCATCTTAAAATTCTTAATGGATCTTCATTTATACTTATTAATGGATCTTTAATAAATCTTAAATATCTATTTTTCAAATCGTTAAACCCATTTGAAGGATCAATGATATTATAATTTTCATCAATATAAATAGCGTTAATTGTAAAATCTCTTCTTAAATAATCTATATTAATATCTTTAATAAATTCAATTTTACTTGGATGACGAGAATCTTTATATTCACTTTCTTTTCTTAAGGTTACTAAATCAATTTTAATATCATTATATTTAGTTTGACACACTCCATATTTAATAAATGCTTTAGATACTTCTAAAAATTTAGATATTTCTAAAGGTGTAGCATCGCTTACAAAATCATAATCTCTGATTTTGTTGCCTAAAAGATAATCTCTACTGCTAGAGCCTATCATATAAAGCCTATATCCATTTTCGTTAAAAATTTTCTTAAAATGATCAAAAACTAAATCCATAATTTATATTATAATTCATTTTTATTTTATTTAAAAATCAGTTATCAAAATAAAAATCCTTTCTTTTAAGAAAGGATAATTATTATAATTTTGATTTTAAAATTTTACTAGGTTTAAATCCAATATTCTTTGATGAAGGAATTTGAATTTTTTCTTTAGTAATTGGACTTGTTCCAATTCTAGATTTTCTAGTTTTTGTTTTAAATGTTCCAAAAGAAGATATTTTTACTTCTTCGCCATTTATTAAAGTATCTTCAACTTTGTCAAAAAATAAATCAATTACTTTTTCAATATCTTTTTTTGTAAAACCATCTAAATATAATTCATCACTCATTGAGTTTATAATTTCTGCTTTATTCATGTTATCTCCTAGTTTTATTTTCTTTTTCTTAAAATTAAATTAATTGGAGAACCAATTAATTCAAATGATTCTCTAATCTTATTTTCAATATATCTAAGATATGAGAAATGCATCCATTCAGGCTCATTAACAAATAACGCAATAGAAAGAGGTTTGCTACTTACTTGTTGAGCATAATAAATTCTACATCTACCTCCATTAAAATTAGGAGTTTCATTCATTAATTGAGCTTCTTGAATAATTTCATTTAATGTAGAAGTCTTAATTTGGAAAATGAATGATTCATAAACAGTGTTAATTGTTTTAAATAATTCATTTCTATTTTTAAGTGTTAAAGCACTTGTAAAAATTAAAGGAACATAATCTAAAAATTTAAATTCTGTTACAAACTTTTCCTTAAAATCTTTTTTATATTGATTTAAGTCTTCAATTAAATCACATTTATTAATTAAAACAATAATTGCTTTTTTAGATTCAATAGCGTATCCAACAACTCTTTTATCTTGTTCTAAAATGCCTTCTTTTGCATCAATTACTAAAATTGCTATATCTGCTTTATCAATTGCTCTTAAAGCTCTTAAAGCAGCATATTTATCAATTGCTTCATATATTTTTCCACGTTTTTTTAATCCAGCTGTATCAATAATTGAATACTTTTGTTCGTTATATTCAAAATCAACATTGATTGAATCTCTTGTTGTTCCTTCAATATTTGAAACAATAACTCTTTCTTTTCCTGTAATAGCATTAAACATAGAAGATTTACCAACATTTGGTCTTCCAATCAAACAGAATTTTATAGAATCATCTTCTTCTTTAATATCTTCTTCTCTTGGTAAAGAATGGATTATTTTATCTAAAAGATCTCCAATTCCAATTCCATGTTCTCCACTAACTGCAATAGGGTCACCTAAATCTAAAGCATAAAATTCATAAATATTATTAATTAAGTCGATATCGTCAATTTTATTTACTGCAATAATAGTAGGTTTATTTGCTTTATGAAGCATTTTAGCAACTAATTTATCATCATCGGTAATTCCAATTTTACCATCTACTACAAATATAACTAAATCAGCTTCATCAATTGCAAGTTCGGCTTGCATTCTAATTTGTTGTTGGAATGGTCTATTTTCAAGTTCAATACCACCTGTATCAACTAAATTAAAAGGTATTGTTAACCAACTTGTTTTAGCATAAATTCTATCACGAGTAACTCCTCGAGTTTCTTCAACAATTGATTTTTTCTCTCCAATTAAACGATTAAATATTGTAGATTTTCCAACACTTGGAGAACCTACTAGGGCAACTAAAGGTAAACTCATATTAAATCAATCCTTTTATTTTTGCATTATGCAAAATTTCTTCTGCTACTTCATCTGCATTTAATAATGTAGAATCAATAAAAATAGCATCTTTAGCAGGTTCTAATGGACAAAATTCACGATGTGAATCAATATAATCTCTTTTTTTAATATTTGCTAAAGATTCATCATAACTTGATTCTATATTTTTACTTTGATTTTCTAAAAATCTTCTCTTTCCTCTTTCATTTATATCAGCAACTAAGAAAATTTTTAATTGTGCATCAGTTAAAACATATGTACCAATATCTCTTCCATCCATTACGACATTTCTTCCTTTAGCAATTTTTCTTTGTAAATCTACTAAAAACAAACGAATGTTTTTATATGAAGCAATGTAAGAAACATTATCAGCTACATTATTTTCTCTAATTTCTTTAGAAACATTTTCTCCATTTAAACATATCTCATTATTATCATTAAATGAAATATCAATTTTTCCAATTAAAGAATCACTTTCAATTTCATTTTTAGGATCTAATCCATTTTTAATAACTGCAAGAGTAAATGCTCTATACATAGCACCTGTATCAATATAAGTATAATTTAATTTAGAGGATAAAATTTTAGCAACGGTACTTTTACCACTTGCACTTGGACCATCTATAGCAATTGAAACATATCTATCCATTTAATAACCTCACACAAATTAAACTA
Source organism: uncultured Staphylococcaceae bacterium (assembly GCA_964507285.1). GTDB lineage: Bacteria > Bacillota_I > Bacilli_A > RFN20 > CAG-826 > Onthovivens. The sequence goes on along the minus strand of CAZDPH010000104.1, from coordinate 139 downwards.
ACGCCGATTAGTATACCAATAAACACTAATAAAAGTAAAACATAAATTAAAATTTTTCTTTTTCTTTTTTTAGAATAATATTCATATACAGTTAAATTCTTATCTTTTTTAAAAACTTTACTATAATTATTTTTCTTTT
>CAZDPH010000103.1:0-3674 GCA_964507285.1 uncultured Staphylococcaceae bacterium | reverse complement strand
TCAACTTCTTCTTCAATTACGTTACTTTCAATCAAAGAAATTGGAATATTTAAAAAAGTTCTATTAACATACATTCCATTAATTCCAAGATTAAATAATGTTAAAGATGTTAAAGTAATTGTTCCAATAAAAAATATAGGTATTTGCATCATAAAGTAATGTCCTCCACTTCTTTATCTTCTAATTTTTTATCTATTTCTCCAATTATTTCATATCTTTGAACCATCTTATTTTTAATAAATTTAACTTTAAATTCTGCACTAAAATAAAATTCCGATCTCCCTAGACTACTTAAGCCAATATAAAAAGTTGTTTCATTAAAATCTTCATATTTATTGACGGGGAAAAATATATCTTTAGTTTCTTTTAAATTACTATACTCATTTAATAAATAAACACTATTGTCGTTTTGATTTACATAAAAAGAATTATTATTTGACAAAGTTAATGTTTCTAAATTGTCATTATTTTTAGTTAATTCTAAAAAATGTCTTTTTAAACTTTCAACTATATCTTTATTACCATTAAGAAAAAAATTATATTCATGTGTTAAATAAAATTGGCCAAATCTAGCATAATCAGTATTTCCGTAATATTCTCGATACAATTCAATATTTAAATCATTAAAATAAAAAGTTCCATATTCATCTACTTCTATCGTAGAAGGTAGTCTTCTTAATTCAAAATAATCTCCATACATTTTTGTAATTCCACTAGATTGACTAACATATATTTCACTTGGAACAAATTGTTTTCTATTAAAGATATTATTATTACCATCTTCCCATCCTAAAAATAAATCAAATTCTGCAAATGTTTCTACAAATCCAAAAATTGGACAATTTATTCGGAATAATCCATGAACAAATCCTACTAATCCTGTTGGAATTTGAATAGTAAAATAAGTACTTGTAGCACCGGTCTTTTTCTTATAATGTTGCTGGTGGAATGCACTAGTTCCATCTTCGTAATACAAGTCAAAATAAACCCAGCAAGAATTTCCACTTGGCATATTAGATAAAATACATTTAGGTTGATTTCCTTTTTTAATTCCTCTAGTACTAAAAGAAAAATCGGATACTTTACAATATGTAGACTTTGATGAAACTATATATTGAGCACTTGTATTACTTAATCTTTCATAATTTGATGCTGTCGTAGAATTAATTTCTTCTTTGCTATAGGTTTTAAAAGATAATAATCCAATAACAAAAAATGGTACTAGTAAAATATTTCTTTTCATAATTCACCTCCTCTAATTAACAAGAAGTAAATTAAATTAAAAATTATTCATATTTTTTATTTTTATATAGTAAAATATTTTTATGATAATACTAATTGGTGCAAGTGCAAGCGGAAAAACAACAGTTGCAAAATTTTTAACAACAAATTATGATTTTAAAAAATTTGTAACTACTACTACAAGATTGCCTAGAAAAAATGAAATTAATTCTATAGATTATAATTTCGTTAATCTTACTACTTTTGAAGATAAAATTAAAAATAACGAATTTATAGAGCATACTTTTTATAACAATAATTATTACGGATCCGAAAAAAAATCAATTTCAGATAATTCAATTATAATTGTAGAATTTGAAGGTCTAAAAGCTTTTAAAAATTTATCTAATTCTAATATTATTTCTTATTTTTTAAAATCTAGTGAAGAAAATCGTATTAAAAGAATGAAGGAGAGAGGAGATAACGAAGATAACATTATAAGTAGAATTAATCATGATAAATTTAAATTTAATGAAGAAAATTATATTAAATATATCGATAAAATAATTGACACAGATAATTTATCAGTCAAAGAAATTTCTGAAATAATTGTAAATGATTATAAAAAAAGAATAAAATAAAAAGTCTTATTGTACTCACAATAAGACTTTTATTGTTAAATGTTTTAATTAAAATTTTCTAAAATAATTTTATTATTTTTTAAAGAATCTTTAACATTAATAATTCGTTGATTTTTACTTCCTTTAAAATTTAAATCCAAAGATTTTAATTCTTCAATAAACGGCCCATCTACAATAGTATCAATTAGGCTTAATAGTTCTTTTAATTCAAAATTATGTTTAGACATTTCTAAAAGTTCTTCAAATAAAAATCCAGTATAACACATAAGGTGATAATTATTTTCTTTAACTAATTTTGCCATTTTTAAAGCACCACTAATTTGATAAAAGGGATCCCCTCCTGAAAAAGTAACTCCACTTAATAGAAAATTCTCTTTAATAATTTTAATAAGTTCTTCTTCTTCAATTAATTTTCCAGAATTAAAATCCCATGTTTCTTTATTAAAGCAGCCTTTACAATTATGAGAGCACCCTTGAAAAAAAATTGTAAATCTAATTCCGGGACCATCTACGATAGAATCATTTATATAATTAGCTATTCTAATCATTATTTAATATCTTTCCCAGTTAAATGTTTAACTCTATCTTTTTCTTCATTACGTTTTCCATTATTGAATCTATCTAGAGTTCCAACTAAATATCCAGTAATTCTTCTAATTCTTTCAAAATTAGGATTTCCATCGTTTTCATGTCTATGGCAACAAGGACATTCGTCATTAATAATTCCGTTATAACCACAAACAGGATCTCTATCTACTGGATGATTAATTGCACCATAACCAATATCATTATCGTGCATTGCTCTAACTATCATTTCAAATGCATCAACGTTTTTACTTACATCACCATCAACTTCTACATAAGAAATATGGCCACCATTTGTTAATTTATGGAAAGGACCTTCTTTTTTAATTTTATCAATTAACGAAATATTATAGTAAACTGGAATATGGAATGAATTAGTATAATAATCTCTATCTGTTACGCCTTCAATTATTCCATATTTTTTCTTATCAATTTTCACAAATCTTCCACTTAATCCTTCAGCAGGAGTTGCAATTAAAGAAAAATTTAATCCATATTTTTTTGTATATTCATCACATTTTTCTCTCATATGTGAAATAATTTCATAACCTAATTTATAAGATTCTTCACTTTCTCCATGATGGAATCCAGTTAAAGCTTTTAAACATTCTGCTAAGCCAATAAAGCCAATAGTTAAAGTGCCATGAATTAAAACTGGTTCAATTTTATCATTATATTTTAATTTATCACTATCAAGCCATATATGTTGACCCATTAAGAAAGGAAAATTATAAACTTTTTTATTAGCTTGTATTTTATATCTTTCTAATAATTGATCTTTTACTAATTCAATTAATTCATCTAATCTATTATAAAACTTATTTATATCATGATTTGAAGTAATACCAATTCTAGGTAAATTAATACTTGTAAAACTTAAATTTCCTCTACCAGTAGTAATTTCTTTATCTTTAATAACATTTCCCATAACACGAGTTCTACAACCCATATAAGAAACTTCACTCTTATAGTCATTTTCTTTGTAATAAGGTTTATTAAAAGAACTATCTAAGAAAGAGAAATTTGGAAATAAACGTTTTCCACTTACATACATTGCTTTTCTTAATAAATCATAATTAGGATCTTCTTTATTATATGAAACACCTTCTTTACATTTAAAAATTTGAATAGGGAATATAGGAGTTTCTCCATTTCCTAATCCTCTTAAAGTTGCATCAAGCAATGCATTAATAACCATTCTTCCTTCTTTTGAAGTATCAGTTCCAT
>CAZDPH010000102.1:0-3711 GCA_964507285.1 uncultured Staphylococcaceae bacterium | reverse complement strand
TATATTTATCAAGCTCTCAAAATATATCATTTATTTATTATTTATCTAAAATGTATTTGCCTACTATTTTAGCAGGTTTATCTACTTTAATAGTAATTCTTTTAATCTTTAAAAAGGATTTAAATAAAAAGATAGAAAATATTGAAATAGAAAAAGTTAAATTAAAAAATAAACCACTAGTAATTATTAATTTAATTATTTTAGGATTAACAACTTTAATGTTAATTATTTCTAATTATATTTCTTTAGAAATGTGGTTAATTTGTTTAATTTCTTTATTAATATTAACATTTATTCTTTTAATTTATTCTCTTAAAAATAAAGATAAAACTTATTTATTTAATACTTATAAAAGATTACCATATAATTTAATTCCTTTTATTTTATCAATGTTTATTTTAGTATTATCATTAAAAGAAAATAATGTAATAAGTTATCTTCAAAGCTTTTTAGATTTATTATCAATAAATAAAATAGCAGAAGGATTTACTTATACTATTTCTTCTACTATATTTGATAATATTATTAATAATATTCCTATGTCTATTTTATATTCATCTATATTAGAAAATAAAAGTGAACTTGCAATATTTTCTACTATTATTGGATCAAATATAGGAGCATATCTTACTCCAATTGGTGCTTTAGCAGGCATCATGTGGATGTCTATATTAAAAAAATATAATTTAAATTTTAATTTTTTATCATTTTTAAAATATGGAATAATTTTAGTACCTGTTAGTTTATTATTTTCTACTTTAGGAATAATAATAACTTGTTAATTAAAAAGATCATTTTTATAATGATCTTTTATTTTTATATTATTTAATATAATTCATCTTCTGGAATGCAAAGAGTTAAAATTCCTCCTATTAAAGAAACAAATAATAAAGTAGCAATTCCACAACCAACTTTACTTCCATTTCTTGTAGAATACGCTCTCCATATTAATATTACTATCTTTAAAAGAATAGAAACGCTTAAAATTAAGTAAACTACCTCATTTTCTAATCCAGTAATTCTATTTAAATAATTTACATTTGAAAAAGAAATAATAGTAGTTATAATTCCTCCAAGCCATGAACATATACTAGCAGCTATTTTCATATAAATCTCTCCTTATAATCATTAAAATTAAATTAAAATATTTTATTTTTAATATCAATAAATTCGCTTTTTTATAGATAAATTCTATTTTAAATAGATTAAAAAAAGATCTGATTTTTAAATCAGATCTATATTTAAATTAAATAAAATTTATACTTTTTAATAATTATTTCTAAATTTATTACTTTTCTTTTTTTATAATCTAATATTATTTCAATAACTTTATAATTATCAATTAATACATAAATGAAATTTTTATACTATTATTTAAATAGTTAATCCAATTTAATATCGTTTAGCATTTTCATAGTATTGTATCTTTTTAAATAAATATTACTCAATAACAAACTATATAAAACATTTAATTGAATTAGTATTTTTTTCTTCAAAAACACTTGTTCTTCTATTAACAAATATTCTAATAAAGTAAGCATTTATCTTAGTAAATATTGTTTTCTATACTTGATAATTTACAAGTATCTTAAAATATGTTATTCTTTGCTTAGAGATATTGCATAAATATAATTTATATTTATTATCTCACATTAAAAAAGTGATTTAATTCCTATTACTAATAAGCATGATATTTAATTATATTTTATTAGTAATTATAAATCATATAAATATAATATTATTTTATAAAAATAATATTTATTAAATTATTCTTATCTAATTATTTAGTTATTATAATAAATAAATTTTTTATTTTAAAAGGAGAAAAATGAAATGTTTAAGTTTTTAGCAGATGTTGCAAATGAAGTTCCAGAACCACAAAATATAAAAGAATGGTTTGATCAACTAGGTGACTATTGTCCAAATGTTTACAAAAGGTACAATTATTGATAATTATGCCACTAATTCATTCTTTGGACGTTTAATTATGGTATTAATAATTTGTGTCCCATGCATCGTACTTATTAAAGTTTTATTTAAAATTATTAAAAGTTTTAAACACAAAAAAAATAAAGACTATACTACAATTAACTTTATATTATCATCAATTAAAGGATATTTATATATATTTTTAGTCATAACTATTTTATTAATAGTTGGTCTATCTAGTGAAGCTGTTGGTAGTATTATTTCTTCTGCAATTGTCGCTATTGGTTTGTCTTTACAATCAATTATCAAGTCATTTGCTGCAGGGTTTATTATTATTTCTACCAAAAAATTTAAAAAAGGTGACAAGATTGTCTTAAATAAAGGTGCTGTTCAAGGTAAAGTTATTGAAATTGGTACATTAAATACAACACTATTAACTGATGATAATAATATTCTTATTGTTTCGAACTCTGATTTCTTAGGTGGTACACTTTTAAATAAATCTATTTCTAATTACAATAGAATTGAAGTTATTATTTCTACAATTTATGGTTATGATATCGAAGAAATCAAGAAAGTTCTTATTTCTTGTATCAAAAATCAGCCTGGTGTTATACTAGATATGAAATATTCTGCTGGTTTAAAAGAATTAGGTGAGAATGGACTTATTTTTTCCATTAAATGTTATGTTCAAACATCTTCATCTGGTGCAATTAAAAGTGAATTAAGTGAAAGAATTTATACTGAATTTTTAAAAAGAGATATTAGAATGCCTTATAACATTGATAATACTCCTACTGATGAAGATAAATCTAATATAAACAAATTTTCCACTAATGACCTTAAAGAGATTGATTACTCTTTAAATCCAAAACCAATATCAGTCAATGATATGGAATTAAAAGCTACATTAGAAAAAGAACTCGCTAGTAAGAAGCAAAATTCAAACTTATTCAAAAAAGTAAAAAATAAAATAAAAAAAGATAAATAATTAAACCCTATAGGTAATATGATTATTTCAAAATAAGTATTTAAAAAACCTTTTCAATTTAAAAATCTTAAAGCAAATTCTAAAAAGTCAGACTTTAAAGAAAATTAATATTATATTGTTTACAAATTGATGTCTATAGCAAAAAGACATCAATTTTTTTATTTAGTTATAGTTCTATTACTATTGTAATAATTTATATACCTTTCACTGTACTTTCTATTTTATCAAATATTATAAATTTTATATTAATGTACATAAAATATTTAATTTTTCATAGTTCTAAATTATTCTCATTACACAATTATCATAACAATTGTCTTTATTTAATATACTTTATCTAATTCATTTAATTTTAGAGGAAAAGCATTTATATGAAACTTTTAAAAATATGAATCATAATGAACCAAAAGAAAATTTGAAGATTAATTCATAAATTTAATCTTTATTGTCTCATAAGAAAAACAAATCTTTGTGAAAAAATAGTAAAAACTTTTAAAACAAATAATTACACTGTTAAGATTATTATAATAACGATAGATAAATATTGATTTTAAATAATTTTATATACAATTGAATTTTATGAATTAATTAAGAATATATATTATGAATCAACTTAATAATTTACAAATTTAATCTGTTCTAGACATTAGATAGAGTTCATTTTTCTAATTAAATGTTTTTAAAACATTAAAAAAATAACAAAAAACGCGTATTTATTATAAATTTAAGCAAAAAGAAAAGGTTTGATATTGTATCAAACCTATATTACTTAAATGTCTAAGGTATGCTTT
>CAZDPH010000101.1:0-3721 GCA_964507285.1 uncultured Staphylococcaceae bacterium | reverse complement strand
CTATTGCTACTATATTTAAAAGTGGTATTGAAATTTTATCATCTATTCCTTCAATTATTTTTGGTTTATTTGGTCAAATGGTTATTTGTCCATTTGTTAATAATTTATCTAACTTATTTGGATATCAAACTGCTGGAGGAAGTAGTTTATTAAGTGGTGTTATTATTTTAGCAGTTATGTCTATTCCTACAATTACAATTGTTTCAATTACTTCTTTAGAGAGTGTTGAAAAATCATATGTAGAAGGTTCTTTAGCACTTGGTGCTACAGGAAGTGAGACTAATTTTAAAGTTGTTATTAAAGGTGCTACTAGTGGAATAATTTCTGGAATTATTTTAGGTATTGGAAGAGCTTTAGGGGAAGCTACTGCAATATCTTTAGTCATTGGAAATGCTTTAAGCGGACCTACTTTTAATTTATTTGATCCATCTAGTACTTTAACTACTATTATGATGTTAGGTTTAACAGAAGCTAGTGGATTACAATATGATATGAAATTTACTTTAGGAATTTATTTAATGATTGTAATTATTATTACTAATTTAATATTAAATTCAGTAAAGAATAGAATTACTAATCCTTATAAAAAAGATTTATTCATTAAAAGAGTATTTAAAAATTTAATTATCAATATAAAGGCTATTAAAAAAGTAAATAAAGGAGAAGGAAATGAAGAAAAATAAAGTGTTAGATAATCCTTTATCTACTAAAAGAAAATTTAAAGATATATTTAGAAATTTTTTAACTTGGGGAAGCTCTTTAATTACAATTGGATTATTAGTATACATTATTGTTTATATTATTTGTAATGGTTGTAAAAATTTATCATGGGAATTTATTACTAGTGATTATCATGAAGAAAGTTATCAATTACATTTAAGAGAAGATTTTAAATTTGATGAATCTATTAGAACATTTGAATTTAAAGATAATAGTGAAAATGTTAAAAAAAGTGAAGTTTGGGGAGTTTCTTTTATTCAAACTAAAACTAATGAGGGTGACTATGTTATTAAAATTAATGAAATATGTAGTAATAGTTATTTTAACGAATTACTAGATATTGATAATAATGTATTTACTTATTCTAAAGATACTTATGTTTATTATTTATATGTTTTAGATAGTGATAATAATGAATTACAATGTAGTACTAAAAATATTGATTTATTTGTATCTACTTTAGACAAAGGTGTTAATGTTGATGGAATTTCTTTAAGAACTTTTGGAGGAGGAATAAGAGGAAGTTTAATTACTACTTTATATTTAATTGGATTAACTCTTCTTATTGCGTTACCTTTAGGAATAGGAGGTGCAATTTATTTATCATTATTCTCTAAAAAAGGAAGAATAAATAAAATAATTAGAAGTTTGATTGATATGACAAGTGCAATTCCTTCAATTATATTTGGATTTTTAGGAATTTTAATATTTATTCCTTTTATAAATAAAGTTGCAAATAGTAATGGTGGAAGTATATTAGCATCAAGTTTAACTTTAGCAGTTATGTTAATACCTGTCATTGTTAAAAATACTGAAGAAGCAATTAATGCCTTACCTAGTGGATATATGGATAGTTCTTTAGCACTTGGTGCTAGTAGAACTGAAACTATTTTTAAAATTATTTTACCAAATGCTTTTCCTGGAATATTAACTGCAGTTATTCTAAGTGTAGGTAGAATTATTGGAGAAAGTGCTGCATTAATATTTGTTTTAGGAACAAGTGCTAGTGATAATGTAGTTTTAAATCAATCAGGAACAAGTTTATCAACACATATTTGGATGTTATTAAATAGTAGTGAAACTCCAAATTATGATGCTGCTTGTACAATTGCATTAATTATTTTAATTATTGTTTTAGTATTATCTTTATTATCTAAATTGATTCAATATAGATTTGTTAAAAAAAGGAGTTAATTATGGAAGAAGAAGTTGTATTTAATGTTAAAGATCTTTGTTTATATTATGGAGAAAAGAAAGCTTTAAATAATATAAATATGAAAATTTATAAAAACAAAGTAACTGCTTTTATTGGTCCTTCTGGATGTGGTAAATCTACATTTTTAAGATGTTTTAATAGAATGAATGAATTAATTGATGGATGTAAAGTTACAGGAGAAATTTTATACAAAGATAAAGATATTAAAAATATTAATCCAATTTATTTAAGAACTAAAGTTGGAATGGTATTTCAACAACCTAATCCTTTTCCTATGTCAATTTATAATAATGTTGTTTATGGATTAAAATGTCAAGGTGTTAAAAATAAAAAAGAGTTACATGAAATATGTATAGAATCTTTATCAAAAGCCACTTTAATTTATGAAGTTAAAGATAGGTTAAAAGATAGTGCATTAGCACTTTCTGGTGGTCAAAAGCAAAGATTATGTATTGCAAGATGTATTGCTTTAGCACCTGATGTTATTTTAATGGATGAACCTACTAGTGCTTTAGATCCTATTGCTACTAGTAAAATTGAAGAATTAATTAGAGAATTAAAAAAGGAATTTACTATTATAATTGTTACACATAATATGCAACAAGCTACTAGAATTAGTGATTATACTGCTTTTTTTATGCTAGGAGATTTAGTAGAATTTAATAAAACTGAAGAATTCTTCTCACATCCTCAAGATCAAAGAAGTGATGATTATATTAATGGTAAATTCAGTTAATAAAAGGAGAATAATATGTATAAAGATGAATTAATTAATAATTTAAAATTAAATACAATTAGAATGCTAGAATTAACATTTAATGATTTATTTAAAGCTTTAGAATCTATAAAAAAGAATGATGATGTAAAAGTAAATGATGATGAAATTGATTCAAAATATGTTGAAATTGAATCTTTAGCATTAAAAATTTTATTAAAAGAACAAATGTACAGTAAAGACTTAAGAGTAGTTACAGGTATTTTAAAATTAGTAGATGATATTGAAAGAATTGGAGATCATTCTGAAGACTTATTATGGTGTTCTTCAAAATTTACTAATGAAGAGAAATTAGTAGATATTGAAAATTTAAATATTTTATTAAATAGAATTAGAGATATGACATCTTTAACATTAAAAGCTTTTTTAAGTGAAGATATTGAACTTGCTACATCTAATATGAACATGGATGATGAAATTGATTCTTTATATTTAAAAACATTAAGTGAATTAGAATCTTTTAAAAATAAAAATGAATATCAAAATTTAATTATTTACTCTACTTTGATTAGTAAATATTTAGAAAGAGTTGGCGATCATTTAGTTAATATTAATGAATGGATTATTTATATTAAAAATGGCGAATATAAAGGCAAAATTATTATTTAATTTATGAAAAAATTAATTTATTCTATTGAAGACGATAAAGATATTGCATTTATTATAAAAACTGCTTTAGAAAATGCTTCATATGAAGTAGTAAGTTTTTCAGATGGAGAAAGTTTTCTAAATGAATTTAAAAATAAAAAACCAGATTTAATTTTACTTGATATGATGCTTCCTAAAATAAGTGGTCAAGAAATTTTAAAGATAATTAGAAAAGATTCATCTAATAATAATATTGATGTAATTATTATAAGTGCTAATAAATTATTAAATGATAAAGTAGATGGATTAAATTTAGGTGCAGATGATTATATTGAAAAACCATTTGAAATTTTAGAATTAATTTCAAGAGTTAATGCTAGATTTAGAAAATATAAAAGTAATATTTACTAAGTAAAAGATTT
>CAZDPH010000100.1:0-3730 GCA_964507285.1 uncultured Staphylococcaceae bacterium | reverse complement strand
CCTAAATAATAGTTAATAAATACCACTTTGGAGCACTTAAGGTAACTTAACGTTTTACTTTACGATAAAAGTTAAAATGAGTGATAGTTTTTAATAAACTATAATTAAGGTGGTACCACGTATACTTAGAATTACGTCCTTAGAAATTTAAATTTCTAAGGACTTTTTAATTACAAACAAGGAGAATAATATGAAATTAACATGTTTAGATGGAAAAATTATTGAAGTTGAAAATGGTAAAACTGGTTTAGATGTTGCTAAAAGTATTTCGTTATCATTAGCAAAAGCTTCAGTTGCATATTCATTAAATGGAACAGTTTATGATTTAAATAGACCAATTATGGAAGATGGAGAATTTATTTTAATTAAGCAAGGTGATAAGCAAAGTTATGATGTATTAAATCATTCAACAAGTCATTTACTTGCTCAAGCTATTTCAAAATTATATCCAGATGCAAAATTTGGTTTTGGACCAAGTATTGAAGAAGGATTTTATTATGATATAGATTTTGTAAATCCTATTACAGATGCTGATTTTCCTAAAATTGAAAAAGAAATGTCAAAATTAGCAAGTCAAGCTAATCCTATTATTAGAGAAGAAATATCAAAAGAACAAGCTTTAGAATTATTTAAAGATAATCCATATAAAGTTGAATTAATTAAAGAAATTGAAGGTACTATAACAATTTATAGACAAGGAGATTTCTTTGATTTATGTGCAGGACCACACTTAGAAAAAACTTCACAAATTAAACATTTTAAATTACTTTCTTTAGCAGGTGCTTACTGGAGAGGAAATGTAAATAATAAACAATTAACTAGAATTTATGGTACTAGTTGGTGGAGTAAAGAAGAATTAGTTCAGCATCTTTTAGATATTGAAGAACGTAAAAAGAGAGATCATAAAAAAATTGGTAAAGATTTAGGCTTATTTATGATTTCTGAATTTGGACCTGGTCTTCCATTTTGGTTACCTAATGGATATACATTAAGAAGAGAATTAGAAGATTTCTGGCTAGATTATCATAAGAAAAATGGTTATTTAGTTATTGAAACTCCAATTATGTTATCAAGAACTTTATGGGAAACTTCAGGACATTGGGATCATTATCATGAAGATATGTATACTTTAAAAGTTGATGACGAAGATTTTGCAATTAAACCAATGAATTGTCCAGGTGCAATCTTAGTATATAAAAATTCATTACATTCTTATAAAGATTTGCCATTAAGATATGCTGAACTTGGTCATGTTCATAGACATGAAGCAAGTGGAGCTTTAAATGGTTTATTCAGAGTTAGATCTTTTACTCAAGATGATGCTCATACATTATTAATGGAAGAACAAATTGGTGATGAAATTCAAAGAATTATCAAAATTTATGATTCAATTTATTCTTTATTTGGATTAGATTATTCAATTGAACTTTCTACTAGACCAGAAGATAATTTTATCGGAGATATTGAAGTTTGGAATAAAGCTGAAGAAGATTTAAAGAAAGCATGTTTAGCAACAGGAAAATCTTTCAAAATTAATCCTGGTGATGGAGCATTCTATGGTCCAAAATTAGACTTTAAATTAAGAGATTCAATGAATAGAATTTGGCAATGTGGAACTGTTCAACTTGATATGCAATTACCAGGAAGATTTAATTGTGAATACATCGATAAAGACGGAAACAAAAAAACTCCTATTATGATTCATAGAGCATGTTTTGGTTCAATTGAAAGATTTATTGGAATTATAACTGAACATTTTGCAGGTGCTTTCCCAGCTTGGATTGCTCCACATCATTTAACTATTTTACCTGTCAATTCAGAAATTCATGGAGAATATGCTAAAAAATTAAATGAAAGATTAATGGATGCAGGTTTTAGAACAATTTTAGATGATTCTAATGAAAAATTAGGTTATCGTATGAGAAATTCAATTACTAAAAAAATTCCTTACGCATTAGTAATTGGAGATAAAGAAATGCAAAACGATGAAGTTACTTATAGAAGATATGGAAGTGAAAAACAAATCACAGTAAAAACTTCTGAATTCATTGATTTATTACATAATGAAATTAAAAATAAAGATTTCTTAATTAATCCTAAAGAACAATCAAAATAAAATTAAAAAAGGTATCTTAAAATAAAGATACCTTTTTTTCAAAAGAAAAAGTACTTATAGATAATAAGTACTTTAATTTTATTATTTAGCTTTTCCTTGATTTTTAACAGCGTTCATAGCAGCTTCAATAGCAGCTTGATCACCTAAATATTTCTTTTCTAAAACATTGAAATTTTCATCAAATGTATAGACAAGTGGGACACCAGTAGGAATATTTAAAGCAACAATATCTTCATCGCTAATTCCTTCAAGATATTTAACTAAAGCTCTTAATGAATTTCCATGAGCTGCAATAATAACTTGATTACCAGCAACAATTGATGGTTTAATTTCACATTCCCAATAAGGAAGAACTCTTGCAACTGTATCTTTTAAACATTCAGTTAATGGTAAATCTTGAACACCAACTTTTGAATATACTCTTTGATTAGCAGGATTTCTTTCATCACTAACTTCTAATGCTGGAGGGCAAACATCATAACTTCTTCTCCAAATTTTAACTTGTTCTTCTCCATATTTTTCTGCAGTTTCACTTTTATTTAAGCCTTGTAAAGCTCCATAATGTCTTTCATTTAATCTCCATGATTTATGAACAGGAATATATTCTTCTCCCATTTCACTTAAGACAAAATTTAAAGTGTGAATAGCTCTTTTTAAATAAGAAGTATAAGCAACATCAAAATGGAAGCCTGCTTCTTTTAATAATTTACCACCATTTTTAGCTTCTTCTTGTCCTTTTGTAGATAATTCAACATCTGTCCAACCTGTAAATAAATTTAATTTATTCCATTCAGATTCACCATGTCTAATTAAAACTAATTGATATTTTTTAGCCATTTTATTCTCCTTTTTATAACTATTATATTATAAAATAAATAGATTTTATTTTACACTATTTTAAATTATTTTATTTAATTATTTTTTTATTTTTTATAAAATATTTATATATGAATTTTAATTTTTTTAAACATTTACATACAGTTAATAAACATAGATTTAAAGTATTTAAAAACTCATTTAAAGTAGGAATTCCATTTCAAGGTTTAATGCATGATTTAAGTAAATATTCATATAGAGAATTTAATAAAAGTATAAAATATTATAATGGTCATTATTCTCCGATTTTAAATGAAAGATTAAATGAAGGATTATATTCAAGTTGCTTTGTTCATCACACAAATAAAAATAAACATCATTATGAACATTATATTGATTTTTATAAAGGTGATTTATTATTACCAAAAATTCCTTATAAATATTCTTTAGAATATGTAATCGACGTTATTAGTGCATCTCAAACTTATTTAGGGAAAAATTTTAATAAAGAAGAACCATTAAAATATTTTATTGCTCATTCTTCTACTTCTTTAATGCACTCAATGAACATTGAATATATTAAAAAATTATTAACAATTTATAATGAAAAGGGCTTTAAAGGGTTAAAGAAAAAATATACAAAAAGTCTTTACTTAGAACTAAGTAAAGACTATCCAAATACAGAATTAATCAAATGTTATTCATTAAACAATAAATTTGAAAAAGTTCTTTTAAATGATGAAGAAATTAAAAAATATAAATAATTATCTATTTTTAATTTCTAAAACATGAAATATC
>CAZDPH010000099.1:0-3772 GCA_964507285.1 uncultured Staphylococcaceae bacterium | reverse complement strand
GCTGGAAAAAATATCTTTAATGCGGATCTTATTCCATCAAGAGGAACTTGGCTAGAATTTGAAACCGATTCAAAAGGAATTATTTGGGTTAGAATCGATCGTCAAAAGAAAATGCTTGCTACTATATTTTTAAAGGCACTAGGTTTTGATAAGGACGGCGAAATTACCAGAATTTTTGGTGAACGTGAAAATTTATTAGCTACTATTGAAAAAGATACACCTAAAGATGGAAGTGGGGATGGTTCCACAAAGAATTCACTTAATTGTTTAAAAACAATTTTTACTAAATTAAGACCTGGTGAACCATTAACTGATGATGGTGCACATGAATTTATTGTTCAAAAATTCTTTGATGAAAAGCGTTATGATTTAGGAAAAGCTGGAAGATTTAAATATAAAATTAAATTAGGAATTTATAACAGATTAGAAGGAAGAGTTTTAGCTGAAGATTTGATCGACTGTAATGGTGAAGTAAGATATGAAAAAGGTACTTTATTAACAAAAGAAATTGTCGATCAATTAAGAAATGAAGAATTTTTTGAGAAAGGTGCACATGAAGTATCTTTAGATGTTAATCAAAAATTAGATACACATAGTATTGTTAATATGGTTAAAGTTATTTCTCCATCAAAGGGTCCAAATGGCGAAGAATTAATTAGCAATATTGTTGGTACTGATTTAAATTTAAAAATTAGTCGTGTTACGATTTCAGATATTGTTGCTATTTTTTCGTATTTTATTAACTTACAAGACGGATTTGGCAAAACTGATGATATCGATAATTTAAGTAATAGAAGAATTAGATGTGTTGGTGAATTAATCCAATCACAATTTAGAATTGGATTAACAAAAATGCAAAAAAATGTTATTCAAAAAATGAATGGTATTAATTCTATTAATACTTTAGAAACTAAAAAAGAAATAACTCCAAAAGAATTGATCAATATTCGACCATTAACTAGTGCAGTAAAAGATTTCTTTGCAAGTTCTCAATTATCTCAATTTATGGATCAAACAAATCCGTTAGCTGAACTTGCAAATAAAAGAAGAATTTCAGCTTTAGGTCCTGGTGGATTAACTCGTGATAGAGCTTCCATGGAAGTTCGTGATGTTCATTTTACACATTATGGACGTATTTGTCCTATTGAAACACCTGAAGGACAAAACATTGGTTTAATTAACAATTTATCAACATACGCAAAAATAGATAAATATGGATTCATTCAAACTCCATATAGAGTTGTTGATGGAAAAACAGGAAAAATTTCAGAAACAACCGAATATTTATCTGCTGATGACGAAAATAATCACTATATTGCTCAAGCAACTAAAGAAGACATTAAAGATGGCTATTTATATGGTGAAAGAGTTGTTTCTAGATATAATGGTAAAAATGTTTTAGCTAATAGAGAGGATGTAGAATATATTGACGAAGCCCCAATGCAAATTGTTTCAGTTGCTACAGCATGTATTCCATTCCTTGAAAACGATGATAACCACCGTGCTTTAATGGGCGCTAACATGCAAAGACAAGCATTACCACTTTTAAAACCACATGCTCCATTAGTAGGAAAAGGCTTAGAACATAAAATTGCTCATGATTGTGGACTTGCTGTAATTGCTGTTAATGATGGTAGAGTAACATACAAAGATTCAAGAACTATTAAAGTCTTAGAAAAAGATGGTGAAAGAATTTATGAATTGCAAAAATTCTCAAGAAGTAATGGTGGAACATGTATAAATCAAATTGCTAATTGCGAAGTGGGACAAAAAGTTAAAAAAGGTGATATTATTGCTAATGGCCCTTCTATGGAAAATGGTGATTTAGCTTTAGGACAAAATGTAGTTGTTGCCTTTATGACTTGGGAAGGATATAACTATGAAGACGCTGTTATTATGAGCGATAGATTAGTTAAAGATGATGTTTATACAAGTATTCATATTGAATCATATGACATTGAATGTCGTGAAACTAAAAACGGTAAAGAAATTATCACTCCAGATGTTCCAAATATTGGTGATAAAGCTAAGGCAAATCTTGATTCAAGAGGTATTGTTGTTGTTGGAACAGATGTTAAAGAAGGCGATATTCTTGTTGGAAAAGTTACTCCAAAAGGACAAAGTGAATCAACTCCTGATCAAAAATTATTAGACGCTATTTTTGGTGATAGATCTAAAGAAGGAAAAGATACTTCATTAAGAGTTCCTCATGGAGGAGCTGGAACTGTTTTAGCTATAAAAATCTTCAATAAAGAAAATAAAGATGAATTACAACCTGGTGTTAATGAAAAAATCAGAGTTTATATTGTACAAAAACGTAAAATTTCCGAAGGTGATAAAATGTCTGGCAGACACGGAAATAAAGGTGTTATTTCTAGAATTGTACCACAAGCAGATATGCCATTTATGGAAGATGGTACCCCTGTAGATATTTTATTAAATCCACAAGGTGTTCCTTCACGTATGAATATTGGTCAAATTTTAGAAGTTCATTTAGGTATGGCTTGTAAAAATTTAGGAAATGTTAAAATAGCAACTCCTGTTTTTGATGGTATTTCGAATGAAGAAATTAAAGAAATGATGAAAGACGCTAAGTGTCCAGATGATGGTAAATATACTTTATATGATGGAAGAACTGGCGAAAAATTTGATAATAGAATTAATGTTGGCGTCATGTATATGATTAAACTTGTTCACATGGTTGATGATAAATTACATGCTCGTGCTACTGGTCCATATTCATTAGTAACTCAACAACCTTTAGGTGGTAAAGCACAAAATGGTGGTCAAAGATTTGGTGAAATGGAAGTTTGGGCATTAGAAGCTTATGGTGCGGCATATACTTTACAAGAAATGATGACTGTTAAATCAGATGATAGAGTTGGAAGAAGAAAAACTTATGAAGCTATTACTCAACATAGAACGTTGCCAACTCCATCAATACCTGAAGCTTTTAAAGTTTTAATAAAAGAATTACAAGGACTTGCTTTAGATGTAACTTTATATGATAAAGATAATAAAGTTATTGATATGGATGCAATTTCTAGAGATTCTTTAAAAGAAGAACAAAGAGCTAATAGAAATTTAAAGAAAAATGACCCTGATGATAAAGATTATTCAAGCGAAGATCTTTTAGATTTTGATAACTTATCTGATGAAGATAAGATTACTGGTGAATTTTAAGGAGAAAAAAATATGTTTGATGTAAATGAATTAGGTAGTATTGGTATTAAACTTTTTTCACCAGAAAAAATTATTCAAATTTCTCATGGTGAAGTTACTAAACCTGAAACTATAAATTATCGTAGTCAAAAACCTGAAGTTGATGGTTTATTTTGCGAAAAAATATTTGGTCCTAGCAAAGACTATGAATGTCATTGTGGAAAATATAAAAAGAGCCGTTACGCAGGTGTTGTTTGTGAAAAATGTGGAGTCGAAGTAATATCTAAAGAAGTTAGAAGAGAAAGAATGGGACATATTCATCTTGCTTGCCCTGTTTCTCATATTTGGTATTTAAAAGGTGTTCCTTCAAGAATGTCTTTAATATTAGATATTCCTCCAAAACAATTGGAAGAAGTTGTTTATTTTAGTTCGCATGTTTGCTTAAATCCTGGAAGTACTTCTTGTATAAAATATAAGGAAGTTTTAGATGATCACATTGGTAGAGAAAAATTTAAACAATGTATTATTGAAATAATTTCTGGTTTAAAAGAAACAGATCCTGATGGTTATGATATTAAAAAAGCTGAAAATTTATTAGCTAATCTTGAAA
>CAZDPH010000098.1:0-3802 GCA_964507285.1 uncultured Staphylococcaceae bacterium | reverse complement strand
AAAAGAATTCTAGTTCCATTTGAGTAAATTCCCTAGTTCTAAAAGTAAAATTGCCTGGAGTAATTTCATTTCTAAAAGACTTGCCAATATTAGCAATTCCAAAAGGTATTTTTTTTCTTGTAGATCTTTGAACGTTTTTAAAATTAACAAAAACGCCTTGTGCAGTTTCAGGTCTTAAATATACTTCATTACTTGAATCTTCTGTAACACCCATATGAGTTTTAAACATTAAATTAAACTTTTTAATTTCAGTAAATTCAGTTTTTCCGCATCCAGGACAAACAATATCGTGAGTTTTTAAAAATTCATTTAAATCATCAATTGTCATTCCATCAACATCTACATCAGTAAATTGATCATGTATTAAATTATCTGCTCTAAAACGTTGATGACAATGTTTACATTCAATTTGAGGATCGTTAAAAGTTTGAACGTGCCCGGTTGCAACCCAAACTTTTGGATTCATTAAAATAGCTGTATCTAATCCTACATTATATTCGGAATTATGCACAAACATCTTCCACCAATAATCACTTAAATTCTTTTTTAATTCAGAACCTAAAGGGCCATAATCCCAAGTATTTGCAAGTCCACCATAAATTTGGCTTCCTTGAAATACATATCCAGTGCTTTGTAAATGTGTTATTAATTTTTCAAATTTATTTTCCATAAAATACTCCATAAAAATCACTTATATTATATAAATTAGGTCTTTTGAGCGCAAGTTAATGTTAAAAGCAGACTCATATATGAGTGTTAATATTTTAAAACATTCAATAAATACATCTTTATCTAAAAGATTAGTATTTTCTATAATTTTAAACACGTTTCGATCATTAATTAAATTCAAATATCTTTCTAGCTTAAAATAATTAAAAATATTAACAAATTCATTTTTAGCCAATTCTAAATTTTTAGTAATATTAATAATTCCATTTCTTTTTAATAAGCAACCATAAAACATAATTATATTTGAATAATTATATGAATTTGAATTCAATAAATTTATAATTTTGTCTAATTCGTCAAATATTACATAATCAAAATAGTCATATTTTAAATGATTAGATAATATTTCAATAATAAAATTATAAAAAGCATTTTTTTCAAAATTAGAATCAATAATATCACAATATTTCAATACTTTTAAGTCTTTGATTTTATAATATTTTTGATTCCCTTTATACAAATCAACTTCGACATAAGATAATTTATAGCAATTACAATTTAATTTATTATTATTTTTTAATCCAGATTTATTTAAAAAAGTTATCACACCATTTTTAGTTAATAGTTCACAAATTAAATCATAATCTTTATATTGAATACAATTAATAATATATCCAATTTGCTTAATCATTATCAATTCCGAGTTTAGCTAAAAAATTTGCCGAATTTCTCCAATCTTTCACAACTTGAACAAACAATTCAAGATTGACGTTATGGCCAACAAGTTCTTCAATATCTTTTCTTGCAAGAATACCAATTTTCTTAATCATTTTACCTTGTTTACCAATAACAATTCCTTTTTGACCATCTTTTTCTACAATAATTTTAGCATAGATATTTTTTTCTTTATAAAAATTAATGTCATCACATATGACCGCAGAACTATGTGGTACTTCTTCTTTCAATAATAAGAGCATTTTTTCTCTTATGATTTCTTGAACCATAAACCTAAAATCACGATTAGTTATTGTTTTTGTATCATAATATTGTGGTCCTTCAGGAAGTAATTTTTTAATAGAATCGATTAATATATTTAAATTAAATCCTTCTGTGGCAACAATTTCAACAAATTTAGCATTTGGAAATTTATTTTTATAAATTTCCTTTATATTATTAATTAAATCAATTTTTGTTAAATCAATCTTATTAAATGCAACAATTAATGGTGTATTAATTTTAACTGAATTAAAAATAAATTCATCTTCTTCATTAATTTTATGTGAGGAATCAACAACTAATAACGTTAAATCATTATTTTTTACGTTACTATAAGCTGACTTGTCCATAATCCTATCTAACTTTGAATTAGGTTTATGAATTCCAGGTGTATCAACAAATATAATTTGTGATTCTTCATCATTATAAATTCCTTGAATGGCATCTCTTGTTGTTTGACTTTTATTTGTAATAATAGAAATTTTTTTACCAACAATCGCATTTAATAATGTTGATTTCCCTACATTTGGCTTCCCTAATATAGTAACAAATCCGCTTTTCATTATAAATCACTAGCCTCAAAAGCATATGGAAGTAAATCTTTAGCATTTGTTTCCATAACATCGTTTTTTAAATTTGCCAAATAAACAGGGCAATCTAAGGGAATCATTTCTGCAATTACTTGTCTGCAAGCTCCACAAGGTGAACAAGGTCCGTTTGTGTCAGCAACAACAGCAAATGCTATAATATCTTCTTTTTTAACACCTCGAGCATAAGCTCCAAAAATACAATTTCTTTCTGCGCATAAAGATAATCCATAAGATGCATTTTCAATATTACAGCCAATAAATATTTCATTATTTTTAGTTAATAATGCAGCTCCAACTTTAAAATTCGAATATGGTGCGTAAGCATTATCTCTTGCTTTAATTGCTTTTTCAATTAATACTTTTTTATCCATGAAGATCTTCCCCCTCTAATACTAAATCTTGTAAAGAAAACATTTCTTTTTCATCTTCTTCATTCATATGATCATAACCTAGTAAATGCAATAATCCATGAACAAACAAAAAACATAATTCTCTTTCTATTGAATTATCATATTTTTTTCTATTTTCATCTGCTACATCATAGCAAATATAAATTTCCCCTAAATCTTTAGGAAAATCAGTTTTAATATTTCTTTCGTTAAAATCATCCATAAAAGCAAAAGATATAACATCTGTAGGACGATCAATACTTCGATATTCTTTATTTATCTCATGAATTTTTTCAGTATCAACAAACGTAACCGACATTAGATAGTTATCATCTAAATTTAATATTTTTAAAGTTTTTTTAAAAAGCTTTTCATAAATAGGTTCATATTTTGTAAGATCATATTTCGTTATATTATCAATAAATAATTCCATACAAATATTATAACATTTTTAAAGTAATTTAGTAGTTAATATCATAATATTTTCTCAAGTTATAATAATAATCATTTGTTTTTAAATCAAACACATAATCTAATATTTTATCAAAAGAATCACTAATAAAAATAAATGCAAAAAAATGAAACAATAAAAAATTAACACTTATTTGATTTTGAAAACCAGTTAATAAAATCGAAATAAAAAATAAAATAGCAAAATTAATTATTCTTTTAATTTGCTTTATTCTAATTAGAGTATAAACATTATTATTTATTTCATTTAAAATTAAATTCTTATTTTCTTTATCTTTTTTTAAACTAAATTCCATATCAGAAATATTAATTTTTAACTTTTTTTCTTTATTATTGAAAGAAAGTTTTAATAAAATTTTAAATATAATTATAATTAAAATTGCAAAGATATTTAAATATGAGTTTATTCCTAATAAAAAAGAAGAATTAAAAATTAACATTATTGAATTAGTAACATTTATAACTTTAATAAAATTATTATTTTTATAATCTTCTAAATCAGCGAAGGCTTGATAAGTTTCATCTTTTTTCTTATTAATTATTTCTTTAATTGTATTATCAAATTTTTTCATTTTGTGAATTACTAGATTTTCAATAAAAAAATTAAATAAAAGATAAATTAAAAATAATAATAATGGTAATAAAAAATCATTACTTGACTTAACAAAATACATAGTAAATAAAAAT
>CAZDPH010000097.1:0-3823 GCA_964507285.1 uncultured Staphylococcaceae bacterium | reverse complement strand
GGATATAATCATATTGATTTAAAAGCATGTAAAGATTTTGGAATAAAAACTGCATTTGTTCCTGGATATTCTCCAAATGCAATTTCTGAATTAGCTTTAACTTTAACTATGATGTTAATTAGAAATTGTGCATATGCTACAAATAATACTCATTTAGGTAATTTTAAAGTCACAAATCAAATGTTTTCTAAAGAAATTAGAGGATGTACTGTAGGCATTTTAGGATGTGGACGAATAGGAATAACTACTGCTAAATTATTTAAAGGGTTAGGGGCTCGTGTTATTGGATATGATGTTTATGAATCTGATGCTGCAAAAACTCTAGTTGAATTTAAAGATCTTGATACATTTTTAAAAGAAAGTGATGTAATTATATGTCATATGGCGTATTCAAAAGGAAATAATGATAATTTTATCAATAAAGAAAAGATTGATAAAATGAAAGATGGAGTAGTTTTTGTTAATGTTGCAAGAGGAGAAGTTATAGATACAAAAGCTATTTTAGATGCTGTTAAATTAAATAAAATAGCAGGAGTTGGACTTGATGTTATTGATCATGAAACAACATTATTTAATAAAACTTTTGATCCAAAAAATATGGATAATAATATTCATCAAGATATTGTTGATTTATATCCTAGAGTATTAATAACTCCACATATTGGAAGTGCCACTGATTTAGCACTTATAGATATGATAGAAATTACTTTAAAAAATTTAGATGAATTTTTAGAAAAAGGAACTTGTGTTAATTCACTAATTAAATAATTTAATTAAAACTGCTTGTTTATATTAAAAATAAGCAGTTTTTTCTTATTAAAATTTTTACTAGATATTTACTAAATACTTACTTTTGATTTCTATTTTAAAAGATTTAATAAAAATAAGTTGTTTTTAGCAGTTTAATATTGAAAGTGCTAAAAAAAGTAGTATCATATTATTAGCACATTTTTATTTAGAGTGCTAATAAATAGGAGTAAATATATGGAAAAAGAAACAAAAGAATTCCAAGCTGAAAGTAAAGAATTACTAAATTTAATGATTAATTCAATATATTCAAATACAGATGTATTTTTAAGAGAACTTATCTCTAACGCAAGTGATGCGATTGATAAAGCAAAATATGTTGTATTAAATAGTAATGGCAAATATTCATTAAACGATAAATATGAAATTAAAATTAAACCTAACTTAGAAAATAGAACAATAACTATTACTGATAATGGAATTGGAATGAGTTATGATGATTTAATTAATAATTTAGGTACAATTGCAAAAAGTGGTAGTAAAGATTTTTTAAAGAAATTTAAAGAAGCTAAAGAAAAAGAAGAATATGATATTATTGGTCAATTTGGTGTTGGCTTTTATAGTGCCTTTATGGTTGCTAAAAAAGTAGAAGTAGAATCTAAAACATTTGATCAAAATGCATATAAATTCACAAGTAATGGAGAAGATACATATTCAATTGAAGATTCATCTAAAGAAGATATTGGTACTAAAATTACTTTATATTTAAAAGATGATACAGAAGATAAGAATTATTCAGAATATCTTTCTTATTATTCTATTGAAAATTTAGTATCTAAATATAGTGATTATATTAGATATCCAATTACAATGGAAGAAATTAAAAAAGAACCTAAAAAAGACAAAGATGGTAAAGATATTGAAGGTGAAGAAGTTGAAACTAGAGAAGTTAAAACTTTAAATAAAATGATTCCATTATGGAAAAAGAATAAAAAGGACGTTACTAAAGAAGAATTAAATGAATTTTATAAGAATAAATTTTATGACTTTGAAGATCCTTTAGATTCATTATTTATTAATGTAGAAGGCATGTTATCTTATAATTCTTTAGTATTTATTCCTTCTCATGCTCCATACGATTTATATCAAGAAAATTATGAAAGAGGATTAGATTTATACGCTAAAGGTGTATTTATTAAAGAAAAATGTAAAGAATTAGTACCTGAATATCTTAGATTTATTAAAGGTATTGTAGATAGTAGTGATTTAAATTTAAATATTTCTAGAGAAATGCTTCAACAAGATAAATCTCTTTCTAAAATTAAAGATAATATTGAAACAAAAGTTATTAATTCTTTAAAAGATATGAAGAATAACGATTTTGATAGATATTTAAAATTCTTTAAAAATTTTGGAGAATTCATTAAATTTGGAATTCAATCTTCTTATGGAAGTAAAAATGAATTATTAAAAGATTTATTAATTTTTAAATCATTAAATGATTCAGAAAAATATATTTCTTTAAAAGAATATGTTGAATCAATGAAAGAAGATCAAAAATACATTTATTATGCAAGCGGAACATCAATTGATGAAATTAAATTATTACCTGAACTTGAAAAATTTAAATCAAAAGGAATAAATGTTTTATTCTTTGATCAAAGAATCGATGAATTTACTATTTCAATTTTAAAAGAATACGATAAGAAGGAATTTAAATCTATTAGTGAATACAATGAAGAATTAACAGAAGAAGAAAAAACAAATTTAGAAAATTTAACTAATGAAAATAAAAGAATTCTTGATGATTTAGCAAGTGTTTTAAAAGATAAAGTCAGTGAAGTTAAAATTTCATCAAAACTTGTAGATTCTCCTGTATGTATTGTTAGTAAAAATGGTGTTTCTTTAAATATGGAAAAAGTTTTAAATGATATGCCAACAGATTCTAAAATTAATAGTGAAAAAGTATTAGAAATTAATCCACATCATGAATTATTTAATACATTAAAAGATGTAACCGATATGGATTTAATTAAAGATTATGGAACAATTCTTTATAATGAAGCATTATTACTTGAAGGTATTGATGTTAAAGATAAAAAAGAATTTACAGATGCATTAAATAAGATTTTATCAAAAACAAAATAATATTAAGAAAAATAGAGATCAAGATAATTGATCTCTATTTTTATTTGCTTTTTATTAATAAAAAAACGTATCAATAATGATACGTTTAACACTCGAATGGAGCAAGTGACGGGAATCGAACCCGCGTATTAACCTTGGCAAGGTTACGTTCTACCATTGAACTACACCTGCATTTTTCTTAATGCTTGATAATTATATAAAATTGTTGCATAATTTACAAGAAGAATTTAAAGGAAATTTAAAAAAATGATAAAAAGAGAAGATTTAGCTAATTTAATATTCCCAGATGTAAAGGAAAATATTGAAGATTTAGAAAAAAAATATCCTGCTAGAAATTTAAAAGAAGGCGCTAAAGTTACACGTTTTGCACCATCTCCGACAGGATTTTTACATACAGGAAGTTTATTTACTTCTTTAGTTTCTAGTAAAATTGCAAAAGATAGTGAAGGCGTTTTTTATTTAAGACTTGAAGATACTGATACTAAAAGAGAAATTGAAGGAAGTGGTGAAAAATTAATTGAACAACTTGCAAAATTTAATATTATTGCAGATGAAGGTTATAATGGAAGTAATGAAAAAGGAATCTATGGACCTTATAAACAAAGCGATAGAAAAATGATTTATCGTACAGTTATAAAAGAAATGATTTTAAAAGATTTAGCATACCCATGTTTTGCATCTCCTGAAGAATTAGATGCTTTAAGAGAAAAGCAAACTGAATTAAAAGAAATTACTGGCTATTATGGTAAATATGCAATTTACAGAAATTTAACTATCGAAGAAGCTTATAATAAGATTAAAAATGGTGATCCTTATGTTATTAGATTTAAATCTAAAGGTAATCATTTAAATAAGATTAAAGTACATGATGAAATTAGAGGAGATTTAGAATTAACTCAAAATGATCAAGATGTAGTTATTTTAAAAA
>CAZDPH010000096.1:0-3824 GCA_964507285.1 uncultured Staphylococcaceae bacterium | reverse complement strand
GCATGCAGGTGTAGTTTAATGGTAGAGCATCAGCCTTCCAAGCTGATTACGCGGGTTCGATTCCCGTCACCTGCTCCATTTATATATATAGACATTTTATTTATTAAAATGTCTTTTTTTATTTAAAATAATTTATAAACAAAAAAAGATGCTAAGCATCTTTTTTATTTTTTAAATTATAAATAATAAATAACATAAAACATATTACGTAAGTAATTAATAATATCATAATTACCCACATAATAGACATTAATATACTTTGATCGTATACTTTTAAAAAAGGATAAGGGCCTTCAATTACTTTTAAAATATTTAAAATAATTAAAATAACTGCATATATAATCGTAGGAATAACTGCTATAAAAGTATCTTTAAATTTAATTTCATTAGATCTTTCAAAAATCAAAAAAGAAATAATAGCAAATATAGGACATAATAAATGTAAATAAACTTTATTGCCTTCAATTAATTGTAAATATAAAGAATCAAATCCTTCTAAAGGAATTAAAACAAATATAACAATTAAAAAAGTTAAAGTTACTAAACAAGTAGAAATGTATTTAAATTTAATAACGTATTTATTTAATAATTCTTTTTTATTTATTAATAATATGATTTCATTAATTATAATAGTAATACTAGAAATTAATAAAATTATATTCGAATCATAAGTATAAAATGCAAATAAATAAAATTGATTAGGTGCAAAAGTATCTACTTTTAAAGTAAAAGAAATAATTTCCATTACAATAATTGCTATATTAATTAATAAAGATATAATAATTTTAACTTTATTTTTCATAATTAATTTATAGTATTCATTCTATATCCCATACCTACTTTAGTTTGAATTAATTTTTTAGCATTACTAGGATTAGAAGATATTTTCTTTCTTAAACCTGCTACAAAGACTCTTAAGGCATTAGCGTCTTGTCCATTTTTTCCCCATACATAATCTATTAATTCTTGATATGAAATAGTTTTATTTATATTCGTAGCAAGATAATATAATATTTTATATTCAAAGTTAGTTAAATGAATTAATTTATTATTCATATAAACATTTTTTCCTACATAATCAATAGTTAAAGGACCATTTGTTAAATTATATTCTTCTTCTATTTCAAAATATCTAAATTCTTTTTTAATTCTAGAAATTAATTCATAAATAGAATATGGTTTAGTCATATAATCATTAGCACCTATATCAAGTGCTAAAATCTTATCTTCTATTAATGTTCTTTTACTTAAAATAATAATAGACATTTTATTATTGAAACTTCTAATATATTCAATAATATTCATTCCATCTTTATCAGGAAGAGATAATTCTAATATTACTAAATCTACTACTTCTCTAATTAAAGTATTCATTCCATCAGTAGCATTTTGAGCCCATAATATTTTTTTATATCTTTTAGATAATTCATTTTTAATATGTTGATAATTATTTTTATCTGGATCAATTACTAATATTGTTTTGCTTACTAATTTATTATTCATATTTAAATCCTATAGCTCTTGGCTCTTTTGGTAATCCAGGCATAACAAGTATTTTTCCACTTATTACTACAATAAATTCTGCTCCATTAGATAAATAGACATCTTTAACATTAAATGTGTAATCACTTGGAACATTTTTAAGTAATGGATTATCACTTATTGAAGATTGAGTTTTTGCAACACATATTGGTAATTTATCTTTATTTATTTTTTTAATTTCTTCAATATGTTTTAAAGCATCTGTAGAAAAATTAACATCTTTTGCATTATAAATTTCTTTTGCAAGAATATTAATTTTATTAATTATAGAATCATTTTCATCATAAATAAATTTTAATTTAGATTCTTTAGTTTCTAAAATTTCTAACACTTTATTTGCTAAATCAATACTTCCATTACTTCCTTTTAAATATCCATCCATAAAAGAATATGGAATATTATTTGATTCTAATATATTTTCTAATACTTGAATTTCTTTTATAGTATCACTTTCAAAATGATTAATAGCAACAATTACAGGTACTTTAAATTTTTTAAGATTTGAATAATGTTTTAATAAATTTTTACTTCCTTCTTTTAAAGCTTCTATATTTTCTTCTTTTAAAGAATTAAATTCTACTCCTCCATGTTCTTTTAACGCTCTAATAGTGCACACTAAAACTGTACAAGAAGGATTGATATTACCTTTCCTACATTTTATATCATAGAATTTTTCAGCACCTAAATCACTTGCAAATCCTGCTTCTTCAATAACAATGTCTGCTAGTTTTCTTGCTAAATTACTTCCTAAAATACTAGCACATCCATGTGCTATATTAGCAAACGGACCACCTTGAATTAAAACAGGATTATTTTCTCCACTTTGAACTAAATTAGGAAGTAAAGCGTAATTCATTAACGCTAATATTGCATCTGATAAATCTAATTCTTTTAAATATACAGGTTTTGAATCAAATGTATACCCAATTAAAATATTATCTACTCTTCTTTTAAAATCTTCTTTTGAACTTGCAAGACAATAAATAGCCATTAATTCGCTTGCAGCAGTGATTGTAAAATGATCTTCTCTTTTTATACCATTTACATCACTTCCTAATCCAATTGAAACATTTCTTAATTCTCTATCATTTAAATCAAGTGCTCTTTTCCACAATATTCTATTAGGATCAATATTTAATTCATTTCCTTGATATATATGATTATCAATAACTGCACTAATTAAATTAATAGAACTAGTTAAAGCGTGAAAATCACCAGTAAAATGTAAATTTATATCATTATGAGGCTCAATAGAAGCTTTTCCCCCTCCACTAGCACCTCCTTTTACTCCAAATACAGGACCTAAAGAAGGTTCTCTTAATAAAACTATAGAATTTTTATTTAATGCTCTTAATCCATCATTTAAAGAAATAGCAGTTAATGTTTTTCCTTCTCCTGCTTTTGTAGGAGTAATAGCAGTTACTAAAACAAATTTAGAATTTTTATCTTTTAAGTTTTTAATAGTTTCTTCTTTAATTTTCGCTTTATCATCTCCATAAAGTAACAAATCTTTAGAATTTAATCCAATTTTTTTTGCAATTTCAATTATATTTAATATCATATTAATATTATTATATAAAATAATTTGTTAAAATTATAATATTTAAATAAAAAGAGGTAAATTATGATTGATATTGTACTTGCAACAAGTAATGAAGGTAAATTAAAAGAATACGAAGATATTTTAAATAATAAAAATATCAAATTACATTTAATGAAAGAATTAAATATTGTTTCTGATCCTGATGAAAATGGAAATTCATACATAGAAAATGCTTTAATTAAAGCTCGTGCAATAAAAGATAAAACTAATTATTATATTTTAGCTGATGATAGTGGAGTAGAATTTGAAGCTTTAGGAGAACATTTTCCAGGTATTCATACTCATAGATACGCATTAGAAAATGGAGGAAACGAAAAATTAAATCCAAAGCTTGCTAAGGAAATTGGAGGCACAAAAGGTACTTTTTATAGTGCTATTGCATTAATCACTCCTTCAAAAGAAGAAATAACTTTTTTAGGTAAAGTAAATGGAACTGTTTCTAAAGTTTTAGAAGGTTTTAATGGATTTGGATATGATAATATTTTTATTATTGATGGAAATGAACATACAAATGCATATTATGATGAAAGTGTTAAAAATAGAATGTCACATCGAGCAAAATCATGTGAACAATTATTAAATTATTTAAAATTAAATAATATTATATAAAAATAAAAATGGAGATAACCTCCATTTTTATTTATTATTTTCTTTTCTAATTTTAATAAAGATATATGTA
>CAZDPH010000095.1:0-3882 GCA_964507285.1 uncultured Staphylococcaceae bacterium | reverse complement strand
AATTAAGAAACATTTTTGCTTCATATGGAGATGAAGCAATCGAATCAAGAATGTTAACAACTGCAATTACAGGTGCACAAAAGCGTATTGAAGGTCAAAATTTCGATATTCGTAAAAATTTATTAGATTATGATGATGTTTTAAGTAAACAAAGACACATTATGTATGCAAAAAGAGATCAAATTTTATTTGGAGAAGATATTACTGATTTAATTTATGATACATTTAAAGATTGTGGCCTTGGATTAGCAAAAAGAGCAGTTTTAGAAAATTCTAGAGATGGATTGGTTAATGGCGAACAATTATTATCTATTGTTTCTCCTCGTTTTTTACAAGCTGGAACAATTACTGCTAGTATGTTTGATGAAGCAACAGTTGAAGAAACTGGTGAAGATTTAACTGATATTTTACTTGACGCATATCTTGCTAGAAAAAAAGAATGGAATGATCCAAAATTAGCTAGTGAAATAGAAAGATCAATTACATTAAAAGTTATTGATAGAAACTGGACTCAACAAATCGATAATATGACTCGTTTTAGAGAATCTGTATCTTTAAGAAGTTATGCCCAAACAAACCCATTACAAGATTATGTTAACGAAGGCTGGGCTATGTTTAGAGAAATGCTTGAAGTTATTGCTCTAGAAGTTGTTTTAAATTTAATGAATGTTCAAGTTAAAAAGCCAGAGGTTACTCCTGAAACAAATTTTGTTCCTCAAGTAGATAATAATATTCAAAATGAAGTAAGAGAAGAAGTTGAAAATCAAAAAGAAGAAGTAAAGAACATTAACGTTTCTCCTAATGAAGCAAAATTAAATATTACTGAAGTTGATAAAGATGCAAAAGCAGCTGAAGATCACGATTTTGATTCAGCACATACTAACTAATTTAAAAAAGGGGTTTTAATATGGAATTATTCGAAATTAAAAATTTATTAAATGATTCTAAAGATATTTTAAAATCTCTCGGAGACTCACTTTGACAATTCTAAAATTGATTTAAGAATTAAAGAAATTGAAGAATTAAGTGCTCGAGATGATTTTTATAATGATCTTAGAAGCGCACAGAAATTAATAAATGAAAAAAACAATTTAATTGAGCATAAAGAGTCAATTATTTCTTTAAAAAAAGAATATCAAGATTTACTTGATTTAATTTCACTTAGTGATGAACTAGGTGAGGATAGCGTTAACGCTATTAATGATGAATTTAAAAGGTTTGAAAATGACCTTTCTTCTTTAAGAAGAGAGGTTCTTTTTGCTGGAGAGTACGATTTATTAAATTGTTTTTTAGAAATTCATCCAGGAGCTGGTGGAACTGAAGCATGTGATTGGGCGGATATGCTTTTAAGAATGTATGAAAGGTTCGCGGAAAAGCATAATTTAAATTTTAAAATTATAGATTATTTACCAGGAGAAGAAGCTGGCATGAAATCATGCAATGTTTTGATATCTGGGAAACACGCTTACGGTTTATTAAAAGGAGAAAAAGGCGTTCATCGTTTAGTTAGAATTTCACCATTTGATGCGAATAAAAGAAGACATACTTCATTTGCAAGTGTAAATGTTGTTCCACAATTTGATGACTCTATCAAAGTAGATATTAATTCAAGTGATTTAAAAATAGATACTTATAGAAGTGGTGGAGCAGGTGGTCAAAATGTTAATAAAGTTGAAACTGCTGTTAGAATTACTCATTTACCTACAGGAATAGTAGTTTCTTGTCAAATTGAAAGAAATCAATTAAAAAACAAAGAAATTGCTATGAATATGCTTAAATCAAAACTTTTTGAACTTGAAGAAAAAAAGAAAAAAGATAAATTAAAAGGAATTGTAGGAGAACAAAAAAATATTGAATGGGGCTCTCAAATTAGATCATATGTATTTTGCCCATATACGTTAGTAAAAGATAATCGTACAAATTATGAAAATACTCAAGTTAATAATGTAATGGATGGAGATTTAGATGGATTTATTTATTCTTTTTTAGAAAAAGGTATTAAAGAAGATGATTAATGAAAAGTTCGAATTAGTTTCAAATTATAAACCAACTGGAGATCAGCCTAAAGCTATTGAATATTTAGCTAATGGTGTTAATGAAGGAAAAAAATATCAAGTTTTGCTAGGCGCAACAGGTACTGGCAAAACCTTTACAATGGCCAATGTTATTGCTAAATGTAATAAACCAACTTTAATTTTAGTACATAATAAAACTTTAGCTGCTCAATTGTATCAAGAAATGAAAGAATTATTTCCTCATAATAGAGTTGAATATTTTATTTCAAACTTTGATTTTTATCAACCTGAAGCATATATAGCATCAACCGATACATATATTGAAAAAAACGCAATGATTAATGAAGAAATTGAAATGATGAGAGTAAGTGCAATTAATTCTCTTGTTTCACATAATGATGTTATAGTTGTTTCTAGTGTTGCTTCAATTTATGGATTAACTGATCCTGAAGAATATAAAAAATTAGTATTTGAAATTAGAGTAGGTGAAACTTTAGATAGAAAAGAGATATCATCTAAATTAATTGATTCTCAATATCAAAGAAATGATTTTGATTTAGGACCTGGTAAATTTAGAATAAATGGTGATTCTATATCAATAATGCAAGCTAATAACAAGGAAAATTATATTAAGATTGAATTATTTGATGATGAAATTGAAGGTATTTATAAATGTGATTATTTAACTGGAAAAAAATTAGAATCTTATAAAGTTTTATCAATTTTCCCTGCTTATGATCATGCTTCAAGTCAAGAAAGAATTAATTTAGCTTGTGATAAAATTTTAAAAGAACTTGATGAAAGAATAGAATTTTTTAAAAGCGAAGGAAAATTACTAGAAGCTGAAAGAATTGAAATGAGAACAAGACAAGATGTTAATAAGCTAAAAGAATTTGGAATGTGTCCAGGAATTGAAAATTATTCTCGTCACATTGATGGAAGAAAAAAAGGTGAAAAACCATTTTGTTTATTCGATTATTTTCCAAGAGATTATTTATTAATAATAGATGAATCTCATGTAAGTGTTCCTCAAATAAGAGGGATGTTTAATGGGGATTTTTCTAGAAAGTCTACTTTAGTTGAATATGGATTTAGACTTCCAAGTGCTTTAGATAATAGACCATTAAATTTTAATGAATTTGAAAATGAAATATCTCAAGTTATTTTTGACAGTGCAACTCCAGGAGATTATGAATTAAATTTAGTTAACAATGAATATGTTGAACAAATCATAAGACCTACTGGACTTTTGGATCCAATTATTGAAGTTAGACCTACATTAGGCCAAATTGATGATTTAATTAATGAAATAAAGTTAAGAGTTGAAAAAAATGAAAGAGTCATGGTGGTCACTTTAACGATTAAAATGGCTGAAGACTTAACTAAATTTTTGAAAGAAAAAGAAATAAAAACAGTTTATCTTCATTCTGAATGCAAAACATTAGAAAGAAGTGAAATTATTTACCAACTTAGAAAAGGAAAATATGACGTATTAGTTGGCATTAATTTATTAAGAGAAGGCTTAGATATACCAGAAGTTTCTTTAGTTGCTATTTTAGACGCTGATAAAGAAGGATTTTTAAGAAGTGAAAGAAGTTTAATTCAAACAGTCGGAAGAGCTGCTAGAAATGAAAATGGAAAAGCAATAATGTATGCTGATTCAATAACTTTGAGTATGAAAAAGTGTATTGAAGAAACTAAACGTAGAAGAGAAATTCAAGATTCATATAATAAAGAAAATGGAATTATTCCAATGACAATTCAAAAAGAAATAATTTCTCCATTACATGCTATTGATAGAATATTAGATACAGAAATAAATAATGATGATACGCCTTTAAACGAAAAAGAAATTAAGAAAAGAGTT
>CAZDPH010000094.1:0-3989 GCA_964507285.1 uncultured Staphylococcaceae bacterium | reverse complement strand
AGCGTTTGAAAATTGATGTGGTTCAAAACTAAGTCTTCAATGATTTGTGCTTCACTAAAATCTAAAGTATCACTTCCTGAAGCGTGAAATGAATCAATAATACTTGTTAAATTAATTTTCTCATTATAAAGTAATACTAATTCTTTAAATTTAGTAATCTTTTCTTCTTTACTCATCATATTTTCTTATCCTTTTTTAAATGCATTATTAATACTGTTATATCGCTAGGATTAACTCCACTAATCATACTTGCCTGAGCAATTGAATAAGGTTTAATTTTATTTAATTTCTCTCTAGCTTCTAATGCAATTCCATCCATTTTTAAATAATCAATATCATTAGGTAATTTAATAGAATCAAGTTTATGTAATTTTAAAGCTTCTTTTTCTTGATTTTTAATGTAACCTTCATATTTAACTAATATTTCAAGTTGATTTTCTCCAATATAATCTAAACCTAATGTTTCTTCATTAAATTCTGGAATGTAATTTTTAATTTTAGAATATTCAACATTATTTCTTTTTAATAATTCTTTTAATGAAATTCCATAATCTAAAGGTTCATAACCTAAAGAAGTTACATATTCATTAATTGGAGATAATTTACCTACATAAGTAGAATCAAGTAATTCAATTATTTTATTTATTTTATTTCTTTTTTCTACAAATTTATCATATCTTTCTTTAGAAATTAAACCTAATTCATAAGCATGATCAGATAATCTAAAATCAGCATTATCACTACGTAATAACAAACGATATTCTGCTCTAGATGATAATAATCTATAAGGCTCTTTAGTACCTTTTGTAATTAAATCATCAATCATAACTCCAATATAAGCTTCATCTCTTTTTAAAATAAATGGATCTTTTTTATCTACATATAAACTAGCATTAGTACCTGCCATTAAACCAAGTCCTGCTGCTTCTTCATATCCACTTGTACCACAAATTTGACCTGCAATAAATAATCCTTTATATTTTTTAACCATTAAAGAAGAATCAAATTCTAAAGGATTTAATGCATCGTATTCAATAGCGTATGCATATTTTAATATCTTAGCATTTTCAAGTCCTGGTAAACTTTTTACCATTAAATCTTGAACATTTTCAGGCATTGAAGTAGAGAATCCTTGAAGATAAATACTATTAGTGTCATAACTTTCTGGTTCTAAAAATAATTGATGTCTTTCTTTATCTTTAAATCTTACAATTTTATCTTCAATTGAAGGACAATATCTTGGACCAATTCCTTTAACTATTCCTCCATACATTGCACTTTCTAAAAGATGTTCATTAATAATTTTATGAGTTTCACTTGTAGTATAAATTAAATAACAAGGTATTTGATCTTTAATAGGAATAAAGGTATCTGAAAGATAAGATAAACCTTCTTTATCTACATTACCTTCTTGAATTAATCCTTTTGAATAATCAATTGATTCTTTTGCAATTCTTTGAGGAGTACCAGTTTTAAGTCTTTGAAGTTCTATTCCCATCTTTCTTAAGTTATCACTTAATCCAATTGAAGGTTTTTCTCCATCTGGACCTCCCGAAAATTTATTGTGACCACGTAAAATCTCACTATTCATATAAGTTCCAGTTGCTAAAACAACAGCTTTAGAATAAATTTCTCCATTTAATTTTGTTTTAACACCTAAAACTTCATTTTCATTATAAATTAAATCAATTACTTCATCCTCTAAAATATCTAAATTTGGAGTTTCTAAAAGATGTTTTTGCATATTTCTAGGGTATCTTTTTTTATCTGCTTGAGCTCTTAAACATTGTACTCCAGGACCTTTTTTGGTATTTAACATTTTCATTTGTAAATATGTTTCATCTGCACATTTACCCATCATACCACCTAAAGCATCAATTTCTCTTACAACAATTCCTTTAGCACTTCCTCCAATTGAAGGATTACATGGCATATTAGATGCCATTTTAAAATTTAAGGTAATTAATAATGTTTTTTTACCTCTTCTACTACTAGCAAGACATGCTTCATTTCCAGCGTGTCCTCCTCCTACTACGATAACATCGTATTTTTTTTCTATAACATTTAACATAATTCTTTATTCACTTTTTATTCTTTAATATTTTATAAAAAAATAAATAAAAAATATATAGTAAGTAATTTTAAATTTTAAAAACAAATGTAAAGAAAATTTTTCCATTTTAAAATACTTATAATTTATAATTTTATTTTAAATAAAATCATATTTTACTATTTATACAATAAAAATTTATGCAAATTTGGAGTGCAACTTCCATTTTTGCATAAAACAATGTATAAAATATGTATTAAATACATAATTTAAGATATTGTTAAGTATTATAAAGTTGTTTTATCAAAAAAGCTAAAGTAAAATAGCAAAAAAACTAAAATGAAATTTAAAAAAGCTGATTTTCATCGACTTTTCTTTATTTTTTAGATTCTTTAACTTTAGATTCAATTAAATAATTAATAAATAAGAATATTAATGAATTTAAAATAAAAGAAATTAATAAGTATAAATAACTATTTAAATTAAATTCATTAAATATTTCAAAGTTAAATATTCCTTGTATTAATAAACCTAATTGATCTTTAATAGATGAAACATTAGATAAATATCCACTATTTAAAAATAAAGGAGGAATAAATATAAGTATTCCTATAGATAAAATAGATATAGTTAATAAACATATTCTAGAATATTTACTACTTGGAATAATAATATTTAAATAAAGAATTAATCCTCCTAAAGTAATACTTAAAGTAGATACTCCAAAAGTATTTCCTATTAAAGAAGAGCAATGATTATTAATAATAGATAAAATAAATATTGGTAAAAATAAATAAAATCCAGATAAAAATGCTTTAAAACTAACTCTTTTAATAAAATTATCTTCTTCTTTTTTAGGAATGTTATTTTCAATAGATAATAAGAATCCTCCAAATGCTATTACAATCCATTCAAAGATATAAATAGATTCAATATCTATTAACATTCCTTTATTAAAGAATAAAGAAGAAATACTTGCTAAAAAGAAAAAGATATTTTTAGTTAAAAATAATAAAGAAGATCTTTCAATATTATTAATAACTCTTCTTCCTTCATAAATAATCTTATCTAATGAATTAAAATCATTATCAAGTAATATAAAATCACTTACATTTTTACTTGCACTACTAGCATTTTTAAATGATATAGAACATGTAGCAGTTTTAAGTGATAATAAATCATTAATGCCATCTCCTATATAACATACTTTATTATTATTTAATTCTAATTCTTTAATTATTACTTCTTTTTGTTCAGGGCTAGATCTAGTAAATATATCGTAATTAAGTGCAATATCTTTAACTTCTTTTAAAGACATATTTTCTAACGATATTGATCTAGATACATCTATTCCTACTTTATTTGCAATAAATTTAACAGTATCTAAGTTATCTCCACTAATAACTTTAATGTTAATTCCTAACTTTTTAAAATTAGAAATAGATTCTTTAATTCCTTTAGATATTTCATCACTTAAAATAAATAATGCTAAATCAGTATCATTTTCTTTAAATAATAATACTCTTTTGCCTTCTTGTTCATATTCTTTTGATTTATTAATCGTATTATTATTTAAAGAAATAAATTCACATGCTCCTAAATAATATTTATTATTATTTAAAGTAATTGAAGAATATTTGTCTTTACTAGAAAATTCTTTAATATCTTTATAATTAATATTATTTATTACTTTTATTCCTTTATTTTTTAAGTAATTAATAATTGAAATACTAGTTTTATTATTTTCTTTTAATAAAGAAAGATAAGTTAATAATAATTCTTCATTAAAATTATCATTTAATTTAATTATCTTTTCTACAAGTAAATTGCTTGTAGTAATTGTACCTGTTTTATCAAGTGCTAAAGTATCTATCTTAGCAAGATTTTCAATACTATAAAGATTTTGAGTTAATACATTTTGTTTTAATAATTTAATAAC
>CAZDPH010000093.1:0-4063 GCA_964507285.1 uncultured Staphylococcaceae bacterium | reverse complement strand
AATGTAAGCGTTTACTATATATTATCTATTGATATATTATGTAGTATAGTGTATAATAAAGGTATGATAAGAAAGATATTTCTTTCTATCTAATCCTATACCTACCTTTTCTATCGCATGAGCAGGTGCGTTATCCTGCTCCTGCTATATGCAGGGTTGTATAGGGAGAAAGTAGGTTATATGGAAATAGTATTAAGTAAGGAAAATTATTCAGAGTTGGTATCTAAATATCACATTAATTACATTGATACAGGTGTATCTATGTTGAACAGTGTGTTCAATAATAGTATAGTACGTGGTGGCGTATATGCCGTATGTGCAGGTAGTGGTGTTGGTAAGACTAGTTATTTATTAGCGTGTGCTAAGGCATTATGTCGCTTAGGTAATAAGGTTAAATACATTAGTGTTGAAATGAGTATGGGGCAAATCTTATCTTATATACCAATAGATGTTGTATCTGATAATTGTTTGACTGTTACAACTCTAGACCAAGGCTCTATTTGTGATGTTAATTGCAAAGGTTATGATTATATTATATTTGATTACTTAGGAGCAGATATTACAGACCTATCGGATTGGAGTGAACTTGTCAATTATGCCACATATTTGAGTAATATTGCCATTGAAAACGATTGTATAGTGCTTACAGCATGTCAGGCAACATTCCAATTAGGTCGTATGATTAGTGATTATAGAAGTAAGACAGCTGATGTAAATACTGTTATGGAACTTTGTGACAAATTAAATAGTTCAGAGTATATTGCTTATAGTAAAGGTTTATTGAATAAAATGTCAGGTGCTTCTTATATATTCACATTTGCTGATATGTTATGCACATACAACTTTAAAAACCGTTATGGCATACGTGGTGGTTCTATACTTAAACCTTTAGCGTTAGATTTAGCTACTAAAGAGTTTATAAGCAATGGTGTAAGTGATAAGTCTATGAGTAATATTAAAATGAGTAATATTAAAATGCATGACTTGTTTAGTTAAATAACAATATAATAGAAAGGGTAAATATGAGATTTAGGCGTAAAAGAAAGTATATAATCAGCATCAATGAAATGCGTGCATTGCTTAAGCATTTAAGTATATTACATCGTGATTATAGTGGTGATTATGCTAGTGCTGATGATATGGTTACAGATATTGGTTTTAGTAAAATGAATTATTATGTTGTTCAAAAATTAACTACTATCGAAGTAACTTTTAAATGGGGTACTATTCCTTGTACTTGTGTATGTTCATTAAATCCTGTTGATATGGATGAAGATGCAACTAAAACAGTTGTAAGTGGATTAGATGCCTATAGAGAGGCTCAGAAGGTATATAAAGTTGATAAGTTAAGCCTTAGTGAAGTTCGTAAGTTAGATATTAAAGCCGAAATGCGTAGTTTTACATTAGGAAGGACTAAAGTTGATGTACTACATCACAGCAAAAAGCACGCATTTAGTGCAGTACCTATTTTGTATCAAAACGATAAATACAATAACCAACGTATTGACAACTGTGTTGGCTATGATATGAATAGTGCTTATGCCTATGCACTTAGTAAAAGTTTTATAGATGCAACTAGACCTTTAGGCTCACAATATATTACTCTAGATAATTTTGCTGATATTGCAGGGTTTGATGTGTTTGGCAACAAGATTAAATATTTAGATGTTTATAATAGTCCTAATGGTGTATTGGCTCAATATAGCTTTCCTATTATTGAAAGCCCTTATAAAGACTATGTGTCTAAGCGATATACTGAGAAGTGTAATGCCACTAATGAACGTGCTAAGAGTAATGCAAAAGGTATGATTAATAGTTTAGTTGGTTATTGGCAGAACATTAACCCGTTCTTACGTAGTTACATTGTAGGATGCTGTAATGATAAAATGGACAGAATTAGATATATAGTGGAATTAGAGGGTTTAGAGGTTTTATATATGAACACTGATAGTATCGTTACTAACGGTGAGAGTAAGTTTTTAAGTCAACATCTTAGCAATAAAATAGGTGATTTTAAAATTGAGCATAGAGGTGCGTTTGCACATGTTTACTATGCATATCAATGGAATTTAGAGTTGCCTAAGTATAGGGGTGTTCCTAAAGCTTGGTTCAAACCTGGTTGGGACATTCTAAAAGATAGTTTGCCTGATAAGCGTAATGTGTTTAGTTTAAGCAAAAGTGTAGGTGTTGATATTAGACATAATAATTATGATGTATGCAAAATAGTTAAATAGAAAGGAATAAACTATGAGTAAGAATAAAACTAAAAGTTCGAAAAAACAAACGAAAAAACAAACGAAAAAACAAATGAAAAAACAAATGAAAAAACAAATGAAAAAACAAACTAAGAGCGTAAATGTTAATATAAATGATACACGTTTACATAATGTTACTGTTGCTAATACTGTGCAAAATAATGCAAATCAATATGATCCATCAATATTAGCTTATTTAGTTGATGTTAAGAACCCTAAATTACTAGCTAATCGTGTTAAGACATTATATGATAAACATATCAATTTAATGCTTGATAAAGGCTTTAGTATTGAAGAAGTTATAGCAATGGTGTATGAGGAGAAAGTATATTTAGCAAAACGTAAACGCAATCCACGTAATGAGTCAGTTAATTCCATATTTAAACGTATGCTTAACACTAGCTACTTCCTAGAACCTGCTGAAATTGAGGGTAATAACGCAGTTAGAGGTTTACGAAAGTTTCCACAATCATACCAACGTGTTGCGTATATTTTGCGTAAATATGGTATGGGTATGGGTTCGTTGCATTTAACTCCTAAAGCCTTAGGTGGTAATGAGTATTATATGGTTCTTCCTGATGGTGCTGTGTTAACTGTAGATTTTACAGACAGTCCATATGATTGTGTTGTAGGTGTTAACTAATGAGCAGACTAACGAATAAACCTAATATATTAAATCTTATAGATAAACCCGTAGGTACTGATACAGATAAAGCACGTATTGCACGTAAGAACCGTGACCGTATATTATCACATATTAAAATGCAACGTAAAATTAAAACATTTAAAGGTGATTTTTGGACCGTTAATTCTATATTTGGCAACGATTGGGCAATCTTTTATATTTTATTAGGTGGAAGAAGTACAGGTAAGAGCTACGCTGTAATGCGCTGGGCATGTCTTAATAAAATTAAGAAAGGTGAGAATCTAAAATTCTACTGGATGCGTTTAACTCATAATGCTAAACAAAAATTGCTTGCTAACGGTGCAGACAAACTAATAGATCCTGATATTAAACGTAAATTAGAAAAGACTGGTGTCAAGTTTACCACTAATAACGACAGTGTTTATACCTACAAAGAAGAAGAAAAAGAAATTAAGCATCGTGACGGTTCAACTTCTACCAAGACATATAAAACTCAAATGAAAGAATTTTGTACGATTTTGGACTGTTCTACAATGGGCTCTGATAAAGGCGTAGCATATTTCGACAATGAATATAAAGGTGAATACGTAGTTGTTCTTGATGAAATGAATCGTGAACAGGGTGAACCTAATAGATTTGATATTGTATACAACTTTGTAAATGCCGTAGAAAATGTAGTGCGTGAAACACATGTTAATATTAAAGTAATAATGATAGGTAATACTTTAGATGAAGCAAGTGATATATTGTGTGCGTTTAATTTTATCCCTGATACATTTGGTCGATATAAACTTAAGCGTAAAAAGTGTGTAGTAGATTATATCAAACCTAGTGAAGCTTATTTGAAGCGAAGAAAAGAAAGTATTGCATCAATCATGATGCCTAATGCATCAACATTTACTAATGAAGTAGAAATTGATAGGAGTTTAATAGTCAATAAACGTTTAGCAATTAAACCTATGCAAATCATTAAGTTTACTAAAGACAAAGACACATGGTTTACGCTATGGAATGATAATATTATTAAGCCTTTCAATAAAGAAAATATTAATAATGTTGTTGCTATGCGCAGGTATTTAGACGAACAATTTGTTGCACTGTTACAAACTAGTATAATAGAACAATGGGATGCGAGGGCATTTAGATTTGACAATTTAAGTAC
>CAZDPH010000092.1:0-4093 GCA_964507285.1 uncultured Staphylococcaceae bacterium | reverse complement strand
AACCTCTGACCTCCGCCGTGTAAAGGCGATGCTCTCCCAGCTGAGCTAAACATCCTTCCGTTACACGTCTTAACGTGCTTAAATAATATATCAAGTTTTCAATATATTGTCAATAAAATATTTTAAAAAGTTAAACAATTTTATTAACATAAAGATTATAAACTTTTTACTAGATTTAATCTAGAATTTTTTTATAATATTTATATGAATTTGAAAGATAGTTTAAAAACGATGAAAAAATCAAGAATTGTTTCATTATATATTATGATTTTACTCTCTTTAGCTTTTATATTTTTAAGATTTTGCCCAATTGTTGTGTATTCTGAAAATAATATTATTAGTCAATTCAATTTAGGTATTTCATCAAATATAGATATATTTTTTATTATAATATTTTTATTTTTAGAGATTATATTTATTTTTACTAAAAAAAGATTATTTTATATATTATCATTAATTTTTAATTTAATATGCATTTTATTAACTATATTTTATGGTTTAATTTGTAATTATGTTATTTATTATTTTTTAAGCATTTTGCTTTTATATTTAATGAATATTGTTTTAATAATTGTAACTAAAGAAAATTTCTAAAATAAAAGTCATTATCAAGTTGATTGATAATGACTTTATTATTAATAACCTTTTTTACCAAGTAAATGGAACATGTTTTTCTTATAAATTTCAACACCTGGTTGATTAAATGGATTAACTCCTAATAAATAAGCACTCATTGCGCATGCTTTCATAAAGAAATATAGTAAATGACCTAAACTTCTTGCATCTAATGTTTCTAAGTTTAAAGTAATGTTAGGAACACCTCCATTTTCTGAATGAGCTTTAAGTGTCCCAATATATGCCTTTTCATTAATATAAGATAATTTTTTACCTGCTAAATAATTTAATTCATCAAGATTTTCTTCATCATAAGGAACTGTAACATCACTTGTTGGATGGTTAATAAATATTGCAGTTTCATATAAAATTTTGCTTCCATCTTGAATAAATTGACCAAGTGAATGTAAATCTGTTGTGAAAGTACAAGAAGCTGTTAAAACTGCCTTACTAGCTTTACCTTCACTTTCATCAAAGAGTTGCTTCCACCATTCATTAAGCATTTTTAATCTTGGTTCATAAGAAACTAGCATTTCTACTTGATATCCGTTATTGTATAAGAAATTTCTTTGTACTGCATATTGATAAGCTGCATTTTCATAAATTGAAGGATTTTTATATTCTTCTTGTGCATCTCTACATCCAGCAAGTAATGCATTTATATCAATACCTGCACAAGCAATTGGGAATAATCCAACAGGTGTAATTACTGAAAATCTTCCACCAATATCTCCTGGAAGAATATATGTTTCATATCCTTCTTTATCTGCGAGTGTTTTTAGAGCGCCTTTTTCTTTATCGGTAATTGCAACAATAGCATCTTTAGCTTTTTCCTTTCCGATTTTTTTCTCTAACATTTCTTTTAAAATTCTAAATGATACACTTGTTTCGGTAGTAGTACCACTTTTTGAGATAACACAAACACAGAATTTTTTATCTTTAATATGTTCTAATAAATCGTATGAATAATTAGGATCTAGTGTATTTCCAAAAAATAATACTTCCATTTTTGAATTTGAATTGAATGATCCACATAAAGCTTCAATACATGCTCTAGCACCTAAATAACTTCCACCAATACCACAAACAACTAATGTTTCGAAGTTTGTTTGAAACTCCATTGCTTTTTTTAACATTCTTGTAACTTCATCTTTATCATAATTAGTTGGCCAATCAAGCCATCCTAGATAATCACTTCCTAATCCTGTTTTTTCATTGATCATTGTGTTAATATTGCGAACTCTTTCTTCATATTCTTGAAGAGGTGCAAGATTTTTTGACCCTACGTGTTCAAAACCTACTTTAATACTCATCTTTTTTCTCCCTATCTATTTCTTCTTTTATCATATTTGGAAGAGATTTACCCAACTTAGAAAAATTAATGTCTTTTAAGTAACCCGTAATTTTTTTTGAAGGAGTAATCTCTTTATAAATATTTAATTCTTCGGGTAATCTTTTTAACGATACACCTAAAAATTTTGAATTTTGATCTACTGTTTTAACATATACTTTGATTTTATCTCCGCTATGAAAATATTTTTCAATATTATTAACGAAATTATTAGATATTTCAGAAATATGTAATAAACCAGAATATGCTCCTTCAAATGATAAAAAAACTCCATATTTTTTAATTGAAGTTACTATTCCTTCTATAATATCTTTTTCTTTATAATTAATTTCATTCATAATTATTTATTAAACCTTTTAGTAAAATTAAATCTTTTTTTGTTGTTATTTTAAAATTTAAAGGACTTCCTTTTACTAATTTTATATTATACCCGTTTTTTTTACAAATTATAGTATCATCAGTATAATTTTCTTCGTTTTTTAATGATAAATTATAAATTAAATCAAAATTAAAAGTTTGAGGAGTTTGAATTCTTTTTATCTTTTCTCTTTTTAAATAATTTTTAATTTCATTATTAGATGATTCTACTATTGTATCTACTTCATCAATATAAGTTGTGATACATGGATAAGAATAGGAAGCTT
The DNA here is from genome assembly GCA_964507285.1 of uncultured Staphylococcaceae bacterium. Lineage (GTDB taxonomy): Bacteria > Bacillota_I > Bacilli_A > RFN20 > CAG-826 > Onthovivens. The sequence goes on along the minus strand of CAZDPH010000092.1, from coordinate 1,483 downwards.
TTATGTTTCTGTTTATAATTGATTTAGAAACTAATGCTCTAGCAGAATCATGAATTAAAACTGTATCAACGTTATTAAAATTTGCTTTAATATATTTTAAAGCATTAAAAGTAGATTCATTTCTAGAATCTCCTCCGATTACTAAAGAAATATTTTCATTCAATATTTTCTCTCTTTTTAAAATATTTTGAACTTTAAAATAATCATTTTTTGATACCACTAGAATAAAATGGTTAATTTTTTTAATTTTTAAAAAAGTGTTTAAAGAATATAAAAAAAGTTCTTTATTATTTATTTTTATAAATTGTTTTGGGTTATTCTTATCTAATCTAAGACCCTTTCCAGCTAAAAGAAGTATTGCTATTATCATATTTGCTTTCTAACTTTTTCAACTTTCTTTTCTAAAGTAGATTTAATTTTAATTGTTTGTATAATTAACTTAATAATTTTTTCAATTTCGCTATCTTTAGAATAATCTGCTTTACAAATAAAATTAACACGATCATCTTCAAATAACGAATTAACTTTATCTCTTTGATTATTTGGATATACTGCAATTGATGTTCCACCATTTTCTTTGACCATAATCATTGAAGGAACATCTGTTAGCCCATCTCCAACATAAATCATGTTGGAAAAAGGGATTCTTTTATTTTTCATTTTTTCGTTAATTGCACCATCATCGTTATCTTTTATTAAACCTTTTTGAATTCTATAAATGAATTGTGTTTTTAAAGTGTAATTAACAATGGTTTTTGGCCATACAGCTTGACCACTTTTATCATAAATAAATTCACAAGCGAACATTTTTTTAAAGTTTTTTGCTAATGAACATTTTTCAATAATTTCAATATTACCACTAGATATAATGTAGTGTTCAATAATAACACCATTTTCTTCAGCAAAATTGTTTATTCTATCAAACCATGTTAAAACACCATTATAGTAATTAATATTATTTCCACATTCATTTAAATATTCTCTTGTTAATTTGATATTTTGCTTTTTGCATTCAACAATCATTGTGTACATATATGAAAGTATTTTATCCATATCATAATCTTTTCTAACTTTTTCTGTTTTGTTCCAAAATTCAGGAACGCTTAATCCAAGCTTTGGGATAAAACTAAAATTTTGCATATCGGTTTCTGCAAGTGTTTTATCAAAATCATACATAATTGCAATAATTGGTTTATTCATAATTTAGATTATAACAAAAAAAAGAAGTTTTTGATATTTTTTTACTTGATAATTATTAAATTTTAATAAATAATTTTAATATGGTATCTAAAGAATCCTTTATTGTAATATTGTTGATATTTACTTTGCTAACAATTTATGTATTTTATGTATTGTTTTCTTTTTGCTTTTTATATATTTTTAAAAAGAAAATATTAATATCTAAAAATAAACTGAATATTTTTTTATATCAAATTGCTCAATCTATTTTTAGAACATTAAATTTAATTGATGATAGTTTTTT
>CAZDPH010000091.1:0-4131 GCA_964507285.1 uncultured Staphylococcaceae bacterium | reverse complement strand
AATCTTTCTTATAGGCCGTAAAGAAACGACTCTTCTATTGCAAGCATGAAATCTTTTTTCAATATCAATTGAAATATAATTTCTTTCTTGTATTAAGCTTTCTTGTATTAAAATATTCATGGACATCTCCTTCTATAAAGTTTTGGTCAACTTAATTATAGGCAAGATGTCTTTTTTATTTAACTAACTTTGTCTCATATCATTTGAAATTAAACATTTTACACGTTTTTATGGGGACTTTTTTATATTTTATACGCGTAATTGCAATATTTTCAAAACCAATTAACCTTCTTTTATAGAAATACATCAATTTCAATAATCTTAATTCCATAATTTATTATTTTCCCCTGTAAGGATTATTTTTAGATATCATTCTATCTTGACTTTATCATTTATAAAAAGCAATCCACAAAGCTGACGAAATTTGACGAAAATCTGGCCAACCGCTGGTTAAAGAAGATCACCATATACGAAGATAAGTACACTGTGGAATTTAAGTCTGGTGTCGGTGTGGATATCGAGAGATAAGGGAATATAGGTAAAAATCAAGCTCCTCACCACTAAAAATTATCCGTTGATAAGGAACTTTTTCCTTTTTTTAGTGATCATTATTCATTATTAATTAACTTTATGTTTCTGCCACAACGCGGCAAGGCAATCCTGTCATGTCCACATAGTTCATTGGGTAAGTATTTGCAATAAATAAGCTATCATTTTCAAGTAACTTTTTTAGATTGCACAGATTTTCGATAATGAACACTCCACATTCTGCACAGTGCTGATCCATAGGAGTATGCTCTTTTCCTCTTCGTACACCGGCAAAATCAACTCCGATAATTGAAATTTTTTTCTTTAATAATTCTTCAATCAATTCATTTGAAAGCTGAGGATGCTCTGTAAAATATTTTCTCGTGCCATAGCCCTCTTCTTCGATAAATCCAGTGTAAAAAGCAACAAACATATCAGAACTAACCTCATCCAAATCAATATCAGCAATATCGATGTCTCTGTTCTGTACTTTGCTTACATCAAAAACAATGCCGTTTCTTTGTGTATACTCAAGCGGGAACTCCTTGTTCATAACATCGAAATGTGTTCCTAAATGACCAACAAGTGCTTTTTTCTCATTGCCCTGAGCATCTGTCACCATCTTTGGTGTAATCTTTAATGTGATATCAATCTTCATTCGTATTTCCTCCCAATTCAACTATTTGTACTTCAAGAAAAACATTAAATGCACGCATAAATTCTTCAACCTGCTTTACGGATTTTATATCAAATTGTTTATCTAACTTATGAGGGTATTTATTCACAATTGACACATTCCCAGCAACAGCATATTAAAACTAAAATTGTCAATTTTAAATAAAAAAGGCCAAAATCATTAAAAATTTCGACCATTTTTACTCATTTTAAATGCCAAAGACATGTGTTTTTTCATTTACCTAATGGCTTTTTTTGATTTCTAAAAGTGCCACTGTTTCAACATGGTATGTTCTTGGGAACATATCTACAAAATCAATTGATTTAACATCGTAATTTTTCCTTAATAAATCTAAATCACGTGCAAGAGTTCCTACATCACACGAAATATAAACGATTTTTTTAGGATGAGAATTCATTAAAGCTTTTATTACTTTTGAATCTAATCCTTTTCTAGGAGGATCAATAAATACACAATCATAAGCTTTTTTCATTAAGAAATTACTTGCGTCATCACAAATAAAATTAGCATTATTTATATTATTTAATTTAGCATTATTTTTAGCATCTATTATAGCTTCTTTAACAATTTCTACTCCAATAACATTTTTAACATATTTGGATGCAATTAATGAAATTGTACCTATTCCACAATAAAGATCTACTATTTCATCTTCTTTTGTTAAAGCAGCTTTAGAAAGTGCTAAAGAATAAAGTTTTTCACATTGATCATGATTTACTTGATAAAAAGATTTAGATGAAATCTTAAAATTAATTCCAAGTAAAGAATCATAAATAAACCCTTTACCATATAAAACTTCTTCTTTTTCACCTAAAATAACGTTCGTTTTTCTTTCATTAATATTTTGAACAATAGTAGTAATTTCTGGATGTAATTTTTTAATTTCTTTAACAAAATTGCTTTTACTAGGAAAATTTTTTTCACGAGTAACAATAACTAGCATTATTTCTTTAGAAACTTTTCCTACTCTTAAAAGAATATGTCTTATTATTCCTTTATCGATATCTTCATTATATGGAGTAATTTTCATTGATTCCATTAATATTTTAATATCTTTTAAAATGGATACATGAACTTTATCTTCAATTACACACTCTGTAATTGGAATAATATCATGTGATTTCATTTTATAGAAACCATACACTAATCTTTTTTGTTTATCATATCCATAAGGAACTTGAATCTTATTTCTATAATAGGTAGGATCATCCATTCCTATAATAGTAGAATTAGAAACTTTAACATGACCTATTTGAGTTAATGTTTTTAAAGCAGTTTTCTTTTTATATTCTAATTCTTTTTCATATAAAAGATTTTGAAAAGAACAACCTCCACATGCAGTAGAACAATTACATAAAGGTTTAATTCTAAAAGGAGAAAATTTTAAAATTTTCTTAATTTTTCCTACTTCAAAATCTTTTTTATGATATAAAACTTCTATTTCAGCTTCTTCATCAATTAATAAAGATGGTATAAAATACACTCTATTATTGTTGTCTTTACATAATCCTTGTCCATCAAATGTAAAATCTACACATTTAACAACTATTGGATCATTATTTATTTGTTTTTTATTTTTATTTATTTCTTTTTTCATTTTACTTAATTTATTGATTTTTAGGCATTAAACCTTTAATATATTCAACTTCTAAATTTACGTCTAAACGTGGGAATAATACAGGAGTTTTAGAAACTACTTTATTATTTAAAATAGATGGATTTTTAATATTTTCATAATCTTTTGATTCATCTAATGCATTTAAAGATTCAAAAATAACTTTACTCTTTTCTACTAAAATTGGTTCTAATAATTTAGTACTTACAAAAATAATGTATAAAAGATGTGACATTAATGATTCTAATTCTTCTTTTTTAGATTCATCTTTTGCTAAATTCCAAGGAGCAGATTCTTCAATTAATTTATTAGCTCTATTTAATAAATTCATTACATCGATAATAGCCTCAGTAACTTTTAAATCATCCATTTTAATTTCATAATTAGAAATAGTTAATTTAATTAATTCTTCAACTTCTTTATCAAATGGACCTACATTAGATTTAAATTCAGGAACTTTTCCTTCAAAATATTTAACTACCATGGAAATAGATCTAGATACTAAATTACCAAAATTATTTGCTAAATCCATATTAATTCTTTCAACATATTGTTCAGGAGTAAATTGACCATCTTGACCGAAAATAATTTCTCTTGCTAAATAATATCTAACTGTATCTACTCCATATTTTTCAATTAATGGATATGGAGAAATAACATTTCCTTTTGATTTAGACATTTTTCCATCTTTCATCATGAGTAATCCGTGAACAAATACTCTTGAAGGATGTCTTAAAGATAAAGCGCTTAAAAATTCAGGCCAATAAATTGTATGGAATCTAGTAATATCTGCACCAATTACATGTACAATTTCTGAATCAGGATTTTCCCAGAATTTTTTAAATAAAGAATCATCTTCACTTCTATAACCTAATGCACTTATATAATTAATTAATGCATCAAGCCAAACATATGCTACATGTTTTTCATTTTCTAAAATTGGGACTCCCCATTTAAAAGAAGTTCTTGATACACATAAATCTTCAAGTCCTGGTTTAATAAAATTATTTACCATTTCATTTTTTCTTGAAACTGGAGTAATAAATTTTTCTTGATCAAATAATTTATTTAATTCAGGTAAATATTTTTGAGTTTTAAAAAAATAACAATCTTCTTTTGATTTTTCAACTGGTCTACCACAATCAGGACAAATATGATTTTCTCCTACTTGAGTATCGGTCCAAAAAGATTCACAAGGAGTACAATACCATCCTTCATAACTTCCAAGATAAACATCATCATTTTTTACAAATGTTGAAAAAATAGATTGAACACATTTAATGTGTCTAGG
>CAZDPH010000090.1:1044-4162 GCA_964507285.1 uncultured Staphylococcaceae bacterium | reverse complement strand
TCATTTGTTTTTATTTTTTCTTTAACTATTGTATTAGTAAGAAAAGATTATAAAGGTTGTAATAAAATTAGCATTAAATCATGGATATTTTTAATACTTTCTGGAGTTTCTACAGGACTTGCATGGCTTTTAGAATATAATGCTTTAAATATTACAGGATCTAACGCTATTGTTATTAATTCAATTGGAAAATTATCTATTTTATTAACTATGTTTATATCTTTTTTATTTTTAAAAGAGAAATTTACTTTAAAATCAATTCTAGGATTAATTTTATTAACTTCTGGAATTGTAGTTGCAATTATATTTAGTTTATAAAAATATTTAAATTTAAAGTTTAATTAAAATTATTATATATTATTAAAAAGGAGAATTTATATGGGTTGTACAACTTTACTTGTAGGAAAAAAAGCTAGCTTTAATGGAAGTACTATTATAGCAAGAAATGATGATTCACCAAGTGGTATTTTTCATGTTAAAAAATTAAAAATAATAGATGAAAATAAAAATGGAGAAATTTATAAATCTAAAATTTCTAAAATAGAAATTAAATTACCAAAAGAATCTTTAAAATATTCTTTAACTCCTAATGTTTCTCTTGATGAAGGGATTTGGGGTGCAAGTGGAATTAATTCAAAGAATGTTGGAATGAGTGCTACTGAAACCATTACTTCTAATCCTATAGTACTTGGAGCAGATCCTCTAGTTAAAAATGGAATAGGAGAAGAAGATTTTGTCAGTTTAATTCTTCCATATATTAATAGTGCTAAAGAGGGTGTTATTAGGCTTGGAAAATTATTAAAAGAATATGGAACATATGAATCAAACGGAATAGCTTTTAATGATGGAAATGAGATATGGTGGGTTGAAACAATTGGAGGTCATCATTTTATTGCAAAAAGAGTAAAAGATGAAGAATATGTTGTAATGCCTAATCAATTTGGATTAGATAATTTTGATTTTAAAGATGCTTATTCATCTCAAAAAGAAAATATATGTAGTGAAGATTTAAAAGAATTTGTTTCTAAATTTAATTTAGATTTATCTTTTAAAGATTCTTTTAATCCTAGAATTGCATTTGGAAGTCATAGCGATTCTGATCATGTTTATAATACTCCAAGAAGCTATTATATGCTTAAATATTTTAATCCTAATACATTAGATTCTAAATTTAATTATACAAGTGATGATCTTCCTTGGAGTAAAATTCCTGAAAAGAAAATTACAATTCAAGATATTAAATATATTTTAGGTAGTTATTATCAAAATACTGAATATAATCCTTATTTAAAAAAATCTAATTCTATTTATAGACCTATAGGAGTTAATAGAACTGCAGTATTATCTATTATTGAAATTAATAATACTTCCACTTGGTATCCCTCTATTGAATGGATTTCATTTGGATCAAATGCATTTAATGCAAGTATTCCTTTTATTATGGAAAAAGATACTAGTAAAGTTCCTCAATATTTATCAAATACAACTTTAAATTATAATTCTAATAATTTCTATTGGAATTCTAGATTAATTGGTGTTTTAGCAGATTCTCATTATAATAAGAATTTAATATTCATTGAAAGATATCAAAATTCAGTTTTTAATAAATCTTATGAAATTTTATTCAAATATTTAGATAAATATAAAAATGACTCTAATTTATCTAAAGAAAATAATAATCATTTAATTGATGAAATTAATAAAGAATTAATAGATATGTTAAAGAAAGAAACTCAAAAAGTATTAGATAATTTAATTTATTCTTCATCGCTTGAAATGAAAAATAGTTTTTCAAGAAGTGATAATTAATTTATGAATAATAATTTATTAAATGTTATTAATCTTTTAAATGAAGGATATTATTTAAAAGGTACTTATAAAAATAATGAATTAATATTTTATAAAGAAAATGATATAATTAAGATATCTTCAATAAATTATAATTTATCTATTAAAGTTGATGATTTTATTAATATCTATAAAGATTATGAATTTTCTTTAATAAAAGAAAAAGAAGAATTTAAAGAAGATAAAGAAAAAGATTTAGAATATTATTCTAAATTACAAAAAAGGGGTTAAAAATTATGAAATTAGCAGCATTCGTTTTAAATTTAGTATTCACTTGTTTAAGTGGATTAATTAGTGTTATTAATATTGTAAGTAATGTAGTTTCATATATTACTATGAAAAATATTGCTATTCAACAAGGAATCTATATTGGATCTATTGGTACTTATATTACTTTACCAATTATATGTCTTATATTTAGTGTTACATTAGGAATATTATTTACTATTTTTTCTTATCAAATTTATAAAGGTACAAGGAAAAATACACTTGCTATTGCAATTTGTGATTTATTATTCTGTGGATTAGTTTCTGGTATTTTATTACTTATTGATTATGCAGAAAATAATCCTGAGAAAAAATATAAAGAAACTTCAAAAAAAGAAACAAATGAAGCTATTAATGATAATAATGAAATAAAAGAATAATAAAAATGAGAAAAGCAGCATATATTATAAATTTAATTTTTACAATTCTTTATGGACTCTCTATAATTCCTGGAATTATTTTATTATTTAATGAAAGCTATATTAATTATTCAATATATTTTTTAGTTTTATTTATTGCAATGTTTTGGTGTATTCCAATTACAATTCATAGTTATAGAGTTTATAAAGAATATAAGAAAAATAGAACAGGATTAGCGTTAATTAATTTTTTCTTTTGTAATGTTATTTCAGGAATATTATTACTTTGTGATTTAAGTAATGATTTACTAGAAGATTAATATTTGTAAAATTATTCTTGACAAAAGATACATATTTATTTAATATGTATCTATATTTAAAATAAATTAATTAAAAGTTAATTTTATTAGGAGGGGAAATATGAGATTAGCAGCATTCGTATTAAATTTAATTTTTACAATTAGTGCAGGTTTTTTAATTATTCCACTTGCATGGATGATTCCAATGACAGTTAGAAGTTATCATATTTATAAAGGTACAAAACCAAATACAGTAGCTTTTGGAGTTTGTGATTTATTATTCTGTGGATTAATTCCAGGCATTTTATTGCTTTGTGATTTAGATGATTAATTTAAAAATCCAAT
>CAZDPH010000090.1:0-1034 GCA_964507285.1 uncultured Staphylococcaceae bacterium | reverse complement strand
GGTGATGGTCTACTTAATAATGGTGAGTTTATTGAAGATGGAATTTTATATGATTCTGTTGCTTATGACTATATATATAGACAAATGGTTTTTTCGGCAGATAAATCAAGTAATATAAGTTCTCTTTATAAACTTTATGATTTAGATGATTAATTTAAAAATCCAATTATACGATTTGTTTCTTTATTCTTATAATAATAAATAAACATAATTGTATTTTTAATTTTTAAATTATTTGAATTAATTAAATTATTAAATAAATCTAAAGAAGATTTTATATTTTTAGAAGAATCTAATACAACTACATTAGATTCTTTTATTATACTTATATTTTCTTCTTGGTATTCTTTAATTAAAGGAATACAAATTTTGATTTTAAATTCATTTTCATTATATGAATTATGATTTATTAAAATAAAAGGAAAATTACTTGAATCAAAAATATATTGTTTTTCTAAAGCGTGAATATAAACATTTTTAATTAATTCATCTATTTTATCTAATGAAGATATATTTCTTAATTCATAATAATATATTATTTGAGAAGATTTTCTTTTATAAAAAGATAATATGTTTTCTTCAAATAACATTTTAACGTTATTAATTGATTTTTCTTTTGAATTTAAAATAAATTTAATATCTTTTTTAGATAATTTATTATCTAAATAGTATTTTAATTCTAAAAGAGAAATTCCAGAATTTAATAATTCTTTTATTTCAATTAATTTTAAAATAATTAAAGGATCATAATATCTATAATTAGAATTTTCATCTTTAAAAGTAGGAGTTATTATATTTAAAGATTCTAGTTCTAATAACTCTTTTCTTGTAATTGATAAGGCTGTTGTTATTTCATTTAAAGAATATAATTTTTCTTCTTTTAAAAATTTCATAATTATTTATTTTTTGAATTATATAATTCATATAACGCAATTGTTACAGCATTTGTAATATTTAAAGAATCAATTAATGATGTGTGTTTAATAATTAAAGGATTTTCTTTTAAATAAATTTCTGGTAATCCTCTTGCTTCA
>CAZDPH010000089.1:0-4194 GCA_964507285.1 uncultured Staphylococcaceae bacterium | reverse complement strand
CGATTTAACAATTTCATTACCTGAATTTACAAAAGCATCTTAATTAAATTTAATAAATTAATGAATCTCTTAGATAATTCTAAGGGATTTTTATTTTTAAAATTAATAATTAATTAAATTATATTAAAAAAGTAACATTATAATGTAACTTTTTATTAAGTAAATCTTTTATAATTTTATGCAAATCAATTTGATACAAATCCATTTGTATAAATAATTTATATCTTATATAATTTATATAAGAGGTAAATTTCTAATATGTTTATAGGTAGAAAAGAAGAAGTTAATGAAATTAAAGAATCTTTAAATTCTAATAAATTAGAAACAATATTAATTTATGGAAGAAGAAGAGTAGGTAAGTCTCAAATAATAAAAGAATCTTTAAAAGATTCTTCTTTAAAGATTATTAATTTCGAATGTAAAAGAACTTCATCAAAATTAAATTTAATTAATTTAACTTTTCTATTTTGTGAATCTTTATCATTACCAAAAATGAAATTTGAATCTTTTGATGAATTTTTTAATTTTGCTTTTAAATATTCTATTAATAATAAATTTGCATTAGTTATAGATGAATTTTCATTTTTATTAGAAGATGATTTTGAAATTGAATCTTCTTTAGCTTTAGCAATAGATAAATATAAAGATGAATCTTTATTAAAACTAATTATATCTGGAAGCTATGTAACTTTAATGAATAAAATGATTGAATATGGATCTCATAGTTATGGAAGATTTAATCATATTTTATTAATTAGACCATTTAATTATTACGAATCTTCTTTATTTTATCCTAATTTTTCTAATGAAGATAAAGTAAAAATTTATTCTTGCTTTGGAGGAATACCTTATTTTAATTCTTTAATTGATTTGAATAAAAATGCAGATGAAAATATTAAAGAATTAATTGTTAAAGAAGATTCTATTTTAGAACATGAAATAAAAGAAATGATTTTAAATGAAACTAGTAAAATTAATTTATTAAATGATTTAATTTATATAATTGGAACAGGTACTAATAAATATAAAGATATTGTATCTAAAATCAATCAATTTAAATTATCTAGACCAGAATATTTATTAAATAAATTAATTGACATGAATATAATTAAAAAAGTAAATCCAATTAATAATAAAAATAATAATAAAAAAACAAGTTATGTTTTTAGTGATAACTTAATTCATTTTTATTATAAATATTTATTTAATAATCCTTATTCAATTAATAGAACAAATAAAGATTTTTTCTATGATAATTTTATAAAAGAAGATTTAGAAGCTTCTTTTATTCCTAAAAAATTTGAAGAAATATCAAAAGAATTTCTATTAAAATTAAATTTTAATAATAAATTTAAGGATATTTTATTAGATATCGGAACTTATTCTTTTGATGATCCAAAAAATAAAATAAATAGAGAATTTGATTGCGTTACTTTAGATAAAAATGGATATATTTCTTATGAATGTAAATATATTTCAAGTTTAATAGATAATAAAGTTATAAAAGAAAAAGAAAATCAAGTTAAAAATTTAGATATTAAATTTTATAAATTAGGATTTATTTCTAAAAATGGTTTTAGTAATGATATAGATAAAACAAAATACAATTTATTTACTTTAGATGATTTTTATAATTTTTAAGTATTTATCTTGCTTAAAACTCTTTAAGATTTAAAATATTTTAGAGGTAATAAAAATGGAAAAATATATAAATGATGAATTATTAAATAAATTTGAAAATGAATACTCAAAGCATAAAGAATATAAAGTAATTGGAAATGCTATTAAAAAGAATGGTATTTTTAATGTAGCATATAATGAAGATTCATTAAAAGATTTAAAACCAAATTTTAATTTAGAAGTTAAAAATATTGGAGAAATTACAAATCAAAAACAAAGTGGAAGATGCTGGATGTTTGCAGGATTAAATGTCTTACGTAAAATCTTAATTAAAAACTTGAAAGTAGATGATATTGAATTAAGTGAATCTTATTTATTCTTTTATGATAAGATTGAAAAATCTAATACTATTTTAGAAGAAGTTATCTCTTCTATTGATGAAAAAGAAGATTCTAGATTATTAGATTCAATTGTAATGAATATTGGACCTGAAAATGATGGAGGTTATTGGCATTACTTTACTAACTTAGTTAAAAAATATGGAGTATGTCCTAAAGATGTTAAAGGAGAAGTCTATTCATCTAGCAAAAGTAGTGAAATGGATTATTTACTAGAAGTACTAATTAAAAAAGATGTAGTAATTTTAAGAAATGATTATAAATTAAATAAAGATTTAAATCATTTAAGAGAATTAAAAGAAACTATGTTAAAAGATATTTATAAATTATTATCAATGTGCTTAGGTACTCCCCTTAAAGAATTTGATTATACTTATAAAGGTAAAGATGAATCTAAAAAAGATGAAGATAATAAAGAAAGTAAAAAAGAAGAAAAAGAATCAAGTGAAAATAAATTAAATGTAATTCATACTACTCCTAAAAAATTCTATGAAGATTACATTAAAGAAGATTTAGATGAATATGTAGTTTTAACTAATTATCCTTGCACTGGGTTTAAAGACTATGAAGTTTATTCTCAAAAATTAATTACTAATGTAGTTGAAGGAAGTAAAATTAAAATCTATAACGTTCCAATTGAAGAATTAAAATATAGTGCAATTGAATCATTTAAAAATAATGAAGTATGTTGGTTTGCATGTGATGTAGGTAGTTCTTCTTTAAGAATGGATGGCTATTTATCTACAGAAATCTTACCTTTTAATGATGTATTTGATATTGATTTTAATTATTCTAAAGGTGATAGAGCATATTTTAAAGCTTCAACTTGTAATCACGCAATGGTACTAGGAGGATGTAATTTAAATAGTGAAGGTAAGCCTACTATTTGGAAAGTTATTAACTCATGGGGAAGTGATTGTGGAGTTAAAGGAATTTACGTTATGAGTGATAAGTGGTTTAATGAATATACTTATGAAGTAGTAGTTAAAAAGAGTAGATTATCATCTAAAGTAAAAGAAATGTTAAATAAAGAACCTATTGAAAAAGAAATTTGGAATAGTATTTTCTAAAATAATAAAACAGACTCAAATGAGTCTGTTTTTTTCATATGAATGTAACTTTACCTTGAAATATATATATATAGCATAATTTATATATGATTAACTTTATAAACTTAAAAGAATTAGAAAATAAAAATTTTAATGAAGTAAAAGAAATTTTTAATAATCAGTATTTATGCTATTTAGAATTAGCTTTTGATTATTTATCAAAAAATAAAGAAAAAGAATTATTGAAAGTTTTTGTAGATGAAAATACGAAATGGATTGATTCTTTTTTGAAATGTTATTTTTATTTAAAAAGAGATTATTCAAATTTAATAGAAGTTATTTATTCAGACGAAAAAAATAAATTTATTAAAGAATGTTATGAAATTACAAGAAACTATAGATTTCCTTATTTTTGCTTAAGTCCTAGTCAAATTAGGTCAAATGATTTTAATTCTTTATTAAATTTAATTAAAGAATATAAAACTAAATTATTACATTATTTATGGAAAGATGATAATAACATTAAAGAAATTCAAGATTTAGTAGATGATAAATTAAAGAATATAAATATTGATGGATATTTAAAAGATAGTGATAAAAAAGAATTGCTAATTGTTAGGCTAGTAGCGTGTCTAGAATCTAAACTTAGATATATTTTACGTAAAGACAATAATGATAATGATATATATGAATTAATTGAAGAATATTTTGATAAATATGATATTTCTATGAAATCTTTATTACATAGATTAAGAATAATGAGAAATAATATTGGACATTCTTCTAAAGAAAATGTTGATGAATTAAATAATAATGAAATTAAAGAGTGTTATGATTACATTGTTAATATTTTAGGAGCTTAAAATTATGAATGATTATCAAGAGAAAATATTAAAATTTTTTGGTGTTGATAACTTTTTTCATTTATACTCACATAAAGAAAATAAAAGTTCAAATTGTCCTATAATTTATTATGATAGAGATGGAGTAAAAGTTCCTAAAGCAGTTTTTAAATATGATGATAATAGAATATCTACTAAGTATTCTTTAAGATCGCTAGTAAGTCCTAAAATAAATATTTACTTTTTAATTTCTAATAATTGGATAAAAGTAGAAGAAAATTATAA
>CAZDPH010000088.1:0-4204 GCA_964507285.1 uncultured Staphylococcaceae bacterium | reverse complement strand
TTCATTCCATACGTAATGGCTTGCTTGGACTACGTAGTGACGGTATTGGCGATGATGATATCGTCATCATTCAAGACGGCGTGCGTCCGCTGGTTTCGGAAGATATAATTACTCGCAATATTGAGACCTGCAAGAAATATGGATATGCCGTCACGGGGCTCTTGTGCAAGGAGGTTATCATGGAATACCATTCTGTCGACAACAGCCTGAGCTATATGCCGATACCCCGAGAACGGCTTGTGAGAACCCAAACTCCTCACACCTACAAGTTGGGAATTCTGCTAAAGGCGCAGCAAACTGCCATCGACAAAAAAATCGATGATACCGCGGCCTCTTGCCAGTTGGTGGCTCAGATTGGTGTCAATGACCAGCATTTGGTATTGGGCTCAGAAAAGAATGGCCTGAAACTTACCAATGTTGAAGATATCGAACTTTTCAAAGCATTAAAACACGTATCTAAAGCGCCATGGCTGAAATAACGAAACATTACGATTATATTCCATTTGAAAAATTGGAAGGAAAGAATCTTCTGGTTACGGGTGCTTGCGGGTTGATAGGCAGTGCCATCGTCGATTTTTTGATGGAGAATAAGGCACTCTGTCATATTTATGTAATGGTCCGTAATCGAAGTAAAGCAAAAGAAAGATTTATACAATATCTGGACAACCCGCGCTTCCATATCCTCGACGGTGATGTCAATGCTCCAATAACGAGTGGTACGACTTTTCATTATATAGTCAATGCGGCGAGCAATGCCAACCCGAATGCTTATGCATTGGATCCTGTCGGAACCATGTGGACAAACATTAACGGCACGAAGAATCTCCTTGATTACGGCAAAGAACACGGTTTAGAGCGTCTCTTGTACGTGTCTTCGGGAGAGGTCTATGGCAACGATGAAGTGGATGATTGGAAGGAGGCGGACAGTGGCTATGTGGATTGCATGACATTGCGTTCCTGTTATCCAACATCTAAACGTGCGGCTGAAACTCTGTGTGTGGCATATAGTCACCAGTATGGTATAGAGACGGTCGTCGCCCGCCCATGCCACACCTATGGTCCGCACTTTATGGAGAACGATACGCGCGCTTATGCCCAGTTTGTGAGCAATGCCAGAAAGCATGAGAACATCGTCTTGAAAAGCAAAGGAGAACAATATCGCTCCTGGATCTATGTAAAGGACTGTGTAGCCGGCATACTGACGATACTCTTGAAAGGCCAGAATGGCGAAGCCTACAACGTGGCCGACGAACATTCTTGTGTTACTATTCGGGAACTGGCAGAAACTATCGCGGCAATCGGTGGGGCTGAAGTTGTCTTCGATTTGCCTTCTGAAGTTGAAAAGCAAGGCTTCTCTGTAATCCGTAAGGCTGTTTTTGATACAAACAAACTCCGGGCCTTGGGGTGGGCTCCCATCTATGGCCTGCGTGAAGCCTTGATAGAGACCATAAAAGGATAAGGATCTTGTTGTACGGACTTTATCGCCTTAAGCTATAAAATCGAAGGATAATACATATTACGACTAAAAAACTTCCTATGACTCTCAAACGCGACATAGGCATAGATATACTGAAATTCTTTGCCGTATTTCTGATTATCAACAGCCATGCGGATATCTGCTATCCGAGATATAGTATGTTGGCTACCGGCGGAGCAATAGGCGACTGCCTGTTCCTTTTTGCATCTGGTTATACATTGTTCTGGAAGCCGACCATAAGATTCGACAAATGGTACAAGCGGCGCATCAACCGCATTTACCCGTCCGTCATCGTGTGTGCGCTGATGGGAGCCTTGATCACGATGTCCGCCAGCATTCCTGTAATTTTTATGGGGGGGGGGCAATTTGTAATGTTTATAATGCTGTATTACATATTGTTATACGTGGTGCAGCGGTATTGGGTTGACCATGTTCCCGCAGTGTTGTTTGGAGTGGCTGCCATTTCGCTGGTAGTATATGTGCTATGGTTTCCCTACAAGTACGAGACAAGCAGTAAGGGGATGTATGGCATTTCCACGCTATTCCGATGGATACCATATTTCGGATTTATGCTTATGGGCGCATGGATGGGAATGAAGTCCAAACAGCCTGACCATAGGGTGGGGTGCAGGTGGTATGATGTGGCAGGGCTTGTTTTGTCGCTTACCCTGTTCTACGGCATGCAGTTCGCCGCCAAGAAGTATTCAGCTGTCGCGCCTTACCAAATTGCGACCTTGCTCCCGCTGGCTGGTATCGTGGTCTGTTTCTATAGAGTGTGCAATGCAAATGTGTTCAGTAAGATATATGGCACCAAATGTGGAAACGTCATCATCCGGACAGTGGCGGGACTGTGCCTGGAATCGTATCTGATACAACGTTATCTCTTTACTGATAGTCTGAACTGGCTGTTCCCGTTCAACATCCCCATCATTATGGCTGTGATTCTGCTGGTGTCATACCTGTGCAGATGTCTCGCCAGAATCTTCTCCCAGACATTCGGTAGCGAGGACTATGACTGGAAGAAGGTGTTTGCTTTGACTTAGACAAATAAACCAAATTTACTGTATGAAAAGGCTGGCTGTTGTGGATTTCCTCCGTGGATTTTCTATTTTCACGATAGTGCTGATGCACTTGGTGCAGAGTTATCCATTGCCGGGGTTTCTTGACAAGGCCGCTTCACTTGGCGGCGCAGGAGTGCATGTATTTATACTGTGCAGCGGATTTGGGCTGTACCTGTCATCGTTGTACAAGCCTCTGCGTTATGGGCAATTTCTGAAGAGACGCTTCTCGAAGGTTTATATCCCTTACGTGATAGTCGTTGCCGTCAGCGCCCTGTACTTCGGGTTGGTGTGCAGCCAGGATGTGCTGATGCCGTTCTTGAGCTCCGTTTTCCTCTTCAAGATGTTCGTGCCCTCGTTGGAAAATGCGTTCGGAGGGCAGATGTGGTTCGTATCGACCATTATACAGTTCTATTTGGCCTGGCCATTGATTGTCCGGCTGTTCAAGATAAACGGGGGGGGGGTATATTGCGCTGGTTATCAGTCTGTTATGGGCTACGTTCACAACCATTGCCGACTTGGGCGACGAGCGGATATGGAACAGCTTCTTCCTGCAGTATCTCTGGGAGTTCGTGCTGGGTATGTGGCTCGCTAAGGCGTACTACGAGCATCCGGAGAAAATAAAAGTTCCGTCATTTGCTGTCTTGTGCATCGCCGCTGTATGCGGTATGGCTTTGACCGGTGTCGCGGGCTTTGCAGGTGGCATCTGGAAGTCTTTCAACGATATTCCGTCGCTTGTGGGTTATATGTCTTTGGCCCTCATAGTGTATAAGGTGGGCATCAAGTGGTTGAATGACTTTTTTGAATACACAAACAAGGTGTCGTATGAGTGGTATCTGACTCATATTCTCGTCTTTATGATTTACTTCAAGTTCGTTAAGGGGCTGATGCCTTTCTATGTGGACTGGGTAATTCTGATGGTCGCTTCGTACGTGGTAGCAATCGGATACAACAAGGTGCTGAAGAAAATAACGAAATAACGATAACAAAATACCAGAAATGGAAACAGTAAAAATACTGAATGTCAATGTTCAAAACACTACTCGTCAGGAGCTCTTGGAAAACCTGCATGAGGGAGTGCTTGTGACCCCGAACCTTGACCATCTGATAAAGCTTCAGAAGGATAAGGAGTTTTATGATGTTTACCAGAAGGCGGAATGGGTTGTGTGTGACTCAAAGATACTCTGCCTTTTCAGTAAATTTCTGAAGACTCCCATCAAGGAGGCGATACCGGGCTCGAGCTTCTTTACCTCCTACTATATGTACCATAAGGACGATGCGGACTGCAAGATATTCCTGCTTGGCGCAAGAGAAGGAATTGCCCAAAGGGCAATGAAGCAAATCAACGCGAAGGTGGGCCGCAAAATGGTAGTGGGAGCCCATTCTCCCTCGTTCGGATTTGAGAAGAATGAGGAGGAGTGTGAGAACTTGTGCCGTATCGTGAACGAAAGCGGCGCAAATGTCGTCCTCGTCGGTGTCGGTGCTCCTAAACAGGAGAAATGGATAATGAAATATAAGGACAAAATGGGGGGGGGTAAAACTATTTATGGCGCTCGGAGCCACAATCGACTTCGAGGCAGGTACGCTTAAGCGTGCGCCTCGGTTCTGGCAGCGGTTGGGCATGGAATGGTTCTACCGCTTCTGCATGGAACCGAAGCGTCTGTTCAAG
>CAZDPH010000087.1:0-4209 GCA_964507285.1 uncultured Staphylococcaceae bacterium | reverse complement strand
AAATCTCCAGTACCTACTTCATCACTACCTATTTGAGCATTGCAATCAATAAAAAAAGGAGATTCTTTATCTAATTTATTTTTCTTAGGTATATTTTGATTATGAGAATATTTTGTTGCTACTAAATAAGCATTATCTCCTTGAAAAGTAACAGAAAAATTATTACCTTTTTTATTATTATATGCAGTAATGATATTTGAATCAGTTTTTATTACAAATAAAATATATCCAATATTTCTATCCACAACAAAATCTTTATAATCACTTTCAATTTTTTCTAAATCTTCTTTATTTACTTTAATTGTTATCATTACTTTATTTTAACACTTTTTTAAACTCTAAATAAGAAAATATTTTCTCTTTTTATTAATTTTATCTATATAAAAATGCTAAAATAATAAATATGAAGAAAGCAAAAGATGTATTAGAAATCACAAAAGTAATCGATTTAATTAATAACTATATATTAACAATTAAAGGTAAAGAAATTTTATATTCTTTTAAAATTTATAATGATAAAAAATCATTAATAAGAGAATATTCTAAAATTGATGAAATGAGAAGAATTTATGAATTAAAAGGTAATTTACCTATTTTTTCTAAACTCGATATTGAAAAAGAAATAAATGATTTTAAAAAAAGTAATTTTTTAAATGAAGATAAAATAATGTTATTAAAAGATGAAATTAAATCTACTTATGATTTAAATTTATTTTATAAAAAGTTAAATGAAAGATTTATTTATATTGAAGAATTATTTACTAAAATTAAACCTAATTTAGTGTTATTAGATAAAATTAGTAAAACATTTTCTAATAATGGAGAAATATTAGATAGTGCTAGTATAGAACTTGCTCACATTAGAAAAGAAATAAGAAATATTGATAAAAAAATTAGAGAAGAAATTTCTAATTTATTTATTTCAAATAAAGAAAAAGTTATTGGAGATAATTATCAAATTAAAAATGGACATTTTGTTTTACCTGTTAATACTAGTCTTAAAAAAAATGTACCTGGAATAATTCAAGATATATCTGATAGTGGTCAAACAACTTATATAGAACCATTTCAAATTGCAGAATTAGAAAATGATAAATCAATTTTAGAATTAAAAGAAAGAGATGAAATTAATAAAATATTAAATGAATTTAAAAATTTAATTATTTTTGATTCTTCTCAATTAATTTTAAATAATAAATCAATCGGAGAAATAGATTATTTATTAAGTAAAGTTAAATATTTAAAAGCATATAATTTAATTACTCCTAAAATTATTGATACTGAATCTTTTAAATTAATAAATGCAAAACATCCTTTAATCGATAAAAATATTTGTGTAGGAAATAATTTTATACTAGGAAATGATAAAACTTTAATGTTAATTAGTGGTCCAAATGCAGGAGGAAAAACTATTGCATTAAAAACTATTGGAACATTAACCTTTCTTTCTAAACTTGCAATCCCTTTAAATTGTGATGAAGGAAGCGAAATAGGAGTATTTAATAATATTTATGTAGATATTGGAGATAATCAATCAATTGAATCGAATTTATCTACTTTTAGTTCACATATTTCAAATATCTCTTATATTTTAAAAAATGTAACAAATAAAGATTTAATTCTTTTTGATGAATTGTGTAATGGAACAGATCCAAAAGAAGGAGAAGCTCTTTCAATTGCAATATCAGAGTTTTTAATATCAAAAAAAGTAATCTCAATTATTTCTTCACATTATACATTGCTTAAAAAATTTGGCTTAGATAATAAATCAGTTTTAAATGCATCTTTTATTTTTGATGAAAAAAAGATTAAACCTACTTTTAAACTTCTTTTAGGAGTAAGTGGAAAAAGTTATGGATTTTTAATTGCAAATAAGTTTGGAATTGATGAAAATATAATTAATAACGCTAAAGAAATATTTGAAAAAAATTATATGAGCGATGAAAATCGTAAATTAGAATTACTTGAAGAAAAAGAAAGAGAAATTATTAAAAAAGAAGACAAACTAAAAATTTATGAACAAAAAATATCTAAAATGCAAAGTGATTTAGATAAAGAAAAAAATTTAATTTCTAAAAAAGAAGAAGATTTAAAAAATAAAAAAATAAAAGATTTTGATAATATTTTAGATAAAAAATATCGTGAAATTAATAATATTTATAATGAATATATAAAAGAAAAAAATCATAAAAAAACATTAGATAAATTAGCAGAAATTTCTTTAGAAGAATCTAAGATCGAAAATATTTCATTAGGAGATACTGTTTTAATTAAAAATATTGAAACAAAAGGGGTAGTAAGTGATATTAGAAAAAATAAAGTAAAAGTTATTGATGATTCAG
This sequence comes from uncultured Staphylococcaceae bacterium, assembly GCA_964507285.1. GTDB lineage: Bacteria > Bacillota_I > Bacilli_A > RFN20 > CAG-826 > Onthovivens. Next base: position 1,867 of record CAZDPH010000087.1, on the reverse strand, counting down.
GTTTTAGTTTTAATACTACTTTAGATAATTTAAAGAAGATTAATCTTCCTAAATCAAATAAAATTATTTCTTCTATTAACATTGATGATTCTATATTAAATCAAAAAGTTACTCCATCTTCTTTAAATCTAATTGGTTATCATATTTATGAAGGAATTGAAGCTTTAAAAGATTACTTAAGTGAAGCTTATTCTAAAAAATTATCTAATGTTAAAATTATTCATGGATTTGGAAGTGGTAAATTAAGAGAAGCAATTCATGAAGAATTAAGAAAAAATAAATACGTAAAAGAGTTCTCACTAGGAAATGAAACTAATGGTGGAAATGGATCTACAATAGTTAAACTAAAAAATGACTAATTATCTACTAAAATATGACAGACTTGATTAAAAATCAAATAGATTTATTACCAGATCTTCCTGGATGCTATTTGATGCATAATGATAAAAACGAAATTATTTATATAGGAAAGGCTAAAAATTTAAAAAATAGAGTGTCTCAATATTTTTTAAAAGAACATGTAGGAAAAACAAAAGCAATGGTTTCTCATGTTAAATATTTTGAAACTATAATCACTCAAAGTGAAAAAGAAGCTTTAATTTTAGAAATGAACTTAATTCAAAAACATCATCCTAAATATAATATTTTATTAATGGATGATAAACATTATCCATATATTGAATTACATACTAATATTAAAGATCCATATATTGGAATAGCAAGAAGATTAAATAATTCTAAATCTAAATATTATGGACCATATCCTTCTAGTTCTAGTGCATTCGAAGTTATAAATATCATTAATTCATTATTCCCTTTAAGAAAATGTAAAAATGTAGGTAAATCTACTTGTTTATATTATCATTTAAATAATTGTTTAGCACCTTGCATTAATAAAATTAATAATGAAGATTATTTAAAAATTATTAATGAAATAGATTCTATTTTAAAAGGAAATAATAATGAATTAATTAAATTATTAAAAGAAAAAATTGAATATTATTCATCTAAAATGGATTATGAAAATGCTTTAATTTTTAAAAAGAAATTAGATTCTTTACTTTATATTAATGAAAAACAAAATGTAGAATTTTTTGATAATTTAAATAGAGATTTTATTGCATATTATATTAACGAAAATTATGTATCTATTAATATATTATTTTATAGAAATGGTTTGTTAATTGGTAAAAAAGAATTTAATTTAGAAATAATTGATGATCCTCTTGATTTTATTTTATCAATTTTATTTCAATATTATCTATCCACACCATTACCAAATGAAATTATATTAACTAACGAATATATTAAAAATGAGTTAGAAAAATATTTAGATACTAAAATAGTATTAGCAAAAAATGGAAAATATTTAGAAATTATTAATAATTCAATCTTAAATGCTAAAGAAAATTTATCTAATTTCTTCCATTATAAATCTTTAAAAAAAGATAATGAATCATTATTAAATGAATTAAAAGATTTATTAAATATAGAATATCCTCATTCGATAGAATTATTTGATAATTCACATTTGCAAGGTACAAATGCAATAGGTGCAATGGTTAATTTTATAGAAGGAAATGAAATTAAAAAAAATAATAGAATATATAATATAAATTCTATTAATAAAAAAGATGATTTATCATCAATGAAAGAAGTATTAAAAAGAAGATATTCTAAATTAAAAAATGATAATTTAACTTTTCCAGATTTAATTATATTAGATGGAGGAAAAACTCAAATTGAAGTTGCTAAAGAAGTTTTAAAAGAATTAAACATTAATATTCCTTTATGTGGATTAATTAAAAACGATAAGCATCGAACTAATTCTTTAATGAATTCTAATTATGTAGGAATTGCAATAAAT
>CAZDPH010000086.1:0-4351 GCA_964507285.1 uncultured Staphylococcaceae bacterium | reverse complement strand
AGTATTTTAAAAGGTAATGTTTTATATGGACAAAGTGGAGGTCCAACTTCGATTATTAATTCAAGTGCACTCGGATTAATTATAGCGTGTATTAAAAATGAAAATATTGATGAAATTTATTGTATGCATAATGGATTAGAAGGTCTTTTAAAAGAAGATTTAATAAAAATCGATGAAAATAAAGATTATTCTTCTTTAATGCTTACTCCTGGAGCATATTTTGGAAGTAATCGTTATAAAATTAAAGATTATCAAGAAGATGAAAGTGAATATATTAAAATATTAAAAATTATTAAAAAATATAATATTAGATATCTTTTTTATAATGGTGGAAATGATTCAATGCATACTCTAAATAAAATAGGAGAATATGTAAATTTAAAAGGATATGAATTAAAAGTTTTTGGTATTCCTAAAACTATTGATAATGATTTATATAATAATTATTTTTCATTAGGCTTTATAAGTGCTTCAAATTTTGTTAAAAATTCTATTTTAGAAATTGCTCTTGATGATTTAAGTTATTCAAAAGGGCGAGTAAATATTATAGAAACAATGGGAAGAAATACTGGATGGCTTGCTTGTAGTTCTTTATTAGTTGAAAAATATGGAATAGATATTGATATATTAGAAATTCCTGAAATTAGTTTTGATGAAGAAGAATTTTTATCTAAAGTTAAAAATATATATGAGAAAAAGCATCATTGTTTAGTAGTAGTTTCAGAAGGAATTAAAAATAAAGATAATAAATTAGTATATAAAGCTAATTTAAAAAAAGATGAATTTAATCATCATTCTTTAGGAGGAGTATCACATTATTTAGCAAATTTAGTAGAATCTATTTTAGGCTATAAAGTTAGATCGTTTGAACTTTCTTTACTTCAAAGAGCATCTGCTTTAACTTTAAGTAAATTAGAAGTCAATTTAGCAATGGATTTAAGTGAATATTTATTAGATCAAGCCGTTAATACTGATGAAAATTTTAAAGTGGGTTGTATTAAATATTTTAATTCATACTGTGATCATGATTTTTATTTTGATTTAGAAGATTTAGAAAAAGTTGCTAATTACGAAAGAAAAATGGATCAAAGTTTCTTTAATGATGATCATTCTATAAATAAAGATAAAGTTAAATATTACTTTGATACATTAAAATCAGAAGTTTTTTATCCTTTTAATGATGAAGGATTTATAGATATATTAAAAAAGTAAATTTACTAAGCCTGGATAATCAATAAAAGGATTTCTATTACCTTGAATATTAAATACTAAATTATTTCTAGTTTTTTCAAATTCATCTACTGGATCTATTTCATTCCATTTTTTTAATACACTTAATACTCCAAATTCTGCTGGAGTTTCTTTAGTATCATTAGGAGACATTGTTGAAGATGTTTTAGCTTTTGGAGATTCTTTTAAAGTTAATGCTGGAGATTCTTTATCTATAGAATCATTTTCAATATATTTATAATATCTACTAACCATATAAAATATACTTCTTGCAATGTCACCTTTATCTTCATCACATGGTTCAAAATATCCAATTTTATTTCCTAATGAATCTAAACTATCATAATAATAAGTTTTACTTACACCATCATTACTAATAATAGTTTTATAAGTATCTCCACTACTTCTAACATCATTATAAAATCTATCACTATGTGAAGTAGAATTTCCAATATGATCACTACTTCTTAAATTATGTAAATCAGTGCCTGCAAATAATTTTTTATATTCATCATTAGGTCCATTAAATCCATATGATTTAGGTAAAATATGTTCTCTATCTAATTTTGAATTATTATTTCCATCACTAGGAAATAAATAATCATCATGTTGATATAAAATATCCATATAAACACTTTTATTCCATTTATTTAATATAACCTCTTCTTCAGTTAATGGAGAAGTTAAGTAATTTCTATCTACTAAACAATAATTAGCCCATGAATAATTAGAATCAAAACTAGAATTATTCCCTGAATAATTAAGTTTTATTTGATTTTTTTGTAATAAAATAAATAAATTATCTTTAATAGAAGAAATAGAATCATTAAAATCGATATTAATATAATAATTTTTTATTTCTTCTTTATTATATTGATAAAAAACACTACTAGAAGTTAAATTATATTTAGAATTATCAATTAAACTTGCTACTAATGGAGAATCATAATCAAATGAAGAATAATCTATCTCATCATCTTTATTATCGCTATTATTATCATCTTCTTTTTTATTATCATCATTTTTCTTATCATCTAAAGATTTATTATTAAAAATAATTCCATTAGAATAAAGATAATACGCACTAAAAGAACATCCAATAATAATAAAAGTTAATAATGATAATATAACAATTATTTTTGTTTTATTATTATTTTTATTAACTTTAGATTTATTTTCTTTAGACTTTTTACTTTTTGAATTATTTGCTTTAACTTTCTTTTTAGAAGTATTAGATTTATTTTCTTTTGTTTTTACTTCTTTTTCTTTAACATCTTTTTCCATTATTAATAATATATCAAAATTATTTAATAATTAAATTAAAAAATTAATAATAAAAAAAGACTAGTTTAACTAGTCTTTTTCTTAATTAATTTATGGCGGAGTAAGAGAGGATCGAACTCTCGCCCCGGTTGCCCGAGCTACTTCCTTAGCAGGGAAGCCCCTTCACCACTTGGGTATTACTCCAACATTTCAATTAATGCTTTAATAATATAACACAAGAAAAAAATAAAATCTATATTTTTTTAAATAAAAGTAGGAAGTTTAAGCTTCCTACTATCATTAATTATTAATATGCTCTTCCAAAATAAATAACATATTTAGCTTTTTTGCCACAAATTGGACAAGTTTCATCAAATCTTATTTGATCAAATGGCATACATCTTGATGTTGCTTGATAGCGTTCTTTAATAGCATTTTCACAAGCTTCATCTCCACACCACATCATTTTAACGAATCCGCCTTTATCTAAAGCTTCTTTTAATTCTTTTTCAGTATGAACTTCTCTAATATTTGATAATAAATTTTTTAAAGCAGCATTATACATTTCTTCATGAACAAGTTTTAATAATCTATTAACTTCACTTAAAATATCATTAATATTAACTACTTCTTTTGTTCCATCATTACGTTTACAAATTGTTGCAACACCTTTTTCTAAATCTCTAGGTCCAAGTTCAATTCTTAAAGGAACTCCTTTCATTTCATATTCAGAAAATTTCCATCCAGGAGTTTTATCACTCTTATCAAATTTAACTCTAATTCCAGCATTTAATAATGATTCATAAATTTCTTCACATTTTTTATTAACGCCTTCTTTTTGCATTTGAATAGGAATAATAACAACTTGAATTGGTGCTACAAATGGAGGTAAAACAAGTCCATTATCATCTCCATGAACCATAATAATTGATCCAATAAGTCTAGTAGATGCTCCCCAACTTGTTTGATGTGGATTTTTTAATTTTCCATCTTTATCTAAAAATTGAACTCCAAATGCTTTAGAAAATCCATCTCCAAAATAATGACTTGTTCCACTTTGTAAACATTTACCATCATGCATTAATGCTTCAATTGTATAAGTTTCTACAGCACCGGAAAATTTTTCTTTATCAGTTTTTTTACCCTTAATAAATGGAATAGCAAGTAAATCTCTACCAGTTTTATCATAAATTTCTAGCATTTTTAAAGTTTCTTCTCTTGCTTCTTCTTCACTAGCGTGCATTGTATGTCCTTCTTGCCATAAGAATTCACTTCCTCTTAAAAATGGACGAGTAGTTTTTTCCCATCTTACAACACTACACCATTGATTATACATTTTAGGTAAATCTCTATATGAAGATATAATATGAGCAAAATGATCAGTAAATACACATTCACTAGTAGGTCTAATAATTAAAGGATCTTGTAAAGAATTTTCTCCTCCTTGAGTTGCTACTAAACATTCAGGAGCAAATCCTTCAACGTGATCTTTTTCTTTTTGAAATAATGACTTAGGAATTACTAAAGGCATATAAACATTCTCAGTTCCTACCTTTTTAAATTCATTATCCATATATTTTTGTATTTGTTCCCAAATAGCGTATCCATATGGACGATAAATAATGAATCCTTTTGCTTCACTATAATCCATTAATTCTGCTTTTTTACATACATCAGTATACCATCTAGCAAAATCTTCATCTCTAGATGTAATTGATTTATTTTTAATATCTGCCATAACTTCTCCTAATTTCTAACTATACTTGTAATTTTTTTAATAACTTTTTTTTCTAAATTATTTATTGAACTTGTCGGAGTTGCAATAAAATCATTTGAAAAATAATTTATTCCTGCTTTA
>CAZDPH010000085.1:0-4441 GCA_964507285.1 uncultured Staphylococcaceae bacterium | reverse complement strand
TTTGGTTGGGATACTCATGGTTTACCAATTGAAAATATGGTTACTAAAAGTGGTGTTAATAGAAAAACTACTCCATTAGTAGATTTTAGACAAAAATGTTACGAATACGCTTTAACTCAAGTAGAAAGACAAAAAGCTGATATTAAAAGACTTGGGTGTTTAGGTGATTTTGATCATCCTTATTTAACTTTATATAAAGAATTTGAAGCTAATGAAATTCATTGTTTTGCAGAAATGGCTTTAAAAGGATTAATTTATAAAGGATTAAAACCTGTTTATTGGTCTCCATCAAGTGAATCTGCTTTAGCAGAAGCTGAGATTGAATATGCAGATGTTAAAGCTTATACAATTTATGTTTCTTTTGATGTTAAAGATGGAAAAAATATTGTACCAAATGATTCAAAATTCGTTATTTGGACAACAACTCCTTGGACATTACCTGCTAATTTAGCAATTTGTGCACATCCTAAATTTGAATATGGTTTATTTGATACAAATATTGGTAAATTAGTATTTTTAGTAGAATTAAAAGATAAATTAATAGAAAAATTATCATTAACAAAATGTGATTTAATTAAAACATTTAAAGGTAGTGAATTAGAATATATTACTTGTAAACATCCTTTCTATGATAAAGAATCATTAGTTATTAATGGAGATTATGTTACTAGTGATAGTGGTACTGGCTTAGTTCATATTGCTCCTGGACATGGTATGGATGATTATATGGTTTGTTTAAAATATAATATTAAACCATATTGTCCAGTTGATGAACATGGTAATTTAACAAGTGATACTGGAGAAAGATTACAAGGTAAATTCTATGAAGACGCTAATGAAGAAGTTTTAAAGATCTTAACTGAAAATAATCATTTATTAAAAGAAGAAGATATTGTTCACTCTTATCCTCATGATTGGAGAACACATAAACCAGTTATTTTTAGAGCTACAAAACAATGGTTCTGTTCAATTGAACCAATAAGAGATGAATTAATTAAAGAAATTCATAATGTTAAATGGCAACCAGCATGGGGTGAAACTCGTATGGTTAATATGATTAAAGATAGAGCTGATTGGTGTATTTCTCGTCAAAGAGCATGGGGTGTGCCATTACCTATTATTTATTGCGAAGATGAAACTCCAATTATTGAAAAAGAAGTTTTTGATAATATTGAAAAAATAATTAGAGAAGAAGGAAGCAATGCTTGGTATTCAAAAGATGTTAAAGAATTACTTCCTGAAGGATATACTAATTCACATTCTCCAAATGGAATATTTACTAAAGAAAAAGATATCATGGATGTTTGGTTTGATAGTGGATCTTCTTGGGCTGGAGTTTTAAAAGAAAGAAATGAAAAATATCCTGCTGATTTATATTTAGAAGGTAGTGATCAATATAGAGGCTGGTTTAATTCTTCTTTAATTTTATCAGTTGGAGTTAATGGAGTTTCTCCATATAAAGAATGTGTTTCTCATGGATTTGTCATGGATGAAAAATGGGAAAAAATGTCAAAATCTAAAGGAAATGGTATTGATCCATTAAAAATTATTAATATTTATGGTGCTGATACATTAAGATTATGGGCAAGTTTAGTAGATTATCAACAAGATGTTAGAATTAGTGAAGGAATTATTAAAACAATTTCAGAACAATATAGAAAAATTAGAAATACATTTAAATTCTTATTAGGAAATGTTTCAACTTATAATAAAGATGAAAAAATAGAAATTAAAGAAAAAATGGACTTATTTATTCTTGCTAAACTTGAAGAAGTTAAAAATCAATATTTAGATTCATTTGATAAATATAATTTTATTAATGCAATGACTAAACTTTTAGCATTTATTAGTAGCGATTTATCTTCAATTTATTTAGATTTTGCAAAAGATATTTTATATTGTGATGATATTTCTTCAACAAGAAGAAAAGAAGTTGTATTTGTAATTAATGAAATTCTAAAAACATTAATGATTTTATTAAACCCAGTATTACCATTTACAATGGATGAAGTTAATTCATTCTATCCATTTAAAGAATACGATAATGTAATGCTTTATCCAATGGTTAAAAAAACATCTCAATATTCAAAAGAATTATTAGAAGAATATTCTAACTTTAAATTATTAAGAGATGATGTTTTAAAGCAACTTGCAGTTGCAAGAGAAAATCAAATTATTAAAACTTCTCAAGAAGCTAAAATTACATTAAATGTATTTAATGATAAAGTAAAAGAAATTTTAAAATCAATTTCTAATGAAGAACTTGCAAGACTATTTATTGTAAGTGAAGTAGTTATTGATGATAAATTATCTTTAAATAAAGGAAATGTTTCTTATTGTGAAGCTATTCATCATGAAGGAATTAGATGTTCAAGATGTTGGAATTATTTTGATTCTAAATTAATTGTTAAAGTTAACGAGGATTGCTTATGTCCAAGATGTTCAAAAATATTAAAGAAATAATTAAAGAGAATAAAACTATATTTATTTGGTTTTTAATTATTGTTTTATTTGTTGTAATTATTGATCAAAGTTCAAAATGGTTAGCATATAACCTTTTAGGACCTTTATCATCTAGTCAATCTTTAAATACTGATTTACCAGATCAAGTAGGTAAATCAGTAACAATAATTCCAGGATTTTTGAATTTTACATTACTTACAAATAATGGTGCTGCTTTTGGAATGGGTGGTAATATGATGTGGAGTAGAATTTTATTTATTCTAATTTCTTGGATTGTATTTATTGGAGTTCCAATTTATTTATACTTCTATTTAAAGAAAAATCATAAATTTAAAGTAGTTTATATGATTGTAGCTAGTTTAATTTATGGAGGAAATTTAGGTAATTTAATTGATCGTACTTTCTATTGGAATAATCCATGTGGAGTTATTGATTTTATTGATGTTTCGCCTTTAATTCCTAATTTTGGGGTATTTAATTTAGCAGATTCTGCTTTAGTTATTGGAATTATTATTTTACTTATTATGTTTGTTATTGATATTTTTAAAGGTGATGATGATAAAAAAGAAGATAATAAAAAAATAATAAGTGAAGAAGCTAAAAAAGAAGAAACAAAAGTTATAGAAAATAATAATGAACAAGTTAATAATTAATAAAAATATTGAAACTTTAAGATTAGATAAAGCTTTAGCTCTTTTAAATAAAGATTATTCTAGAGAATATTTTTCTAATTTAATTAAAAATAAAAAAGTTTTTGTAAATTCTAAAAATGTTTCTCCATCATATAAAGTTAAAGAAAATGATATTATTGAATTTGAATTCGAAGAGAAACCTTCTAATTTAAATTTAAAACCTTATGAATTTAAATTAGATATAGTTTATGAAGATGATGATATTTTAGTAATTAATAAGCCAAAGGGATTAGTAGTACATCCTGGAAGTGGTCATAATGATGATACATTAGTTAATGCTTTAATTTATAATCAGATCGAATTATCTAAAATTAATGGAGTTAATCGAGTAGGAATTGTTCATAGAATTGATAAAGATACATCTGGACTTTTATTAATTTGCAAAAATGATTATTCACATAATTTAATTGCAGAGCAATTAAAAACTCATTCAATGCATAGAGAATATATCGCTTTAGTAGATGGAGTTATTCAAGAAGATAATGGAAAAATTATAGGACCTATTGGAAGAGATAAAACTAATAGATTAAAAATGTCTATTGATAAAATTAATGGAAAAGACGCTACTACTCATTTTAAAGTTATTCAAAGATATAAAAATTATACTTTAATTGATTGTACTTTAGAAACAGGAAGAACTCATCAAATAAGGGTGCATCTTTCTAGCATAAATCATCCTTTAGTAGGAGATAAGTTATATGGAGGAAGTACATCTATCTATAATGAAGGACAATTACTTCATGCTTATAGATTAACTTTTACTCATCCAAGAAGTAAAAAAGAAATAACTTTAGAAATTCCTTTACCTAATTATTTTGAAGAAATTATTAAAAAGTTGAAGTAATTAAAACTTCAACTTTTTATAATTTATAAATGATTTTTTAGCAATTTTATCAAATTCTTCTTTTCCAAATTTTTTAATAAATGCTTCTGAAAATACATCAACCTTTTCACCTGCTCCTAAAGGAATTTTAACATTATATTTCTCATTAATTAATTCAATTTCTTTCAAAAAGAAATATCTTGCTAAACAGCTTGCAAGTGCAACACTTGGAAAATAACTTTCTCCTTTTTCTTTAAAAATAATATCTTTTTGAACATTTTTAATATTTTTTAAATATTCATAATATTTATCTTCATTAACAAATTGATCAACATAAATATTTGAAACATAAGGGCATTTTTTATGTAAAGTTAATAATACTTTGTTATGTAAAATAGCTTTAATAGCGTTTAAATTATATCCTTTATCTTTTGCAGCATTATATCTTTCAATAGATAAAGGA
>CAZDPH010000084.1:0-4448 GCA_964507285.1 uncultured Staphylococcaceae bacterium | reverse complement strand
AAGTAATTCCTGTTATAAATAAAATAGATTTACCTAGTGCTCGAATTGAATTTTGCAAAGAAGAAATTACTTCTAAAATTGGATTAGATGGTGAAAGAGCAATTCCTGTTAGTGGAAAAACTGGCGAAAATATAAAAGAAATTTTAGAAAGAATAGTTAGTGATGTACCTGCACCTATAGGAAGTAACGATGAACCTCTTAAAGCTTTAATTTTTGATTCTTTTTATGACTCTTATAGAGGAGTAATTGTTTTAATTAGAATTAAAAATGGAATGGTAAAAATTGGCGACACTATTCACTTTATGGGATCTAATGCTGATTTTATTGTTACTGAGCTTGGCGTAAGAACTCCAAACGAACTTCAAAGAGAATGCTTATATTGTGGTGAAGTTGGTTATTTATGTGCACAAATTAAAGATATTAAAGATGTTTGGGTAGGTGATACAATTACATTAAAAGATAATTGTGCATTAGAGCCATTGCCAGGTTATAGAAAAATAAATCCAATGGTTTATTGTGGGATTTATCCAACTGAATCTAAAAAATATGCAGATTTAAGAGATGCACTTGAAAAATTATGTTTAAGTGATAGTAGTTTAAAATTTGAAGCTGAAACTTCTCAAGCTTTAGGATTTGGGTTTAGATGTGGTTTTTTAGGTCTTTTGCATATGGATGTCATCCAAGAGAGGCTAGAAAGAGAATACAATTTAAATTTAATTTTAACTGCACCTAGTGTTGTCTATAAAGTTAATTTAACAGATGGAAGTTCAATTGAAATTGATAATCCTTCTAGTATGCCTCAACCTGTATTAATTAAATCAATTGAAGAGCCTTATGTAAAAGCTTCTATAATGACTCCAAAAGATTATGTAGGTGCTATCATGGAATTATGTCAAGATAAACGTGGAATTTATATTGATTTACAATATTTTGACGATACTAGAATGATTTTAATTTATGAAATACCGCTAAGTGAAATTATTTTTAATTTTTTTGATAAATTAAAATCATATACTAAAGGATACGCTTCATTAGATTATGAAATGTGCGGATATAAACAATCTGATTTAACAAAAATGGACATATTATTAAATGGTGAAATGATTGATGCCTTATCTTCAATTGTTTATAAAGGAAGTGCATATAATAAAGCTTTAAAGTTAGTATCAAAATTAAAAGAAGTAATACCTCGACAACAATTTGAAGTTCCTGTTCAAGCTTCTATAAATGGTAAGGTTATTGCTAGATGTGATATTAAGGCTGTAAGAAAAGATGTTCTTGCTAAATGTTATGGTGGAGATATTTCAAGAAAAAGAAAGCTTTTAGAAAAGCAAAAAGAAGGTAAAAAAAGAATGAAACAAGTTGGTAGTGTAGAATTACCTCAAGAAGCTTTTATGTCAATTTTATCATTGGATGATGAAAATTAAGTAAAAAATTAGTAAACTATTAGTATTAATTTATTGATTTTTTAGTTTTATTTTATTAAAATAAAATAGGAAGTATATTAAAAATGACAACACAAGAATTAGCTATTAAATTTAGTAACGATAAATATTCAACAAAAAAAGAAGTTGCTAATGATATGAAAACACCTTTAGTAGATAATATCTGGAACAATATCAAAGAATATAGAAATAATTTTAACGTATGTTTAAGTTTAAAACACATAACTAATGAAAATTATACTATATGTCTTACTCCAAATATTAATCAAAAATTAAATAATGTTGAAAGAAAGTTAATGAATATTAATTTTAATTGTTTAAAACTTTCTTTAACTAAATCTGATATTTTTTATAAAAAAGCTGCTTTTGAAAATATATTAAAAAGATTTGCTGAGAATTATAATATTAAAATTGATGATTATGAAATTCAAAAAATTATTTCAAATGATATTTCAAATTTAAGACCAGAATTAATTGTAGTTTCTAATTATTTTAATTGCCTTAATTTAGTTAATAAATATTCTTATGAAAATTTAGATTTAAAAACATTCGAAGCTTTTAATAGTAAAATGCTTTTTAACGAAAATGTAGGATTTAGAACAAATGAAATTGAAAATGAATTAGCAAAAGTAATGATTAATAAAATTTACGTAGGAGTTCCAGTTAATAATATTGAAAAATCTTTTAATAATTTAATTGAATTTATTAATGATGATAATGTTAATGTTATTATTAAAGCAATTGGTGTAATTTATTATATTTATTATATGAGACCATACGATGCATATTCAGAAGATTTAGCTTTTTATGGTGCGAAAACTGTTTTAGCCCACAATGGATTAGAATATGCTGGAAGTTTAAATTTAGAATCTATTCTTTTAGATGATAAGGAAGAATTTAAAAAATATTTTATCGAAACTCAAAAAGAAAAAGATTTAACATATTTTTTAAATTTTTGTTTGAGTAAATTTGATAAAATTATAGATGAAGCAAATTTATTTATTAATAATGCTAAATCAAAAGTTATTTCTAATGAATTATACTCAAGTGATAATAAAACTAACGATTTAGTTCCTGACTTAAATGAACTTGATGAACTTAATGAATCAAATGAGATTAAAAGCAGTAATTTATTAAAAGAAGAATCTTCGAATGTTAATTTTTCGAAAAATATTGCAATTGATAATATCTCAACTGGATTAAATGAACAAGAAGCTCAAAAATTAGAAAGACATTTATTAGAAATGGAGCCAATGCTAACAAGAGGACAAGCTTATTTTTATGCAAGACATTGTACTTTGAATATGAATTATACAATATCTCAATATAAAAAAGATGTTGGCTGTGCATATGAAACTGCTAGAAGTAGTATGGATAATTTAGTTCGTTTGGGATATTATAAAAAAGAACTTTTAAAAAATAAGTTTGTTTATATACCTATTAAAAGAAGGTAAAGGAGTATTTTATGATATATAGTAATTTTTTTGAAAATCATCCATGGGTATGGATTTTTATTATTTTAATTTGTGCTGCTTTAATTGGTACTATTGCATTTTTAATTCATAAAATTTTATTAAGAAATTCAAAAGAAGAAAAACCTAGTGATGAAGAAATTGCTGAAGAAAACTTAAATTCATTATTAGAACCTGTTGAAGACGAAGAAACTAAAAAAGAATTTGAAAAATTTAACAATGAAGAGAATAAATAGTTTATATATTCATATTCCTTTTTGTAAAAAAATTTGTTCTTATTGTGATTTTACTAAATTAATTTATAGTGAAAATTTTTCTAAACTTTATTTAAGTGAACTTTTTAAAGACTTAGATAAAATTAGGAAAATTTTTTTTAAGTTTAAAACTATTTACATTGGTGGGGGTTCACCTAGTACACTAAGCGAAGAAGAACTTGAAAAGTTATTAAAAAAAATATCAAAATTAAAAAGAAAGAAATGTGAATTTACAATTGAATTTAATCCAGAAGATATAACAATTAGTAAATTAGAATTGCTAAAAAAATATAAAATTAATCGAATTTCAATTGGAATTCAATCTTTTAATAGAAGGATTCTTAAAGAAATTAATCGTGATTATGAAATAAATTATTTTAAATTAATTAATAACGTTAAAAAATATATAAATAATATTAATGTGGATTTAATTTATGGTTTTAAAAATCAAACTTTAGATGAATTAAAATATGATTTAGATAATTTTATTAAATTAGATATTGATCATATTTCTATATATTCATTAACGGTTAATAAAAATACCATTTTTTATAATAATAAATATCCTGAACAAAATGATGAAGAATCAAGGATATTTTATGATTTTATTGTTAATTATTTAAAAGAAAACGATTATTTAAGATATGAAGTATCAAATTTTGCAAGAAATAAAAAATTCAGTAAACATAACTTAAATTATCGGTCAAATAAAGAATATATTGGCGTAGGAATAGGTGCTCATGGATATTTTGAAAATGTGAGATATTCTATTAGTCCTTCTTTAAAATCTTATTTAATAGGAGAAAGAATTATTAATAATTATGGTAAAGCACCAAGAATGTTATCGGACAAACCGTGGATGGCATATTTACGAATTGCTGATGGATGTGACAATCGTTGTGCATATTGTGCAATTCCTTTAATACGTGGAAATTTACGATCTTTTAAAGAAGAAGATTTAGTAGAAGAAGCTACTCGACTAGTAAATATTGGTGTGAAAGAATTAGCACTTATTGCCCAAGACTCTTCTCGATATGGTTTTGATTGGGATAAAAAATTACATTTATCTTCTTTAATAAAAAAGTTAGATGTAATTGAAGGCGTGAAATGGATTCGTATTTTATACTTATATCCTGATGAAATTCCAGATGATTTAATTGATACCATGAAGAACGCAAAACATGTTCTTCCTTACTTTGATATTCCAATTCAACATGGAAGTGATGCAATGTTACGAGCAATGCATCGTAGAAGTAATGCGGCAGAAATTCTAGAAA
>CAZDPH010000083.1:0-4455 GCA_964507285.1 uncultured Staphylococcaceae bacterium | reverse complement strand
GTTAGTATTATAGCAAGCGTATTGCTTGTCGCTTCAATTGCTGGCCTTACAAGCTTCCAATTAGTTAGAGGGAATATTTATAATTCTTCAACTTCTCAAACTAATACTGAATTAGTTATTAGAATTGACGAGCAAAACGTAACAGAAGATGATGAAACAAACATTGAAAATAATATTGAAACAATTTCTTCCATTTTAAAAGAAAAAATATTCTTAGATTCTTCAAAAAAATCTTCAATTTGTAAAAATCCAAATGTAAAAACATATAATTATTCATATATTATTAATAATGTTACTAATAAAGAATATTATTATAGTGTTTCTTTAGATGGTAAATACAATATTGATGATAAGGCATATTATTTAGACAACGATTCTAATATTATTGAGTCAACACTTGAAAAAGCAATTGATATTTCATTAAGTAATGTTATTTCTACATCTAATATAAGTGTAAATTTAACATATAATGTTACAAATGATTCAAATAATTATTATGTTTTATTGTTTGTAAGTATCGGTGTTGCTGTTTGCAGTATATATATGTTATTGAGATTTGGATTATCTAAAACTTTAACATCAGTTATATTAATTGGTGGAAGTATAACAATTGTTGTTGGTATATTCTCATTAATGAATGCTTCATTTACATCTGTAATAACTTTAGGTGCATTATTATTAACTGTTTTAGCATATATAACAACTATAATTTATTACAATAAAGAAAAAGAAATTATTCAAGAAAGAAAGAAAGAATTAAATACAATTGAATTAAAACGTGATGCATATGAAGTTGGATTTAATGAATATTATCCATTTATTGCTTCAATTTTATTAATTATTTCACTTATGATTATTTCAATGTTCTTTACAAGTAGTTTAAATACATATTTATTAATATTATTATTAGTTGGATTTGTTGTAATTTTAATTTTACAAAAAGCTTGTTCAATTAATTTAGAATTATTTTTTAATAATATATTTAATAAATTTATTGGATTATTTAAAAAACCAAGCAAGAGAAAAAAGAATAATTCAAAAAATGATGATGGACCAGAAGAAGCAATATTCATTGGAATAAATGATTAATTTATAAAGCGGGTTTAACCCGCTTTTAATTTATAATTCTAAAGCTAAATTAGTCAAAGAAAAATATAAAAAAGTTTATGTAAAATAATTTACAATTAAAATGATATATTAAATATAGTAAGTTATTGAATTAAAAGTTATAATTTTTATAGAAATAATTTGAGGTTATAAAATGGAAAATAATAAATTTGATAATGAAATAAACATTAAAAATGATTTAAATGAAAATGTTATTAATAAAAAAGAAATAATAAAAGAAGAAAACAATTGTCTTAAACCTAATGGTGGTTATCCAATGCATACATTCGAAGATGTTAAAGCTATTTACTCTTTATATATTCATAACGAAGAGGATCATAAAATGATTAGAGATGCTTACGACTTTGTTTGTAAAAAACATGCTGGAATTTATCGTAAAAGTGGTGAACCATATGTTCATCATTTAATTGAAGTGGCTTATATTTGTGCTAGTTTACAATCTGGTCCTGTTACAATAGCAAGTGCTTTTTTGCACGATGTTGTTGAAGATACTGATACAACAATTGAAGATATTGAAAAAATGTTTGGCGTTGAATGTGCAAGAATAGTTGATTCTTTAACTAAAATTCAGCGTCTCAAATTATCTAAACGTACTGAAGAAGAATTTGAAGCAGAAGACCATCGAAAAATTTTTTTAGGAATGGCAAAAGATGTTCGAGTTATTATTATTAAATTAGCTGATAGATTACATAATCTAAGAACTATTGAAGCTTTAAAACCTGAAAGGCAACATGCTATGGCAAAAGAGACTTTAGAAGTATTCGCTCCAATTGCTCATAGATTAGGTATTTATCGTGTAGAAAGTGAATTAGAAGATTTATCACTTAAAATAGAAAAAAAAGACGAATACCAGAAAATTGCTGAATTAATGAACGAAAGAATAAAAAATAGAAGTTCTTCATTAAATTTATTAAAGAAAAAAATTGCAGATATCTTATACAAAAAAGGTTTTAAATTTGAAATTGAATCACGAATAAAATCAGTATATTCAATTTATAAAAAAATGTATATAAAACATCACACTTTCGATCAAATTTATGATGTTTTAGCATTAAGAATCATAACAGAAACTGAAATAAATTGTTATGAAATTTTAGGTATAATTCATCAAAATTTTAAGCCTATTCCAGGCAGATTTAAAGATTATATCGCAATGCCAAAACCAAATATGTACCAATCATTGCATACTTCTGTTATTGATGGTAATGCAAACGTTTTTGAAGTTCAAATAAGAACTAAAGAAATGGATGAAGTTGCAGAAAGTGGTGTTGCCGCACATTGGCGTTATAAAGAAGGTGGAAAATACAACGCAAAACAAGAGCAAAAAGAAATTGAAGAACAATTGCATTGGTTTAGAGATTTCGTTTCTATAAGTAACGATCAAGAAAATGTCGAAGCTCAAGAATATTTAAATACATTAAATAATGATATATTTGAAGCAAATGTTTATGTTTTTACTCCAAAAGGAAAAGTTATTGATTTACCAAATGGATCTACTCCACTTGATTTAGCTTTTAAAATTCATAGTAAAATTGGCGAATCATGTGTTGGAGCTGTTGTTAATGGAACCTTAGTTCCACTAAGCACAAAATTAAAAACTGGTGATATTTGTGAAATTAAAACAAGTAAAAATGCTAGTGGACCAAATGAAGAATGGCTCAATATTGTCAAAACTTCTTCTGCAAAAAGTAAAATTAAAAAAGTTTTATTAAAGAAAAATGAAAATTTAGTAAGAGAAGAAAAAATTGCTAAAGGAAAGCAAATAATGATTGATTATTTAAAAGATAGAGATATTTCTGAGCAAGAAATGTATACTTTATTAAATACTGAAAATGTACTAAAAAATTATCATTGTGATACTATTGATGATCTTTTTGTTGGAATATCAATTCATAATCCTGCTCCAGGTGCAATAGGTGCATTTTTAAATATAAAAAAGAAATCAGAAATTTATTTAGCGAAAAAAGAAGAATATGATAATGACACTTTTCCAGTATATGTTGAAAACGGAGATGGAATTAAAATTACTTTAGGTAATTGTTGTACTCCAATTCCTGGAGATAATATTATAGGATATGTAACAAAAGGAAATGGAGTCACTGTTCATAGATCAGAATGTCCAAATATACATAGTGAAAAACAACGTTTAATTGACGTTTATTGGAAAAACAATTTAAAAGGAACTTATCCAGTAGATATTCAAATATTTTGTAATGATAGAAATGCTTTGATTAGCGATATATTAAATCTTTTTGCATCATTAAAAATTAAATGCACAGAAATAAATGCAAAAATTTTACCAGATAATATGACATGTGTTGTTTCTTGTCAAATATATGTAGAAAATCGCGATAAATTAGATAAAGTATTTCAATCAATTAAAGGATTAAAAGATATTTTTGATATAAAAAGAGTAACACATTAATATCAATATCATTTCACTATGGATTTATTGATTTTTTTGTTGTTTTTTTATATTATATAATATATTAAAAAAGAGGAAATTTAATGTTTAATTTAGTAAAAGGTACTCATGATATTGTAATTGATGAAGCAGATCGATATACATATGTTGAGCAAATATTAATTCAAGTTGCTGAAACTTATAATTTTAAAGAATTTCGTACACCTATAATAGAACATAGTGAATTATTTTCTAGATCAGTTGGAGATAGTTCAGATATAGTTCGTAAAGAAATGTATACATTTGAAGATAAAAGTGGTAGAAGTATCACTTTAAGACCTGAAATAACTGCTGGTATTGCTCGTTCAATTGTAAATAATAAACTATTAGCAATGCAAGATTATCCAGTTAAAGCTTACTATGTTGGACCATGTTTTAGATATGAAAGGCCACAGCAAGGTAGATATCGTCAATTTAATCAATTTGGTATTGAATGTATTGGAGTAACCTCAGCTTATAGAGATGTAGAAATTATAAGTTTTGGTTATAATGCTTTAAAAATGTTAGGATTTAAAAATATTAATTTAAAAATAAATACATTAGGCGATGAAAAAAGCAGAGAAAATTATAAAAATGCTTTGAGAGAATATTTTAGTGATAAATTAGAACAATTATGTGATGATTGTAAAGAAAGATTTAAACTTAATGTTTTAAGAATTTTGGATTGTAAAATTGATGCTGATTCAGAAATATTAAAAAATGCTCCTAAAATTCAAGATTATTTAACTAAAGAATCAATTGATAAATTTAATATAGTTTTAAATGAACTTGATAAGCTTGGTATTTCATACGAAATTGATAATAACTTAGTTAGAGGATTAGATTATTATAGTGATTGCGTTTTTGAATATCATTATACAACT
>CAZDPH010000082.1:0-4591 GCA_964507285.1 uncultured Staphylococcaceae bacterium | reverse complement strand
CACTAAAGAAAGTGTTGAAAATTTATTTAATAAAATAAAAAAAGAAATTCCAGATGTTATTTTTAGAACTACATTAATTGTAGGTTATCCTACTGAAACTGAAAAAGATTTTAACGAATTAAAAGAATTTATTAAAGAATATCGCTTTAATCATTTAGGAGTATTTACATATTCTAAAGAAGAAGGAACATATGGAAATACTTTTAAAGAACAAATCGATGAAAAAATAAAAGAAAAAAGAAAAGAAGAAATAATGAAAATTCAACAAGAAATTTCTTATGAAAAGAATAAGGAATTAATTGATAAAAAATTTAAAGCAATTGTTGTTTCTAAATCTAATAATGGTTATAGTGTTAGATGTGGAATAAATGCTCCTGATGATGTTGATGGAAGTATTTATTTAAAAACAGATAAAGATTTAAATGAAGGTGATATTATTAATATTAAAATAACTCATGCTTTTGTTTATGATTTATACGCAGAAATGGTAGACTAATAAGTCTACCATTTTTAATTTTTTAAAAAATCTAATAAAACATTTAAATAATTTGTTTCATCATCTATATAAGTTGAATGTCTTGCATCTTTAAATAAAATCCATTTAGAATTTTTGATATTATCAAACATATATTTATTAATGAAAGGAGTAGATTCATCGTTTCCTCCACTTAAGATTAATACATTATTATTAATTTTATTTAAACTTAAAGAATAATCAAAATCTTTTAAATTCCCTAAACATTTAAATTCACTTGGACCCCAAGCAGTTAAATATGCTAATTTACCAAAGGTTTGATCTTTATATTTAATTTTGGAAGATGATTTAACATACATTGAACAATAGTTTTCACTAGCAGAATTAAATTCTATTGAATTATATACATTTAAATCTTTAGTTTTTTCATATTTTAGATTGGTTTCTTTAATAATATTTTGAAAAGAATTAGGCAAAAATTTAATTAATCTATTAGCTTCTTCTTCCCGAATTTTAGAACTATATAAAGTGGATGATAAAATAACTTTTTTTAATTCTTTTGGATTATTATCAACTAAAATAGAAATTAATAGCATTCCTCCATAACTATGACCTAAAGCATAATAAGAAGATAAATTTAAATAAGATACTAAATTAAAAAATTCTTCTTTCCATGTATTTAAGTTATAAAAAGAAGGATCTTCATTTTTAGGAATGGAATTACCTGCTCCAAGTTGATCATATAATATTACTTTTTGACCTTCTTTTTCTAATTTTTTAGCAAGATTAATAAATCCATATCTTCCACTACCTGGTCCTCCATGACATATGATTAAAGGAACTGAATTTAAATTTTCTCCATATATTTCTACATAAGTAGAAAAATTTTTAAAAGGTATATATAAGCTTTTCATATTATTCAATATCTATTAATAATTCAACAGGACAATGATCACTTCCTTTAATTTCATTTAAAATTAAAGAATCTTTAACTTTAGAAATTAAAGAAGAAGACACTATAAAATAATCAATTCTCCATCCAATATCTTTTTCTCTTGATTTAAAACGATAACTCCACCATGAATATTTAATTTCATTAGGATAAAAATATCTAAAAGTATCTATAAAATTATTATTTAACAATCTAGTCATTTTATCTCTTTCTTCTTTTGTAAATCCTGCACTACATTCATTTCCTTTAGGATTTTTTAAATCGATTGGAGTATGTGCAACATTTAAATCACCAGTATAAATTACAGGTTTATTTTTTTCTAATTCTTTTAAATATTCTAATAAATCATCTTCATATTCCATTCTAAAAGGAAGACGAATTAATTCTTCTCCAGCATTTGGAACATATGCACAAACATAATAAAAATTATTAAATTCTAAAGTTATTACTCTTCCTTCTTCATCATATTTATTATTCTTTAATCCATAATGTACACTAAGAGGCTTAATTTTAGAAAAAATAGCAACTCCACTATAGCCTTTTTTAACTTTTGAATTTGTAAAATAAACATTATATCCTTCTGGAATAAAAGGAAAATTATCATCACTTAATTTAGTTTCATTAAGAGAAAAGATATCTGCATCTAGTAACTCAAAATCTTTAATAAAATCTTTTTTTAAAATAGCACGTAAGCCATTAACATTAAAATTAATAAATTTCATATTTATATTTTAACATAGAATAAATATCAAAAAATATTTTTTCTTATAATTTTATTATTATATAATATATAATTATATGATTATTTTTATTATTGTAATTTCTCTTATTTTATTTTTATTATTAATAACATTTATTATTGGTTTAATTGGATATAAGTTTATTTATAAAAGAACTAAAACTCCATATTCAGTTTTAAATGTAGAAGATAGTAAGTTTCATTTTCCTTTAAAAGTTAAAGATAAATATATTGAATTAATTAATTATCCATATCAAGAAATTTATATTAAAAATAATAGAAATATTAAATTATATGGAGAATTAAGAAAAAGTAAAAATCCTCATAAAAATAGTAAACCAATTGTAATTTTATTCTCACATGGACATTTAAGTAGTGGAAATAATGATGTTGCATTATATTATAATTTTCAACTAGATAATTATGATTTATTATCAATTGATCATGAAGGAAATGGTAAAAGTGAAGGTAAACATTCTGGATTTGGAATTTATGAATCTGAAAATATTATCTTATGGGTTAATAAAATTAATGAAATCTATAATCATAACGTTGATATATATTTTCATGGAGTATCAATGGGATCTAATTCAATATTATTAACTGCAAATAAAAAAATGGAAAATGTAAAAGGTTTAATAGCAGATTGTGGATTTACATCTAGTTATGAAATTTTTAAATATTTATCTAAATTAAATTTTATCTCATTTTCTATTTGTTTAATAAATTCTTTAATATTAAAAAGAAATGTATTTAAATATTCTTCTTTAAAAACATTAAAGAATTCATTATATCCAATTTTATTTATTCATGGAGATAAAGATAAAGTTGTACCTATATTTATGACTCTAAAAAATGAAAAAGTTTGCTCTAGTAAACATAGAATGATTATTTTTAAAGGCGCTGGACACGCTAGTAGTTATTTTATAGATTCAATATTATATGAAAAGGAATTTAATGATTTTATTAAAGAAAATAGCAATTTTAAATAAAAAAAGTATAAATTCTACTTTTTAGATAGTGTTTCTATCTTGCAGTTATTTAATAATTTCTATAAAAAAGCTAATATCTTTTTAAAAGAGGGGTAAAAATATGGACTTTGGACAAAAGATTAAAAAATTAAGATTAGAAGCTAATTTAACTCAAAAGGAATTAGCAGATAAAATGAATGTTTCATTTCAAACAATTTCAAAATGGGAAGGTGGAATAAATGAACCTGATATGCAATCAATTAAAGATTTAGCAAAAATTTTTAATGTATCAGTAGAATATTTATTTTCTGAAAATGATGAAATTAATAAAGATGAATTAAGGAATAAGAATTTATCATTTAATACTAAAATAGGTGAATGTAGAAATTGTCATAAACCTATATTTGATAATGAAGAATATAAAGAAAGAACCGTACAAGGCGAAAAATGTATTTATTGTTCAGATTGTGATAAAGAAATATTTAAAGAAGAAAATGATATAAATAACGGTAATAATTTAGATAAAAATAAAATTGGAATATGTTCAGTGTGTTCTAAAGATATTTATGATAATGAAGTTTATGATTATGTTTATATGAACAAAGAATCTAGATTAGTATGTAAAAATTGTTATGATAGAGTAAAGAAATTAAAATTAGATGATGATTCTAATGAATTTAAATCTAATAAAACTTCGATCGCTCCAATTAATAAAAATACTTCTATTTCTAATAGTTCAATAGAAAAGAAAGAAGAACAAAATGTAATTAAACTTCAAACTACTGTATGCAATTGTTGTAATAAACCAATATATGCTGGAGAAAAAACTTTTAACGTAATGAAAGGAACAAGAGGACATAGAGTAGGATTAACATATTGTGAAAATTGTTATAAGGAAAAATTAGAAAAAGAAAGAAAAGAAAAGGAAGAAGAAGATAGAAAAACAACAAGATTCATGAGAATTGTTGCTACTATATTTAGTTTAATTTATTTAGCATTTGTATTTTATTTTTCAATTACTCAAAGAGAAAAACTTGGATTACCTCTTACAATTGCTCTTCCTATTATTTGGACATATGCTACAATCGCATTTATTTATTGTGTTGGAGTAAATGAAGTAGTACAAGATATATTTGAATTTTTCTTTTTAAAAAAATAAAATTACCTGGTATTATTTTTAGCTTTGATTTAGATGGTTTTAAATTTCTTGTTTTTATGAAAATTTTATTTGGATTAATAGGGTTATTATTTACGATATTAATGAATTTCTTATCAGTATTTTTCGCTTCAATAATTTCAATGTTTGTTTTTATTCCTACTATAATTAAAAATTCAAAAAAATAATAAAAAAAGATTAATCAATATGATTAATCTTTTTATTTTATGTAATGGTGCCTCCTCGCAGAGTCGAACTACGCATAGATCCTTACCATGGATCCGTTATACCGATTAAC
>CAZDPH010000081.1:0-4679 GCA_964507285.1 uncultured Staphylococcaceae bacterium | reverse complement strand
ATAAATATTACAATGATTGAATTATCTAATTTAATGGTTAAAAAACAAAATAAAGATATTAATAATTAAGTAATCTTCCATAATCATTCCATTCTCCATACATTTTACCTTTTTTAGTAGATTCTATAAAATGATTTAATGATATTTCGTATTGTTTTTTATTCCAAGATTTATAAAAAGTAATATTATAAGTTCTTACTCTTTGATATAGTTCTGGAAAAGATTTAAAAATAGAATAAATATTATTTTCTTTTAATAACTTTATTATATCTTCATCTATTTTATAAGAAGATATATTCATATCAGGAAGTACTATTAATCCTTCATTTGTCATTAAATTCAATTTAATTAATCTTCTTACTCTTTCTTTATTTAATTCAGTCCAAGGACTATTTTTCTTACGAGGTGTGAATTTATTATACATTATTCCATCAATATTTTTATATGTTGAATCGATCCATCCAAAGCATAAAGCTTCTTCTACTGCATCTAAATAATAAAATGTATTTGAATTAATTGGTTTGCCTCTTTTAATATTAATCCAACATTCTTTTTCTTTTAAAGAATTTAAAGTTAACCATTCCCTAAATTCTTTTCTATTTTTTATTTCTAATTTATTTATCATAAATTTATTATAAATAATTTTATAAAATTAATAAACATAATAAAATTTATTCATCTAATTATTAAATATATGTGTACAAATGATAAATTTAATGATTTTATTTTTTTGCTGACTTCATAGAATAATATAACATTTAATTTTTAGCATAAATTTTCATATAAAAATTAATCTACATATCATTTCTAACAAATTCCAAGGGAGTTTTATAAAATTTAATAATAAAATAAAAAGAAATGCTCAAAACATTTCTAATTATTATTTATTATTAACTTTTAATTCTTGAGTTAGTTTTTGTCTTTTTAAAGTCTTACTCCAATTAATAAAACCATAAATATCATTAACTAAAAATATTAATGAAGTAATAACAGTTGCTAGATAATTAAAATTATCTTTCATTGCCATTACCCATAAAGTGATTAATACAATATCATTTAATGCATATCCAATAGCATAAAATCTACTTCTTCTCATAGTTAAATAAACTGCTATAAAACTTGTAAATACTGATAAAGTAGAAACAATTAAATTAGATGTATTTAATGCCTTTAAAATAAAATAAAATATTATCATAATTACAATGCCTAGTAATAAACAAAATACGTATTCTTTAACACTTAATTCATTTATTTCTACTTCATTTTTATTTTCTTTTGAAGGATGCCTTATCCAAGATATTAATGCTAAAATAGCAATTGGAGTAGTCATACCTAAATATGTAATCATTTCTCCATAATATCCTACAAAATAAGATACTATTCCATAAAATATTGAAAATATAATAGTAGTAATTTGTCCAATAGGAGTTCCTTTTGATACTAACATAATTGAAGTTACTCCAATTAATGAAGTTGCAAGTTGAATATAATCATTATTTTTAAAAAAGAAAAAACAAAAAAGAATAACTGCAATTGAAAAAAAATATAAACTCCATTCAAAAACACTAAAATATTTAATAAATTTTTTCATATACAAACACCTCTTAATCTAAATAGCCCTCTACAAGAGATGGGCACTTAAGCATTAAGCAAGTGTTCCCCACAATTTTGACTTTAAATATCTTATATTTTTAAATTTATAAGTCAATAAAAAAATAATATAAATAAGAATTTTTCCATTAAAAAAGAATCTATGTATTTGTTAACATAGATTCTTTTTAAATTAAATTATTTTAAATCAATTGTACAAGCTGGACGTACTTGATATTGTTCCCATACATCACTATAATCGTAATCAAAATATCCATAATTTACACTATAAGCATACATAGGATATTCTGCTAAATAATCAGTGCCATAACTATCTTCATAACAATGAATTGGAGAACGTAACCAATACCATCCGTATTGACCTGATGTAAATGAACCATCACTATTATAATATCCACCAGTTAAATCGTAACAACGTCTTGATACTCTTGTTGCAAATCCATATTCAGGATTTGTAATATCAGAATAACTTAATAAGTATAAATAATCATTAGTATTTTCACATACATATGGGTTATCACTACATTTAGTAGAAACTTTGCTATTATCAACATTTGTTAATGAAGGATAATTTTCAGAGCTTGTAAAGATGCTGTTTAAATAATTAGTACTATTTAAATATTTATGGATGTAAGATGTTGAGTAATCATTTGATTTATTATACATTGCATAAACGGTTGTTTGACCTGATACAAAATCATATGCATATGATTCAGGTTTTGTGGTTGTATAAGTATACATATCACAATCATTCCATAAACATTCTTCCCAACTATATTGAGCAACGAATTGAGCACTACCATCAGCATTAGTAGACATATATCTCCATTTAATTGCTCTATTACCATCTTTATCAGTTGCATTTAATGGATAAACACCATTTTTAGCAAGTGAAATTGTTGAAGTTTTAACAATAAATTTAATTGTATATGTTCTAGTTGTAGGATTAATAACATCTACTTTTCTATCCCATCCTGACCACATAGTAACTGTGTCGTCACTTGTATCAGTTGTATTTTTAGTATCTACTTTAAAATATTTATCAACAATTAAACTCCAATCACCATCATAATAAGATAATGTTTTATCTGTTTGAGTTAACTCAGTGCCATCTTGATTAAAATAAGAATAACCTGCAATTGTATAGTTATCTAAGTAAGTACTTTCTACTACAATTGAAATACCTTTTTTAGTCATTGTAACACTATATTTATTATTAGCATCAGGAGTTACTACACTTCCATTAACTTTTACAGATTTTATATCACATCCTAAATTAGCACTTACAGTAAATGTAACGTTTTCGTTTTCTTTAGCAGATGTTTTATTTCCTTCAATTGTAATTACACCATGATCAGCATTAATTGAAGTAGAAATACCATATTTAATATCTTCTTCGTTTTTAATAACACCAGCGGTACCAGTTTTAATTGCACTATCACCACTTTCTGTTTTATAACTACCACCTGATAAGTCAATTGAAACTTGTTTTGAGGTATCAGTACTATTTTGATAAATAGCAGATCCCGATTTACTTTCAACAGTTCCTCCAGCAATATTTACATTAACATTTTTAGATGTAGCATCTTGAATAACTGCAATAGCAGCACCTTTAACAGTATTTCCATCACTACTAGAATCTGTAGCAGTTGATTTAATTTCTCCACCTTTAATGTCTAATGTCCCACCACTAACTTCAATAGCGTTATTTCCACCAGTAACATCAGATCCTTCTTTAATTTCAATTTTAGTTGCTACTTCATCACTTGCTTGACTTACTTTAATAGCAGTTCCACTAGTAGATTTAACTTCACCACTAACACCAATTTCGCCACCACTAACACTTAAAGCAACTCCACTATCAGATTTAACTTCAGCAGTTTCTTTAACATCAGCGCTTCCACCACTAATAGCAATTGCAGATCCACTAGTAGAAGAAACACTTCCATTAATTTCAGCATTACCACCACTAACACTTAAAGCAACTCCACTATCAGATTTAACTTCAGCATCACTAGAAACTTTAACATCTCCTCCATTAACGCTTAAAGCTGCTCCACTTGTAGAAGAAACTTCACCTTTAATTTCAATTTCTCCTCCTTCAACTTTAATAGCACTTGCTTCACTATTATTACTTGTAGAAGAAATTTTAGCACCACTATTAACACTTACTTTTGATTTTGATTCATCACTCGCTTTAATTTCAACAACACTTGATCCAGATCCTTTTAAAGTACCAGATGTAGAAGATTCTTCATCATTACTACTTGTTAAAGTAAAATCAGCACCATTTTCAATAACAAGTGAATTATTTCCTAAATCTAATGTTTTCCCATTTAAGTCTAATCCTAAAGAATTGCTAACGTTAATTGAAGGTGTATCATCTCTTAAAACTTTAAATTTAGAAAGTGTAGAGTATCTTGAAGTTGCTTTAGGAGTTCCACTTAAAGTAACATCTCCAAGTAAAACATATTCTCCACCATTAGATAAATTAGTTTGGAATGAAGTTGCATTATAGAACTTAGCTTGAACAACATGACCATTTTGTTTCATTGTTGTTTCATAAATATATGTTTCGTCATTAACTTTAGATAATTTAACTGCTTTTCCATCAACAAATAATTGTAATGCTTTAGATACATTTTCATCATCTTCAACATAAACTGTATAAACAATTGATTCGCCATTTCTTGCACTACCTTTACTTGGAACTACATATCCATAAGTAGATGGTAAAATAGTTGAAGAATAGTAATTTTGACCACTAGTACCATTGCTTCCTTTAATGTTTCCTTGTTTTACCCAATTACCTTCAACTTTTTTGTATAAGTCGTAAGTTTTTAAGTCAATATAGGTGTCTCCATCATTACCAAGTTCACTTTTTGGTGCTCCATCACCAGTTAATAAACTTGTACCATCTTTACCATCAACACCATCTTTACCATTTTCTCCAGTTTCACCTTTTTCACCTTGAGCACCTGTTGCACCAGTTTCACCTTTATCACCTTTTTCACCTTGAATTCCTTGTTCACCTTGAATTCCAGGAGTGCCTTGACAACTAGCTAAGC
>CAZDPH010000080.1:0-4792 GCA_964507285.1 uncultured Staphylococcaceae bacterium | reverse complement strand
TTCTATTTCATTAAATCCAATTAAATCATTTTCTTTAACAAACTTATTTTTTTCTTCTATTAATGAATTTAAATTATTTTTAGATTTATTATAACTTTCTAAATCTTTAATAAGATTATTAGAAATTAAAATATAATCATTATCAAAATTAATATTATGATTATTTAAAATAGAAGTTATCTTACTTGAACAATCATTCATTTTATTATCATTAGAAGTTTTATCAATGTAAATTGGATAATATTTATTAAAGAAATCCATATCTTCTTTCAATTTTAATAATTGATAAGAGAAATCATCGTTTTTTAATAATTTATATTTTAATAAAATAGAATCAATTATTTTTAAATGTTTTTCTTTTTTATTTTTTTTATTATTTTCTATTTCTTTATTTTTAATATCATCTTTAATTAATGAATTATATTCATTAAGTTCTTTTTTATATAATTCATATGTATCTTTAATATCTAAAGTAGAATAATCAAATAACGAAAAATAAGATATTAAATTATTTTCTAATTCTTTAGATTTTTTATTTAATTCATTATATTTTAAGTTACATGTATTATTATCTTTTTCTATTTTATCTTTTAATTCTTGTAATTTAATTTCATAACTTCCAAATTCAATATCATATTTATTAAAGAATTCATTTAATTCATTTTGAATATCTTTAATTTCATTTTCTAAAACTTTTAAATTATTTAGATATTTCTTTTTCTTATTATTTAAAATAATAAAATAAATACCTAATGTAAAAATAGATAATAATAATTTAATAATAAATTGAGGTTCTTTATAACTAGAATTTAAATTATTTATTTTATTATTTAATTCATTATATTTTTTAATTTTCTCTTCAATATGATTTATTATATTGTTAGAAGGATATTCATTAGTTTTATTATTTAAATAAGATAAAGATTCTAATTCTTTTTTATTAGTTAAATATTCTATATATTCATTAGTTAATATTTTTTCATCTTTAATAGATTTATTTTCAAATTTATTTTTAAGTTCATTAAATCTTTTTTCATTAATAAAAATACATTTATTATTTAAATTTAAAGAATTAATTTTAATATTATTTTCATTTAAAATGTTATAATCTTCATTTGATATAATTTTATCTTTTAATGATTCTAATTTATTTATATCAGAAGGCTTTATCTTAAAAGTGTTATCAATAGTTTTTAATTTATTATAATTAGATAAATAATCTTTCAAAATATTAATTTCTTCATTATTTAATAAATCATCATTATATTTATTTTCTATTTTTTTAATATTATCTTCTTCTTTTAAAATATCTTCATCATATTTTTTAACAGTAGATAATTTACCTTTTTTAATATGTAATAAATCATACTTTTTTTGTTCTTCTTTAATTTTATTTAAATCATCATTAATTAATTTTCTTTCATCATAAAGATTTTTTAAATTATCTTCAATTTTATTTAATTCTTCAATTTCCTTTTTCTTTTCTTTATTAATTTTATTTAATTCTTTTATTTTAAAAGGATATGCATTTTCATTATTTTTACTAGAAGGCTTTTTTTCTTTTAAATCAAAATCTATTAATTTACAAGTTTCATCAAAAGAATTTTCTTTTTCTTTATTAATTACAATGCTGTTTATTTTCATCTTTATTGATTCAGTAGATGAAAAATCTAAATCATTTGAAGAAATAAAATTACATTTTTTAAAAGATAAAGAATCAATTCCTAAAATTAATTCTCCTAAAAAAGAAGAATTATCACCTTGTAATAAAGATACTTCTTTATTTAAAAATGTTTTTAAATCATTTCCATTTTCATCATATATTTTTAAAGTATCTTTAGAAGATTTTTCATTAAATGTTCTTTCAATGGTGTATTTTTTATTATCAATTTCAATAGTCATTGATCCTCCATATATTCCTCCTTGATATGGTTTATAATGTATTCTTTCATATGATTTAACACTTGCTTTATCTAAAGAATATAACATTGCTTTAATAAATGTAGCAAGTGTAGTTTTACCTTCTCCATTATCAATACAAAAAGAATTTAATGAAGAATTAAAATCAAATACTTTATTAGAATAGCATCCAAAATTAGTAATATTGCATTTAATAATACGCATTATTCTTCCTCCTTTATTAATTTAGATAATCCATAGTTAATTACTAATTCTTTTGTCTCTTCATCAAGATCTTTGTTTTCTAATACTTTATTAATAAACATATTTTTTAATGAATTTTCTTTTTCATTAATTGAATAATTTAATTTTAATTTTGATTCATTTTTAATAATTAAATAATATCTATAATCTTTAAAAGTATTATTTAAATCTATTGTATCTATTTCAAGATCAGTTTTACCTATTAATTTAATTTCAGTAATATTTGAATTTTTTTCTTTTAAAAATTGAGAAATTAAATTTTTAATTTCTACTTCATTTTTATTAGTAATATTAATTTCAACATTTTCAAATTCATTAGAAGGAATATTAATAAATTCAGTATCATTTTTTTCTGTATCAAGTACTAAAAATCCTTTCTTTCCTAATTCATCAAACCCTCTTCCCATTACACATCCAGGATAGGCATATTTAGAATTATTAATCATTCCATCACTTCTTTTATGAATGTGACCTAGTGCAAAATAATCTATATTTTTATCTTCTAATCTTTTTAAATCAATATAATTATTATCTCTTGAATTATTAATATCTCCATGAAGCATCATAATATTAAATTTATCACTAGTAAATGGAGAATAATTATATAAAACATCATTATTATCACTTAATTCATATCCTATAATTCTTACATTTTTTTTAGTATATGAAGAAATTCCATCAAAAGTATGTAGATTTAAAATATTTTCTTCATATTTACTAGATAAATCATGATTTCCTCTAATATAATAAAAATCAATATCAGGATATGATTTTATTGAATCATAAAAGAATTTTTTATCTTTAATTAAAACAGTATTTTTATCAAAAATATCTCCTGACATGATAATAGTATCTATTTTATTTGTATTAGCGTATTTAATAATCTCTAAAAAAGCATTTCTTAATTTAGAATTAAGATCACTTTTAATATCTTCTGGAAAATGATCAAATTTTGATCCAATATGTAAGTCTGCTAAATGTATTATTTTCATTGTTTTCATCCTTTAAATATAAATATTTTAAATGTCTTTTGCCTTAAAAGAAAGAAATTTTATTTATTCTTTTTTAATATTTAAAATTATCTTATTTAATTAAGAAAAACTTTAAATTCAATAATAAAACTAGGAGTTAGGGGGTAACTCCTAGTTTTACTTTAAAATAATTATTTAATTAAATAATATATGTTTTACTATGCTAATGTCCATTCAGTATTATAAGGATCAATAGCACTACTAGAATTTTCAGCTACTTGTCCAACTAAAATATCACCAGCTGCAATGAAATTATCATTACTATCATATTGAGAAATAGCAAGTTTTACTGTTCCAGTATATTTATAATTTGAATTAAAATTATAAGATAAATATAAAGTCTTTGTAGTTTCATCATAACTACTTACTAAATTTGCATTTTCATTTTTAATGAATTTAATATGTTCAATCTTTTTAAAGACTTCTAAAATATCATTATCAGCCTCAAATTCTTTATATTGAACACCACTATAAGAAGCAGTAATTCCATTTTCACCAGTAACTTGCGAATTATTATTCCATGCACTTACTTGAGATTTTAAATAAATTTTAACTTTTGTTGCTTTAGTACTATCACTAGCTTGTCCTTTAGTAACATTGAAAGCGCCACTTTCAGCCTTAACTGGATTTACAACTCCAAATGTTGAAACATTACTTGCATCTAATTGTGCTTCATTATTTGTTTGTAATGTATCGCCAACATAAACTTTCATTTCTTTAGCCCATTTAATTCCAAAGAATAATCGACTTCCACTACTTGATTTTAATCTCATCTTAGCTGTTTTAATTCCACTAAGAGTTGCACTATCTAGTTTTAATGTTGCAACATTATTACCAGCATATGTATGACCAGCTAAAATTCCTGCTGTACCATTTTCTCTAGAAATAATCAAAGCATCACACTTACAATTAGCGAAATTAACAGTATAATCACAACCATTTTCAATATAATTGTAAGTTCCATATTGATAGAATGCACCAACATTTGCGTCACCTTCAATAGTTCCATGAATTGCAACATTATCAAAAGTTAAATAGTTTGTCTTTACTGAAAATACAAGTCCTAATGAACCACCATTTTGTTTCATTGTAGCATCAACATTTTTAATTTTAACTGGCTTAGATTCAATAGCTACATTACCATTTCCAATAGTTTTAAATAATGGTTTTGTTAAATTTTTAAATTTAACATTGTTTCCATCAAATTCACCATTAAAATCAAAATAATAAATTTCATTTACAGCGCAATCAATTCCATCAGCAAATGCTGCACTATCTAATTTAATATACGTATATTTATCTTTTGCAATATTATAATAAGATTTTAATTTCTTTAATTCATCAATAGAATTAATAATATATGGACTTGATGAAGTGCCTTCTCCACTACTAAAATAAGTAGTTTTTGTTACTCCTCCACTAGGAAGAGTTGATTTAGTATGCTCTCCAGTTTCAATATCAATTGCTTCACCACTAAATGCTTCATAATTTCCACCAGTTAAATTAACATTAATAGCATCAGTATTCCCTGCTTCATGAGAAGCACTAATTGCTTTTTCTCCAGAAATAGTTCCTCCGCTAACACTTAAAGTACCACC
>CAZDPH010000079.1:0-4840 GCA_964507285.1 uncultured Staphylococcaceae bacterium | reverse complement strand
CCATAATTGAATTGCTTGGCGATCTTGGACATATACGTAAGTAGATTTTTGTATGTCACCTGAAATTCAATGGTGTCAGTAAATCCAACAAGCTCACCGAGCTCCACTCTTGGGATTGCTATGGTATCCTCGGACAAAAGTGTCCTCATGATTTCCTCAGCTTTTCCGCTGTAAGTCTTGGTTGCCTTCGTGACACGTCTGTCCATGTAGGACGTTAGGAATCTTCCTGATGCTGTGATCTCATTCTTTGTCTCGGATTCTTCCATGATCACGCTCTCAATGGTTCCTGCTTCGTCCGCTCCTTTTTTGTAGACTAGATTCCCAATTTTTAAAAGGGTTCTGTTATCGTCCGTAAGTGGAGCATGTAGTTCGAATTCCCCGGGATCGTTATATTTTCGTGTCCAGATCAGAGAGGTCTGATTCTCGATAATCCCTTTTAGATCCATGTCTGAGTTGTAAATTCTGACTTCCATCCCTTATGCTCCTAGATATTTTTCTCTGTAGATCAGCTTGACAGTCATGTTGCCCTCACCGGATTCAGCGGAATATCCGATTGTGTTTATTCCCGCTTGAAGCTGGATGAATTCTGAGCCTTCGTCCAGATATTCGTTAATCTCTGTAGTAGTTCCGCCATGCGTGAATTTGACCTTTTTATTATTCGTTTGAGTCGTAATGGTGAGGATGTCTCCGCTTACCATGTCTAAAGGATGGGCTTCTGTTCCGACCTTGATATAATCGCCGGACTCCACGTGTGTGATCTGCGGATTAGACACCGCACCATTCGCATAAATCTCGATGGTAAGACCGATTCCCTTTGCTCCGGAGGTATTCTCGATGGTCTTGATCTTTTCCTGTACTCTTTTGCCAAATTCTTCGCCTTCTGCTACAAATTCATGAATGAATTCCCAATCCCGTTCCCATCCTGCCATTGTCAGCTCTTTGTCGGCTGTGGCTTCAAAATATGGATCCGGGCACAATAGAGAGATTGTAGCTGTCCTAACGTTCTTTGAGGAATCCACGTCGACCTTTTCCACGTAGTAGTTGATTGCTCTTTCTGTCTCATCCTCGATATAGGTTAATGTTCCCTTCGTTCCCTGGGAGAATAGCTGGTAAAGCTCGTATCGTCCCAGACGATGGTTCTCTTTAGTTTTTAACGTCAGAACAATGTTTCTTTTTTTCGCTACGCTTCCCTGATAGGTCGCTCCGTCTGTCATGGTATTGTCTGACATCGTCACATTGTTCTCGATTCCGTAAAGGCCATCACAGTCAGCGAGAAGGAATGGCGAAAACTTGCTCTGAAAGTTAATCACCATTCCATCATTATTGGTACATATGATTTTTCTATTGTCCATTACACACCTCTTAGTGCAAGCACCATGTTCCTCGTGGCATTTCTGGTCTGCCTTGCTACCTCGGAAGGTGTAAGCTCACGAGGGCTGTATATGTTCACCGTTTGGTTGTATCCCGAGCCTGCTGCCATTGTTGCTGCGTCATAGCCGTAATTGCTGTATCCCATGTTGGAGACATTTGAAATTCCGGTGTTCAGCATCTCATTTGACATCTGGGTCATCGCCTTGTTAAGTGGCGACATATTGTCGGTGATTCCGACAGCAATTCCGGCTGGAATCCACTTGCCAACCTGATCCCGGAATTCTTTTGACGGACTCCCTATGCCTAGAGCGTCTTTTGCTCCCTGCAAGAGGCTTGACGCCAATTCGCTCACCTTGCTCGTTAGCCAGCTCCATCCAGCACTTATTCCATTCCACAATCCTTCAACGATGTTTGAACCGACCTCTAGGAATCTATCTGGAAGATTCTGAATAGCTCCTACAATCCTGTTTCCAAGAGCTAAGACCTTTAATGGTAGCGTCCGCACTCCTTCTATGAATGAATTTAGGAAATTCTTTGCAATCTCAGCCGCTTTTGTCTTAAACGTTTCGCCAAATGTCGTGACTCTCACTTTGATGTCTTCCCAAATAAGCTGCAGATTTTGTGGAAGATTTCGGAAGAACGCTATGAAGTTTCCTATTGCATACCCTGCATAATAAGCAAGCGTTGTCGGCAGGCTTGCAACGAATCCTGTAATAGTGCTGATCAGACTCGTAAATGCCTCTGATGCCCATGTGATCATGTTGGTTCCTAATTCTCCAAGGAATGTGAGAGCCTGAGAGCCAAGGTCAGTGATCATCTGCCATAATAACGGTGCTGCATGCATAATTCCGTCGATCAACGCCTGTAAGATCTGCGGAGCGGCCTCAACCAGTGCTGCCAGTATCTGTGGCAATGCCGCAATGACTCCGGTCACAAGCTGAATAGAGCCTTCAATCAGCATCGGTAAAAGCACTACTAATCCGTCTATTATTGATGTGATGATCGTCGGTAAAGCCTCAATGATCGCTGTTAAGATTTCCGGTAGTGCGGCAACCAATCCGTTGATCATCTGAATGGTTCCCTCGATTAGCATCGGAAGTGCTGTGATTAGGCCGTTAATCACTGATTGTATGATGGTCGGCAGTGCGGCAATCAACGTCGGAACAGCTTCGATTATCCCTTGTTGTAATCCTGTTAGCAGCTGTAATCCTGCATCGATTAGCATCGGAATGTTATCTGCCAGCGAGGTGACGATCTGTGATACCACCTCCACAAGCTTTGGGATCAGCTGTGGAACCGCTTGGGATATTCCTGTCACGAGGCTTAGTATTATCTCCGTTCCTGTCTGTACGACTGCAGGTAGCGCACTAATCAGCATATCTGCAAGATCTGTGACCAGCTGTGTAATCGTCGGCATGATTGCCGGAATTGCTGCAAGGATTCCCTGCCCCAGTGAGCCAACCATTGTCTTAGCTGAACTTAGAAGTGATGGAACGATGGAATTGATAAGATCGGGAAACCTTTCCGTGATCATTGGCCCCGCCGTGCTTATGAAGGTGCCGATACTCTCCATTGTCGTCTGGATTCTTGGGATTATCTGTGCAAGTAGTCCCTCGCCTTCACTTTCACCAAATAATGATGTTGTAAGTCCGGATAGTGCCTCGTCTAGTCCTTCTCCTCTACCGATGGCTGTAATTACATTGTTCCACGCAGCCTTTGTTGCATTGGCAGATCCTTCAATGGTCTTCATCGCCTCTGCTGCCGTGGTTCCTGCTATGTTCTGCTTTTCCTGAATTTGCTGAATTGCCTGCACTACGTCTGAAAAGCTTTTTATGGATAAATCTGAGGCTTCTCCGTTAGCAGCTCCCCATTCGTTTGCGTCCTCGATCAGGCGTTGCATCTCTTCTTTTGTACCGCCATATCCCAGCTTCAGGTTATCCAGCATGGTATAGTTTTGCTTCGCAAATCCTTGAAATGCATTTGTGACCGACTCCATGTCAGAGCCAAACACATTGACGTTGTCAGATATCGCCTTCATGGCAACGTCTGTCATGTCTGCTGCCGCATTCACATCTCCCCCGAGGGAATTGATCAGTGATGCGCTGAAAGATGTCGCTGTCTCCATGTATGCATTTGCGGACATTCCGGAGGTCATGTAGGCCTGATCGGCGAATTCCTGCAGCTTCTCCGAGGCTTCTCCGTACAGCTTGTCAACACCTCCTACAAGCTGTTCATAGCTTGCGTAGCTGGACACTGCTGCCGTTGCAAAGGCTCCCACTGCTGCCGATGCCGCTCCTACTGCTGCTGTTGCCGCTGTTAGTCCCGTCTTTAATGCTCCGCCAATAGCTCCGGATATCTTGCTTCCTGCGCTTTTCCCGGCAGAACCAGCTTCTTTGTCCAGCAAGCTGCTTATTGATTTTCCAATTCCATCCGCTGATGGAATGATCTGTATATACGCATTTCCCAGATCTGTTCCTGTTGCCATTCTTTAATTCCTCCATGCTTCCATGAAAGCGTCCCCGGTTTCAAACGTCTCAAGCGATGATGCCTCTTTTGGCTCTCCCTGAATCCTTTTCAGGATGGATTCAGGCTCACCAATGTTCTTGGCTCCATGTGCCTTCGCATATTGATACATCTGATTCTCGATCTTGTCTGCTATTGTTGCGAGCAGTATATCCTCCAGCGACACCTTCACGTTGGCCATCTTTAGCTTGATTCTGCTGTTGTCTCTTAAACCACAAGCAAGAACTCCCGCCGTAGTTGGTGGGAGTTCTCTGTAATTCAGTATGTGGTAGGTTTCCGCAAAATCACAAATCAGCGCATCCTCGTCAAGAACGATCATTCTTGCGAGGATCAGGAGTTTTTTGTTTCTTTAAGCCGTTCAAAGATGTCGGTGATATCTTCGTTGATGATGCTGTTCGGTACTCTTCCGGCATTGCTCTTTGATACATGATTAAAATATGCCTTTTTCTGATCTCTGAAGATCAGCCTTGTCAAGGCTACGATTCCCTTCAGCTGCAGGGAGGTGTCGTCTTCACTTCCCGCATCGGCGATGGCTTCTGTAATTCGCCAGTCATCTAATATTTCCTTGTCCAGCTTAAATGTAAATCCGCTCTTTGTTGTGATTTCCATATTCTCTCCTTTTAGGCCTTCTTAATGTACTCATAATGAGTTGCACCATCAGAATCCGGCATTGCTGATATCGTCGTCTCGTACATAAGTGCGGAACCGTCAGCATATGTGATATCCCCCACCTCAGTCACTCCTGCCTCTGGAATGACGATTCTCTTCTTTCCGCCATCTCTCAAGATGGTATCAATGACCCATGCGCAATTCGGCTGCTGTGTGGTATTTGCTACCACTTTAATCTCACCGGATGCTTCATCTGTGGTCACATTATCGTCTCCATAGGTTGCCTTGAGAACCTCTTCATTCAGTGTCTCCATCAAACTGAACTGGAAGGTGTCCG
>CAZDPH010000078.1:983-4863 GCA_964507285.1 uncultured Staphylococcaceae bacterium | reverse complement strand
TAGTCAGCGATGACTGTTCTCCAGAAAACCTCCATGACATCGTTCTCCCATATCTTAACGATACACGTTTCTCTTATCGTAGGAATGAGAAAAATATAGGGGGGGACAGTCTGGTAGCCCATTGGAACCTCTTGGTAAACCTTTGTGATACGGATTACTTTATCATGGCATCGGACGATGATGTCTATGCTCCGAATTTTCTGGATGAGATGGACAAGTTGGTGTGCAAATATCCTGCGGTCGATTTGTTCCATGCACGTGCGCAGGTGATAGATGAGAATGATGAAGTGACAAAGAAAGATGCCGTTTATCCAGAGCTTGCCTCGCAGATAGAGTTCTTGTCTTTCTATGGCTATCTTGGGCATGTGGAATGTGTACCAAACTACATTTATCGCACAGAGCGCATGAAAGAAATGGGCGGTTTTGTTGATTTCCCGTTGGCTTGGTGTAGTGATACAGCCACCAATAACTTAATGGCTCAGAATGGATGTGCAACCTCCAGCCAACTCCTTTTCTCATTCCGTATGTCGGGAGTCAATATTTCCAGTATATCAAAGAATAATAAGAAGATTACGCTGAAGAAATTGGAGGCAGCCTATCTATTCCATTGCCAATTGCAGAAAATGTTTGCTGGGATTTCATACCATGAAAGCCAGCTTCAGCAATATTGTTTTGATCAGGCTTGGCAGGCACAGATTAACATAGTAAAGTTTTCGTACAGTTATTATTGTCCGGTGCTATGCTTGAAGGATTTCTTGCGGTTGGTCAAGTATATGCGCAGTCATGGCATGTTGCAGGACGGATATGAAATCATGAGACTTTTTGCCAAATGGTGGTATGCCAAGAGGCATAAAAATTAATCAAGGATGTATGAATGCTTTTAATCACAAAATAAGTATTGTTGTTCCCGTATATAATGTAGAAAATTATCTTTCTCGTTGTATTGACAGTATATTATGCCAGAAGTGTTCCACCTTTGAATTGTTGCTAGTCGACGATGGAAGTCAGGACCGGTCTGGACAAATATGTGATGAATATGCTCTGAAAGACAACCGTATTCGAGTCTATCATAAGAAGAATGGCGGAGTGAGTTCTGCAAGAAATTTAGGACTCGAAAAGGCTAATGGGGAATGGATATGTTTTGTTGATGCAGATGATTACGTGAAGCTAGATTTTCTTTCCTCTATACAGCAATATTTAGAAGATGATATTGATTTGATGCATTGGGGGGGGGGGGCTATGATATGTATGGAAAGGTTATAGAAAAGCCGATTGTAGAAAAATCGTCTGTGTTGAGTATGGAAGAAGCGTGTCGAAAAAACATCTATCATGGTTATGTCTGGCTATATTTGTTTAAGCATGCTATAATAAAACGGGAAAACCTTACTTTCTGTGCAGATTTGAAATATGCTGAAGATTGGCTTTTTATTTTGAGCTATTATAAGTATGCACATAAAATGGCGGTGATGGAAACTTGTTTTTATACCCAGGCTTTCCGGGAAGATTCGGCAACAAATGTACAGTTGGGGAGAAAGTTTATTGAAGACAATTTTTCTATGTATAGTCGTACAATTTCTGTATATGCAGATTTACCTCTTGTTTATCGGAAATTTTTGTTGCGGATGTTGTCTGGAATCAATATTTGGCTTGTGAATAATGTAGTTTACAAGAAGAAGGAAAACGAATGTAAAAAAATATATAGGCAAGTTTGGCAGGATTTTAGAAGTTGCAGATTTAAGTATGATGCCATTGTTTTTGCCCCTGTCATTGTTGGCAAGTCACTGTATGGGTTGTTGACAAGAATATACAATTGGGCTCATAAATGAGATAGATATGAATAAAGACTTAGTAATTCGCCTAAGGGGAGTTTATTCAAAACTCTTTCCGCAGAAACATGTCCTTCCTGCTCCACCGAGAGTGATGGACAAGGCTGAGACACAGCGAATCATAGCTGACAAAATCAAGGAGGGTAAGCCGTTTATGTTGGCTCGCTTTGGAAGCATAGAGTGTGATGTCTGCGAGAACGTGAAATATACATTTTATAAAAAGCGAAGCAATCTGCGCTTCATTTGTTGGCATGGACAGCCTAATTTTCTTAATCCTTGGGTTGTGCCTTTGTTTAGCAAGAATGCGGGATTCTTTCCTTCTGATGATGTGAATGCTTTGAAGCGATTCTATGAATTGATGGTAGGTTGCATGCCAGAGGTGGATATATTGCAAAGTTGGTGCTACAATGAGCGTTTCTTTGCCGAGGAATTGAAAAACGCCATCAAGGTTGATAGAGAAATCTCTACGCCGTTGCTTACGGATAAGCCGTGGACTTTAGCTTTGGAAGGGAAGAAGGTCTTGGTGGTTCATCCTTTTGCAGAAACCATCAAGTCGCAGTATGAACGAATAGATAAAGTTTTTCCCCAATATCCAATATTACCCAAGTTCGACTTGAAAGTGCTGAAAGCTGTTCAGACGGCAGGTGGTAATCAAACTCAATTTAAGGATTGGTTTGAGGCTTTGGAATATATGGAGCATGAGATAGATAAGATAGATTATGATGTCGTGCTGATAGGTTGTGGTGCATACGGTTTTCCTTTGGCTGCTCATTGCAAACGAAAGGGTAAACAAGCTATTCACTTAGGAGGTGTCTTGCAATTGTTGTTTGGCATCAAAGGAAGAAGATGGGAAACGGTTTCTGAATATCAAGACCAATTCCCATATACTCAGACTTATTATAATGAATATTGGGTAAGACCATGTAAAGAGGATACGCCTGTAAACGCAGAGGGTGTAGAAGGTAGTTGTTATTGGTAAAAATGGAAGAAAATGAAAATTCAAAGAATTGTATCGTTATTGATTTGCCCAATAGCAAAGAATGTGAACTTTTGCATTTTCATGTATTTGCTATTCTTGATGTGTTCTTTTATAACAGGAAATGCTGGAAGAAAAGAGGC
Organism: uncultured Staphylococcaceae bacterium; assembly: GCA_964507285.1. GTDB lineage: Bacteria > Bacillota_I > Bacilli_A > RFN20 > CAG-826 > Onthovivens. The sequence goes on along the minus strand of CAZDPH010000078.1, from coordinate 1,918 downwards.
AGTCTTTGACTTGTATGTAATCGCAATGATATTGAGTTTGATACCAGACAAATTGCGATTTTACGTTAGGATTCCTTTATATGTGCTAGCGTATTCGATATCTTTGGTTGATATTTATTGCTTTGACAATTTTGGAACTGCATTAAACCCATCTCTGCTTATGTTAGTGGGTGAGACGAACATGAGTGAAGCTAGTAACTTCTTCTCATCCGTCTTTTCCATATCGGCATTGGGTAATCACGTATGGATGATTTTGTTCTTGTTAGTGTGTCATGTCGCAGTCTTTTGTTGGAGAAAAAAGATTCTCATGATTGTTTCAGGAAAACTTTCTTTATGTGATTTGTATGTTAAACATTCTTCTGCGGCTAAGGCGATCTTTGCTATTTTACTACTGCTTATGGTAATTGGGGGGGGCAAATTGGAGGGCGTAATGATTGGTTGACGTTCCAATTGCTTTCTTGTAGTTCTGTCAGCGATTTGGAAAAAATGATAGGTCGAAAAGATGGCGTACGTTTCTATTCGCCTTTGAGAAGATGCTTTTATTCAGTTTGGGCAAATAGGTTGGCAGCAAAACAAGTGGATGAGCTAATCGAAATTACAGAGAAGGCAAAGGTGGCAGCTTGTTCTTTCCTATGTCCGAACATCGTTTTGATTATAGGCGAAAGCTATGCCAAACATCATTCATCTATGTATGGTTATTTTATGCCAACAACGCCTCGGCAAGAAAAAATGATGAAACAAGGAAACTTGGTGCGATTCTCTGATGTTGTTTCTGGATGGAATATTACAAGCTACGTCTTTAAGAATATGCTATCTACTTATACTGTAGGCGATACGAACAAGTGGTATCAGCAACCGTTATTCCCGGCATTGTTCAAAAAAGCAGGTTATCATGTGACGTTTTTAAGTAATGAGTTTGTGCCCCAATTGCGAGA
>CAZDPH010000078.1:0-973 GCA_964507285.1 uncultured Staphylococcaceae bacterium | reverse complement strand
CGAGAAGACGATGGCGTTTTTGAATTCAATGGAGGCTTTTTCCTCAATCATCCCATCTTAAGCAAGTACCTTTTTGATGAAAGAAATACCTCTATGTATGCTTATGACGAAAACTTGGTGAAGGATTATGTAAGTCATTTCTCAAAGAAAGAAACAAATCATAATTTGACGATATTTCATTTAATAGGACAACATATTGATTACAAGCAGCGTTATCCTCAATCTCATGCTCGATATTCTGCGAAAGACTATGTTAAGTACCGACCTGAACTAACGGAAGCTCAGCGTAAGGTGTTGGCCGAATATGACAATGCCACTTTGTACAATGATTCTGTTGTGGCAGAAATCATAAGTTTATATGCGGATAAAGATGCTGTTGTTATTTATGTGCCCGATCATGGTGAGGAGTGTTATGAGGGTAAGCGTGGATTTATATGTCGCAACCATTATCCGCAGTTGGATTGGTTGAAAGCTCATTATGAGTTTGAAATCCCTTTCTGGATATATTGTAGTCCTAAGATGATAAGCAGTAAACCTGCATTGTATCATGCTATAGTTGAAGCTCAAAATAAGAGATATATGACAGATGCTTTGCCACATTTGTTATTGTGTTTGGCTGGTATTCAGACTAAATGGTATAAAGAGTCATGCAATTTGATAAGTTCAAAATATCAAGAAAATCGTGCAAGACTATTAAACGAGGAAATTAATTATGATGATTTGCGTAAAAATACAAATAGAAGGTAAATGATGCACATCGTTTTTTGTCTGAACAATCATTATGTCCCTTATTGCGCCACGGCTATTGCGTCCATCATAGCTAACAATCAAGAGGAAGAGATAACTTTTCATTTGTTCGTAGATGGTATAACGGACGCAAACAGAGGGATGATGCAGGGGTGGATAAGTGGTATTGATGGGAAGAACATCAAGTTCTATGATTTGTCAGAGGATGACTTCAAGGATTTTCCTG
>CAZDPH010000077.1:0-4864 GCA_964507285.1 uncultured Staphylococcaceae bacterium | reverse complement strand
ATGTAAAGCTCCCTCCTTCTTTAAAAAATATCTTTAAAGAAATAAATATAGAATATAAAAAGATATAAATTCATTACCAAAATCTGGTAATTTAAAGTTTCTAGCAGACCAAGGAGTTTTACTTTTAAATACTTATTTAACAGTAAGGGAAAATACTCCTTTATCACATAAAAAAAATTTGTATGATGAATTTATGAAAGATTTATTATCTTTTTTGTCTTCTTTAAACAAACCAATTGTATTTTTGTTATGGGGTAATAATTCAAAAAAACTTGAAAAATATTTATTAAATAAAAATCATTTAATTATTAAAACAAATCATCCTTCTCCTTTAAGTGCTAATAGAGGGGGATGGTTTAATTCAAATTGTTTTGTAAAAACTAATGAATTTTTAGTTTATAAAAAAATTTCTCCAATAAATTGGGAGAAATTTTAATAATTAATATTTAACTACTTCAGGATATTCAATTCCAAAAGTTTCTACACTAACTTCTTTCATTATTTGTTCTTGAAGCGGTTTATCCATATAATCTGTATCGCAATTTGCAATTTCATCAACAACTTCGATTCCTTCAACAACTTTTCCAAAAGCAGCATATTCTCCATCTAAATGTGGTGCGTCTTCGTGCATTATAAAAAATTGAGAGCCTGCACTATTTGGGTTCATTGTTCTTGCCATTGAAATAACTCCACGAGTGTGCTTTAATTCATTTTTAAATCCATTTGATTTAAATTCACCCTTAATTGAATAACCAGGACCTCCATCCCCTCTTCCATTAGGATCTCCTCCTTGAATCATAAAACCTTTAATTACCCTATGAAAGATAATCCCATTATAAAAACCTTTTTTAACTAATGAAATAAAATTATTTACGGTATTAGGTGCAATTTCAGGATAAAGTTCAATTTTTATAACTTTATCATTTTTCATTTTTATTGTAACAATTGGATTAGACATATTTTCTCCTTTTTATTTAGAATTAATTGATTGTAAAGATAAGTCAAATAAAACATCATTTATTTTATAAACATCATAATTATTATTAATAATAAAATATCTAATTATAGATAATTTAGTAGTATTAAATTGAACATAATATCCAAATAAACTTAATAATTTTAAAAATTCTTCTTCATTTAATTTTAAAGCAATCCCAATTCCATATAATGTATTCTTGCTTGGAAGATAAGTTTCATCGTTTTTTAATTTCAAAATAGTTCCATTTGCTAAGTTACCATTAATTTCAATATCAGTATCATTTATTGATAAAAGAACTTCTTTTTCTTCAATGAATTTTAATCCCTTTATATTATTATCAGTAGATTCAACTTCTATTTCATATTTAGGAAAATCTTGTAATAAAAAATCATTAATTTTTTCTTTAAAACTAGAATTTACTAAATTAAATATATTTTTAAAGAAAACAATGTAAACTTCTAAAGATGGATTTTTTTTGATATTTTCAATAATAACTTCTTTTGCTATTTTATAGCATTCATCTGTAGGATAATTAAAATCACTACTTAATAAAGGAAAAGCTACTGAAGTAAAATTATTTTCATTCATAATATCAAATACACTTTGATATGCACTTCTTAAATTAGCTTCTTCTCCATGTTTTCCATTAATATAATTAGGGCCTACTGCGTGAATAATCGCTTTACATGTTTTTATATCAAAAGATGGAGTCATTACTGCTTTACCAACATCACATCTTCCTATTTTTCTACAAGCTTCTAACATATTAATATCACCTGCTTTATGAAAAATAGCACGATTTACCCCTTCAACCATCTTTAAATTGACATTAGCATTAGATACAATACAATCAACATTCATTGTAACTAAATCACCTTTAATTAAATAAAATCCCATCAAAATACCTCTAAAAATTTATTAAATTATACAATAAGTACATTTTTATTCAATATTCTATTAAATATTTAATTTATATATTAATTACTAATTAATCTAGTTTTTTATATTAGTTTTTTATTTTATTTAAAATATGTTATTATAAATCTATGAATAAAATATGTATAGTTACTGATGATAATTCAGGTTTTAATATAGAAGAAGCAAATAAATTAGGCATTAAAATTATTAAAATGCCTATTATTATTGATTCAAACATTTATTATGAAAATGAATCAATATCTAAAGAAGAATTTTTTAATAAATTATATAGTGATTCAAATATATCTACTTCTCAACCATCTCCTGGAAGTATTATTTCATTATGGGATGAATTATTAAAAAATTACGATTATATATTACATATCCCAATGAGTAGTGGATTAAGTACAAGTTGTGAAACTGCTACTAACTTAGCTTTAGATTATAATGATAAAGTTTTAGTAGTTAATAATCATAGAATTTCTGTAACATTAAAACAAAGTATTTATGACGCAATAACATTAATAAATAAAGGATTAGATTTTAAATAAATTAAAAAAATATTAGAAAATAACGGTCATAATTCATCAATTTATATTATGGTAGATACCCTAAAATTCTTAAAAAAAGGAGGAAGAATTACTCCTGCTGCAGGTATAATCGGAGATACATTACATATAAAGCCAGTTCTTCAATTATTTGAAGGTAAATTAGATGCTTATAAAAAATGTGTTGGTACTAAAAGTGCTATTAATGCATTAAAAAGTGCTATTAAAAATGATTTAGAAACTAAATTTAAAGATTATTCAAAAGATGAACTTGTATTTTCTTGTGCGTATACAGGAAATGATGATTCATTAATTAAAATGCTTTCAAAAGAAATTAAAGAAGAATTTAATATTAAAGATGAAATAATCATTGATCATCTTTCTTTAAGTGTTACTACTCATATTGGAAAAGGTGCTCTTGCTCTTACAATTTCTAAAAAAGTAAAATAATAAATTTATGAATGATCGAGGAATGAAGAAATGGTTACCATTTTCTTCTTTAATTGAACAAGGTAAATATTTAGAAAAGATGATCTATGAAAAATATAAAATTGAAAGGCCACAAGTGTTCAATGAACAAGCTAGAAAAATAGATCAAGCTTTAAAAGAATATGATTATAAAACTCCATTAAAAATGGATATTTTTTATGATGGATACATTTATTCTATTAGAGAAATAATAAAATTAATTGATAAAAGAAAAAAAGTCATTTATTTCAATGACTTTTACATTCCAATTAAAAATATAATAGATATAGAAGAAATTAATATATTCGATAGAATATGTTAATTATTAATTTCTTTTTAAATAAATAGGTGTATAGAAATATACAAATCCAAATGCAATAGAAACAACTGAATTTAATAATTGTAAAATAACAACAGCAACATCTAATTCAGTATAACTAGATATATTTTGAAATATATCAATTAATAATTTTATATAAACATATAAATCATTTCCAAATGATAATATATAAGTAACAAATAATATAATACCTGTAATAAATAAGAATATATATCTTCCTCTAGATTGTCTTCTACTAAAAAGAATTAATGCAATCGAATAAACAATTCCTGCACATAAAGATATTGCTAATATATATAAAGTAGATAATAATCCACTTATTCCACCATAAATTAATCCAAAAACTAAATTAACTATACTAGGAATAATAAATGTACAAATTGCAAGAATTAAAGTGGCTTGAAACGCTCTTCCTTTATAATCTCTACTTCTATAATAATAATTTCCTACAATTAAATAGAAAATAGCATTCCAACATCCTGTAAAAATAGAATTTGCAGTTAATGAGTTAGTACCCATAATTAAATTAATAATCAAAGTAGCTATACAAAGTAAAGCACTTGTTATACACGCAAACATCGCAACATTTAAATAAAATTTATTTTTTGAAGAATTTCTCATAGTTTAATTATTTTACTACAAAATTATTATGAAATATAGAAAATTTTAATTTCAATATTTATAATAATAAAAAAGGAGTTTATTATGGAAGAAATAGAATTTAGATACGATACTCAATTATTAATTGAAGGAAAAGATTTAAGTGAATCAAAAATTGAAGATTATATTTTAAAAAACTTTGTAGGAGATTGCTTAATTTGTGTAGGTGATAGTGATTTGATTAAAATTCATTTTCATACTAACGAACCTTGGAAAGTATTAGAGTATTGTTCTACTTTAGGTGAAATCTTTGACATTGTTGTTGAAGATATGATAAGACAATCAAAAGTATTAAAAGGATAAAATTCGAGTATTAAGGCAACAAAATTCGAGCGGTAAAAAAGTTATACATTTGGGAGGTATAAAATGGAAACTAAAAACAGCCAAAGCCTAGTCTATCGCAATGATTTCAATACAATACCTATGCCAGACTTGAATTCTAGGCAAATGGATATTTTTATGAAAGTCCTTTATGAACTTTACAACAGCGAGACAAGGGAAATTCAGCTAAATTCATATGATTTTTTTAAAAATATCGAAAAAAATCTACACCGCAATAGACTTATAGCCTTATTTAAGGGCTTTGCAGATAAAATTTTGAAATTTAACTTGAAATTTGCAAAGGGCGACCAGCTCATAGCCTTTGTGTGCATTGAAAAATGCGTGTGGGATTTAAAAGAAAACACGCTAAAATTCACAGCTCAAAAGGATTTTTACGAGCTTCTAATGGATAGAAAAAAATCCTATACAATGCTTAACCTTGAAGAGTATTGGGGTTTAAAAAGCGAATATGCTAAAAGGCTTTACCCTCTACTAATGCAATTTGAGAACGCAAAGCCAAATGAAAACGGAGAGCAAGAACTCATAATGAAATGGGACGACTTCAAGGAAAAATTGCATATACCAAAGCACTATAAAAGCCACGAAATAGACAAGTGGGTAATAAATAGG
>CAZDPH010000076.1:0-4871 GCA_964507285.1 uncultured Staphylococcaceae bacterium | reverse complement strand
TTATAAAGAATTTAATTTTGGCAAGTTTGATTTTAAATATGATGATAAAATTAATAATTTTATATTTTTATGTGATGATATTTTGAATTTTAAAATAGAAAATCTTTCTTTTACTAGAGTTATTTTTTTAATTAATAAAATAACAAAAGAAGTAACTTATTATAATTTTTATGAAATTGATAAATATTTATTATATTTGGATGATTTTATTTATATTGCTCCATTTAAAAGCAGATTATCAAATTATTTTGAAAGAAAAGTAAAATTAATTGAACCAATTTTGACACTTAATAATTTTAATAAAAATAAATGTTATTTATTTTTAAAAGAAGAATTTGATAAACTTTTTTCTTACCCAATTAAAAAAGAAATTAATTTATATTATAATTCATTCTTTATTAAGAATATTTATGTTAATGATAAATATTCAATTTTAGATATTATAATTAAAAATAATTCATCAAAAGAAGAAATTAAAGATATTTTAATTAATTTATATCCAAATATGATTGGTTTTTTTACATTAAATGATAATATTGTTAGTAACCTATATTTTGATTATCAATTAATGAATGATATTTTAATAAAATACTCTGAAGATAATTATTTTATAAGTATTTTAGAACTTGAAAAAACTAAAAACACATTAAAATTGAAGGAAAACGAAAATTTTTATAATTTTTAATATGCCTAATATGAAAAAAGAATTATTATTTTTAAACGAAGATTTATTGGAATTTATGAAGGAAAATAATTATGGATTAATTACTGATTCACCTTCAATTTGTTCTTTTATTTATAATAATAGTAATATTTCTACAAGATTGGAATTAATTAATAACAAAATGATCTATTTAAAATTTAAAAAATTTGTTAATAATAAAATTTATAGTGATTATAACATGTATATTAATAAAATTAACGAATTTTTAGATATAGTTGAATTAAATCCAATAATAATGTTTACTGAAGGAGAAAACAAAATTAAAAAAAATATAAATAAAAAAGAATATTCATCAAAATTAACAAAAATAGCTAATAAAAAGTTTTGTAGAGAATCTATTGTGTATTTAAACACTAAGAATATTATTAACTTTTTTATAAAACTATTAGATATGATTGAATCAAAGATTATAAATGAGAATTTATCTAAAAATATAAAATTTAGAATTATAGTAGAATTTGAAGAAAATTATAATATTTTATGTGACTATATTTTTAATCAAAATTTAAATATTAAATTTAAAAAATATCACTATTTATTTGAATCAGAATGTTATAAAAGATTAATTAACTATATTTTAAAAGATGAAAGATATTCTAAAGATAAAATTAAAAGATTAGTTTCTGATTTTTTAAAAGAAAACAAGAACTATGAAGAAAACGCTTTTATTAATTTTATGAAAGAAACCATTTATAATTCTGAAAGTAATGAACAATTATTATTTTATTTATATTTTTTTAAAAATTTATATAATTTTGATACTTTTAATAATGATTCAAAAATAGAAATTGTTTTATTATCTAAATTAGAAAAAGAGAAAAATACTTTTGATTATGTTATTTTAGAAAATGCTTTAACATATAAAAGCAATTATATGATAAAATTTGATTTTGAAAAAATTAAATATATATTAAAAAATTTTGAAATTTATCAATTAAATAGTATTAAAAACCCTAATGAAGATTATATAAACAATTTTTATAATTTAATGTTAAATGATGAATAATGGAGTATAATTAAAATATGAATTTTTCAAGATTAGATATGAATGATTTTAATGAATCATTAAAATTTTTCAAAAAAAATGGAGATATAGTAAATAATAATGTTGAATTATATGATATTTATAATTTAGTATGCGATTTAATAGAAGAAGTTTTTAATACTATTTTAATTAAAAAATATACACCTATTAATTCTATTATTATTATTTTATATATAATTTCTGAATTAGATTACTATTATAAAACTAATGATTTTTCAAAAGATGATATTAAAAAGAAATTGAAAGATGATGATTTTAAAAATGATATATCATCTAAAATTGCTGATAAATATTTAACAAACGAACAATTAAATTATAAATCAGATACTTTTTTAAATAAATTTAATCCGGAAATTTCTTCTTTGTCTTTATATTTTAATTTTATATTAAACGTATTAAACAATTTAAAGAATTTAAATAAATATCAATCTCTTTTAGTTAATATGCTTATTAATTCTTTTAATTTAGGAAAGTGTATAGAAAATTTATTAATTGATGGATTTGAAGTAGAAGCATTTTCTACATGGAGAACAATGCACGAAAATGAATGTATAATTTATTGCTTAATGAGAAATGGTAAATTATTATTTGATTCATATTTTAAACATATTGAGTATTCTTTAGCATATCGTCTTCAAATAAAAGATAAAGAAAAAGTTGATAATTTATTTATTGAAATTAAAGAAAAAATGAAAAAATACGATCTAAAAAGCAAAGATACTAAAAAGTTTATTGAATATGGATATTTATTAGATATTCCAAATATAAAATTAAATGAAGATATAAAGCTTAATTTTAGAGATGGTGTTCAAAAATGTGCTGGACTAGAAAATTATTCAAAAGTTTACGAATTAAGTAGTGAGGTTGCACATTCTTCACCTTTATTATTATTTTCAAATAAAGAATATTATTTTAATATAACTATTTTAAATTTATATGAAACTTTCTTTAGATTAGAATCTATATATTATGATTTGTATGTAGATTTATCAAATAAAGAAGAAATTGAAGCTTACAAAAAAATGCGAGAAATATATCTTAAAGAATTAAGCGAAATACATGATCGAATATTAAATAAATATCAAGAAATTAAAAATAAGGAGTAGATATAATTCTACTCCTTATTTTTATTCATTTTCTCTATATGATGAACCTCCGATAAATTCTCTTAAAATTGAAGAACATGGAATTACTTTTTCGTTTATATCTGTAAAATATTTTAAAAAATTAATTAATCTTTGAGCATCTGCTCCATAAGGTCCATCTAAATCAACTTTTTTTAAAATTGGAAGTGCATATTTTTTCATAACACCAAATTCATAATTTAGAAAACTATCAAAAACAAAATCTGCGTCTTCTTGAGTTTTATAAATCCATTTAAACTCGCCTCTTCTAACACTTGGCCACATTGCTAAAGTTGATTCTACGCTACTTGAATAATGCTTATAATCTCTTACAATTCTTCTTATTAATCTAATATCGCTTAATGAGACTGGGTTTTCGTAATCTAAATTAATTTGAGCTTGTGGAGATATATAAATTTTATATTTAATATTTTTTGGTAAAAGAGGTGTTAAATTTTCATTTAATGCGTGAATACCTTCGATAATGATTGGATCGTCTTTATTTATTTTTTCTGTTCTTGAGAAAGATGTTTTACCTGTCTTTTTTGAAAAAGTTGGTAAGGTAACTTCTTCACCACTTAATAAAGAAATCAAATTTTGATTTAATAAATTGATTTCCAAAGCTTCTAATGTTTCGTAATCGTTTTCTCCATTTTCATCCTTTGGAATATTATCTCCTCTTTTATAATAATCATCCAATGATATTCTTATTGGATGAATACCTCTTGATAATAATTCATGAGTTAATCTGTCTGCAAAAGTAGTTTTTCCACTACTTGATGGTCCAGCAATACAAATTAATTTTATTTCTTTTATATTATTTTGAATTTTATCACCTAATTCAACAAGCATTCTATTGTGTCTATTTTCACAAATATTAACTAAAGTATTGCTGTTGTGAAGTAAATTTAAATTATTAATTGATCCAACATCGCTAAGTCCAACAATTTCACTCCATGAATTACTTCCTTGTAATGTACTTGAAAATACTGGTTCATCTTTAAATGGAGGAATTTTTCCATCATATTCACTTCTTGGATATTGCAATAATATTCCTGGAGGATAATAAATTAATTTAAAATCTTTTATATAACCTGTAGATGGAACCATTTTTCCAAACATATAGTTAAAATATCCATCGCAATCATATAAGTGAACTGTTTTTTCTGGACGATATTTTATTATTTCAAGTTTATCAGTTAAGTCTTTACTTTTATATAATTCAATTGCCTCTTCGTTTGAAATAATTTTTCTTACAAAGGGATAATCTGCGTCGATTATTTTTTTCATTTCATTTTCTAGATTTTCAACAATTTTACTTGTAATTTGCATTTCGCCTTTAGCAACTTGTGCAAATATTCCTCTTGATATATTGTAGTTGAATTTAAATTTTATATTTGGATAAATTCTTTGTTGGGCCATTGCTAATATAAATCTAACTCCTCTTTCATAAATTGCAACAGCTCTTGAATCTTTCATTGTTAAAAAGCTAACATCAGCATCGTAATGAATATCATAATCTAATTCTCTTATTCTTCCATTAACTAAACACGCAATGAAATCTTTATTATTGTTAATATCTTTAAGTTTTATTGGTTTATCAAATATGCGGGATTCCCCGTTAATTTTGAGTGTAAAGCTCATATTATGTCTCCTTTTAAAAAATGTATAAATATTATATATTATATTGAAAAAAAATTAAATTTTTTAATTTAAAAAAATAAAAAAATATAATATAATTTACACATGATAAATACAAATAAAAAAGCTTATTTTATTTATGTTATTGCATCAATTATTTTAATAATATTTTCTTGCTTTGGCATTATTTTTAATAGGTTTGAACCTATTATTGTATTATCAATAAATTTAATTTTTGGTGGATTAGTATTATTTATTAATTTAAAAGATCAAGATAAAACATATGAAGAAACTTCGCCTTCATTGATGAGTTATATGTTGAATGGAATCTTTAGAG
>CAZDPH010000075.1:0-4895 GCA_964507285.1 uncultured Staphylococcaceae bacterium | reverse complement strand
AATCATAAGAACCATAAGATTGAGAAATATTTGAAATTTATTTAGTTTATAATTCAATTTTTTTAACTCAAGAAAATCAATTTAAAAAGTTAAAGCAAAACGAAAAAGATTTATTACAAAAGATTTTAATTGAAAATGTAAATGATTTTAATAAATGCTTAATTTTTATTTCTTATGATAATAAGCTTATTAATAATAATATTATCAATATTTTTCCTAAAGATAATATTTCATTAATTAATAAAATAAAGCCAAATAAATGGGCAGATTTGATTTACTCTCAATATAAAACTAAAGGATATAAAATAGATGAAGAAAGTGTTAATGAAATTATAAAAAGATGTAATTATAACTATCAAATTTATGTCAATGAATCAATTAAATTATTTTTATTTTGTGATGATAAAAATATAACATTAGAAGATGTTAAAAAAATATTTTCATATAGTCCAGATGATAATATTTTTAATTTATCTAATGCGATTTTAAGCAATGATAAAGATAAAATATTTAATTCTTATTATGATTTAAAATTGATGGGGAAACAAATAGTATATATTATAAATTCTTTATCAACTTCGCTAATTTTTATTGATCAAGTATTATATTTAAAAAGCTTAAATAAAGATTATATAAGTATTTCTAATATTTTAGGAGCAAATGCTTATCGTGTTAAAATAACTTGTGAAGCTAAAATAACAAGAAACAAAATCGTAGAAATGATTGATAATTTATATAAATTAGATAGAGATATTAAACTAGGAAATATTGAATCTTATTTAGGTTTTGAATTGTTTTTAAGTAAAATTTAAAATTAAAAAAAACTAATCCATTTGGATTAGTTTTATAAAATATATATTAATTATTTGTTGATTGAATTAACTAAAGATTGAAGATTACTTTTATATCTTGCTGCTGTTCCTTTTGCTAAAATGCCTTTAACAACTGCTCTATCGAGTAATGAAACTGCAAGAACGAGTGATTTATTAGCTTCTTCAATATTTTTAGCTTCACAAGCAACTCTAACTTTTTTCATAGCAGTTCTAAATTTAGATTTATAGGAAATGTTTCTAATTCTAGCTTTTTCGTTAGTTTTGTTTCTTTTGATTTGTGATTTAATATTTGCCATTTCTCTAACTCCTTCTCCTTAAATACTAAAAGATTTTATCAAAAAAATAATATAAAATCAAATATTACTTTTATTAAATAATAACTTTTGATCTGTTGATGTGATATAATTAAATTATGATTAGTAAAGAAATAAAAATATTATACTTTGGAACACCTAAAATAAGTGCAGATGTATTAAAAATGCTTATTAATGCAGGATATAACATAATTGGTGTTGTAGCACAGGAAGATAAGCCAAATTCAAGAGGAAATAAAATAGAAGAAGTTCCTACAAAATTGGTAGCAAAGGAATTTAATATACCAGTTTATCAATTTAAAAAAATAAAAGAAAATTTTAACATTATAGATAAACTAGAACCTGATTTAATTTTAACAATGGCATATGGACAAATCGTTTCTCATGAAATTTTAGAGATTCCCACATTTGGATGCTTAAATTTACATGGCTCAATTTTACCAAAATATCGTGGAGCAGCTCCAATTCAATATTCACTTTTAAATGGCGATTGCGAAACTGGTGTATCATTAATGAAAATGGTTGATAAAATGGATGCAGGAGAAGTTTTTAATATTAAAAAAATTAAAATTGAAAATGAAGATAATTATGATTCTTTATGTGGAAAAATTTCAAAAACTGCTTTTTTATGTTTTGATGAGTGCATTGAAAAATATTTAGAAGGTACTTTAGAAGGTGTTCCTCAAGATGAAAATGAGGTTACCTTTACTGGAAAAATTAAGCCAGAAGATGAAGTAATAAATTTTAATGATAAAGCTTTTAATATTAACAACAAAATTCGTGCTTTTTCTAGCAAACCTGGGGCTTATTTTGTTAAAAATGGAATTAAATATAAAATTTTTAAAGCATCCGTTAATGAAAATTATAAAGGTGAAGCTGGAAAAATTTTAAAATATAATAAAAAGGAGTTTATTGTTGCAACTTGCGATTTTTCAATTTCTATTGAAGTTATTTTAAAACCTGGAAAAAAAGCTTTAGATTTTAAAAGTTTTTATAATGGTAATCAAAATTTATTTAAAGAAAATGATTATATAAATGATAGAAATTAATCTTGGTGTACATGAATTAGTAGATTTTATATTACGTAGTGGCGATATTGATGATCGTTATTTTAATAATGAAACAATGAAAAATGGATCATTAATACATGCAAAATATCAATATAGTCAAAATAGTAAATATGAATCAGAAGTATTCTTAAAAAGAAAATTTATATATAAAGAATATGTATTTATTTTAACTGGACGATGTGATGGAATTATACATAATAAAATACCTACTATTGATGAAATAAAAACAACAAATTCTAATTCTCTAGAAGATTTTTATATTAAAAATGAAAAATGGCATCTTGGACAAGCAGAAATTTATGCATTAATTTATTTGTTGAATAATAATTTAGATAAAATTAATGTTAGATTGACTTATTTATCTCAAATTAAGAAAAAAGATAAATTAATTAAAAAATACTTTTATTTGAAAGATGATTTAATAAAAAATGTTGAATCTTATTTTGAAAAGTACATCTTTTTTTTAAATGAAGATGAAAAATATAAAAGAGAACTTAAAATTTCATTAGATAATTTAAAATTTCCATATGATAATCCGAGAAGTGGACAATTAGAAATATCAAATATTGTAATTGACTCAATAGAAAAGAGTGAGACAGTATTTATTGAAGCTGCAACAGGAATTGGAAAAACAATATCGGTATTATATGGATCGTTATTTGGTTTAAAAAACGATAGCATTAATCGTGTTTTTTATTTAACTGCAAAAAATAGTGGTTTTTTGCCAATTTTAAATCAACTTGGCATTTATCAAAATCAAAAGTTATTTATAAGAAGCTGTGTTATTTATTCAAAAGAAAAATCATGTATAAATAAAAATAAAAATAAAAAATGCAATCCAGAAGATTGTATTTATGCAAGAAATTATTATTCAAAACTAAATTCTATTATTTTAGATTGCATTCAAAATGATATGATTTTTGATGAAAAAGTAATTTTAAAATATGCACTTAAATATGAAGTTTGCCCTTTTGAACTTTCATTAGATTTATCTAAAATTAGTACGATTATTATATGTGACTATAATTATGTTTTTCATCCAATTTCTTACTTAAAAACTTATTTTAATGATTATAACGAAAATAAATTTAAAATTTGTTATTTGATAGATGAAGCTCATAATTTAATCAACCGAGCTAGAAATATGTATTCAACTAGTTTGTCTTTAGAAAATATTAATAAATCTTTAGAAGAACTAAATACAGTTAAAAATTTTAAAAAGTTAAAAAACAAAATAAAAATTTTAAGAAATTACATTAAAAATAGTTTTGATAATCAAAGTTTAATAGTAAAAGAGATTAATGATTTAAATTATGAAATCGTCGAGTGTTTAACAAAAATTAATGATTTTTCAAAAGATTTTAAAAAAAATAATTGTTTAAGCAAAAGCTTGGAAACTGAAAATTTATTACTAAGCATTTACCAGTTTTTAACTATTTATAAACTATTTGATAATAATTTTAAAATTTATTATGAAAAAAATTATGATGGAATTGCTTTGAATATTTATTGTGTAGATCCTTCTATGTTTGTTAATAAAGTATTATATTCAAATTCTTCAATTTTATTTAGTGGAACATTAACTCCAATTGATTATTATAAAAAAATTACACTTGGTTCTAATAATTATAATGATTTTTCTTTTGAATCACCTTACAATCATGAAAATTTAAAAATTTTAATTGATTCTAATATTTCTCTTTATTATAAAGATCGCAAAAATACAATTGATAAAGTTGCAAAAGAAATTTTAACATTTATAAGCTATAAAGTTGGAAATTACTTAATTTATCTTCCTTCGTTTAAATATTTAGAAGAATTAAAAGAATTTTTTAAAGACTTAAACTATAATTTCTTTTTTCAAAATAATAAAAATATCAATAAAAGAAACGAAAGTGATTTATTTCTTAATTTTTTTCAAAGAAATAATCAAATGAACGTTGCTTTTTGCATTTTGGGTGGAAGTTATTCTGAAGGTATAGATATAAAAAATAATTTATTAAATGGAATTTGCATTGTTGGAGTGGGACTTCCATCAATTGATACTAAAAATCAATTTTTAAAAGATTATTATGATGAAAATAATATTAATGGTTTTAATTTTGCGTATACTAATCCAGGAATAAATAAGGTATTACAAGCAATTGGCAGATTAATAAGAAATGAAAAAGATAAAGGAGTCGTCTTATTAATTGATAAAAGATATTCATACAAAGAATATAAAGATATTTTGAATACAAAATATAAAAATATTACTCAAGTTAATGAAAATAATTTAAATTCATATTTAAAAGAGTTTTATAAAATTTAAAAAAATGGTATATTTATTAACATGTCATACGATATTAAAAAAATTAGAAATTTTAGTATTATTGCACATATTGATCATGGAAAAACAACGATTTCTGATCGAATTTTAGAATTAACTGAAACAATTGCTAAAAGAGATTTAAAAGAACAAATGCTTGATTCAATGGACTTAGAACGAGAAAGGGGAATTACAATTAAATTAAATGCTGTGTCTTTAAAATATAAATCGAATAATGGCGAAGAATATATTTTTAATTTAATTGATACTCCTGGGCATGTAGATTTTACTTATGAAGTTTCAAGATCTTTAGCTGCTTGTGAAGGTGCTATTTTGGTTGTAGATGCTACTCAAGGAGTAGAAGCTCAAA
>CAZDPH010000074.1:0-4910 GCA_964507285.1 uncultured Staphylococcaceae bacterium | reverse complement strand
AAGAAATTCTAAATAAAAAGTTTAAAGTAATCAAAAAAGGTTATTCAATGACTGAAGTTGATTCGTTCCTTGATTTAGTTTTAGATGATTATCGAGAAATTGATAATATTTCTAAAAAGAAAGATGAGGAAATAGAAAAGTTATCTAAAGAAGTAGAATTATTAAAAAAAGAAGTAGGAGATTTAAAAAAGAGGGAGGAAATAGAGAATCTTTCTTTTATAAAAAGTGAGAATTATTCTAAGAAAGATTATGAATCATTAGATAACCTTGAATTATTAAAAAGATGTTCTAAATACGAAAAGAAATTATATACTCTTGGAATTGATCCATCAAAAATTAAGTAAATGTTCTAGAATTTACTTAAATTAAATTAAAATTAAGATAGAAGAAATTCTATCTTTTTTATTTTATTTTAATTTAATATAATTATTTTATGAATATTGGATGTGTTTTATTAAATTATAATGATTCATTAAGAATTAATGAATTAGTAAAAAACTTATTAGAATTTAATTTATTTAAAGAAATAGTAGTAGTAGATAATAATAGTAAAGATAAAGATTCTTTATGTAACTTTAATAATAAAATTAATATTATTTATAATAAAGAAAATAAAGGCTATGCTTATGGAAATAATAAAGGATTTAGATTTCTAGAAGATAAAGATATTGATTTAGTATTAACTTTAAATAGTGATATTATCATTAAAAAAGAAGATATATTATTAATGATTAAGTTTATGGAAAGTGTAAATGAATATGCTGCTATATCTATTTATATGAAAGAATTTAATAAATATAAAAAGAATTATTATAGAATTCCTACTCCTTTTAATTCTTTTATTAAATTACCTTATAATCCTAGTAAAAATAAAAAAATTATTAATAATATTGAATATTTTGATGTAGGTTATGTAAGAGAATCATGTGTATTATATGATTTTAAAAAATTTAAAGAAATTAATTATTATGATGAAACTTTCTTTTTATATGAAGAAGGACCTTCAAGTAGTATTAATTTTAAAAAACTAGGATATAAAGAAGCTATTATAGGAAATAAAAATAAAAACTATTATATTCATAATCATAAAGGTAAATTATATTCTAAAAATGCATTTAGGAATTTTAAAAAATCTAGAATTATTTATTTAAAGAAATATTATAATAATCCTAAACTTGCTATATTTTTAATTAAAATATTATATCATTATATAGGAAAATAAAATTCTAGGGATATCCCTAGAATTTTTGTTATTTATAATGTTTTTTGATCCAATTTTGATATTCTCCACTTTCTAATTCTTTAATCCAATTAGGATTAGATAAATACCATCTTATAGTTTTTTCAATTCCTTCTTCAAAAGAAGTAAGTGGTTTCCAAGATAATTCTTTTTGAAGTTTAGATGAATCAATTGCGTATCTTCTATCATGACCTTTTCTATCATTAACATATTTAATTAAAGATTCATCTTTATGTAATTCTTTTAATATTGTTTTAACAATAGTAATATTATTTCTTTCACTATTACCTCCAATATTATAAATAGATCCATTTTTAGCATGTCTTACAATTGTATCAATTGCTAAATTATGATCATCTACATATAACCAATCTCTAACATTTAATCCATCTCCATAAATAGGAAGTTCTTTATCATTTAAACAATTATTAATCATTAATGGAATTAATTTTTCTAAGAATTGATATGGTCCATAGTTATTACTACATCTAGAAATACTAATAGGAGTATTATAAGTACGCATATATGCTTGACAAAGTAAATCTGCACTTGCTTTAGAAGCACTATAAGGAGAAGATGCTTTTAAAGGATTAGTTTCTTTAAATAAAAGTTCAGGTTTATCAAGAGGTAAATCTCCATATACTTCATCAGTAGATACTTGATGATATCTTTTAATTCCATATTTATTACATGCATTTAATAATGTAGCAACTCCTAATATATTAGTAGTTAAAAAGATGTTAGGATTATCAATTGATCTATCTACATGAGATTCTGCTGCAAAATTAATAACAACATCTAAAGCTTCTTCTTTAAATACTTTTTCAACATCATCGAAAGAAGTAATGTCTCCTTTAATAAATTTAAAATTAGGTTTATTCATTATATTTTTTAAATTTGATAAATTACCTGCATAAGTTAATTTATCAAAACAAATATAATAATCATCAGGATATTTATTTACCATTAAATTTAAAAAATTACTACCTATAAATCCTGCTCCACCAGTAATTAAAAATCTCATAATTATTCTCCTTTTGAATGTTTAATTAAATAATCACAATAACTGCTCTTATTTGTTTTTAAAATTAATTTATTAAATTCATCTTTAGATATATATCCTTTTTTAAGAGCAATTAATTCAATACATCCAATTAATTTATTATTATCTTCTAATTCTTTTACTATTTTACTAGCATTATATAAAGATTCAATAGTACCTGCATCCATCCAAATATAACTAGAATCTAATTTTTCTACACTTAATGATTTACTTTCTAAATATAATTTATTTAAATCAGTAATTTCTAATTCATTTCTTTTACTAGGAGTAATTGTTTTAGCAAGTTTACATACATTTTTAGGATAAAAATATAATCCTGTTACTGCATAATTACTTTTAGGAAGTAATGGTTTTTCTTCAATTGATAATGGGTTATTATTTTTATCAAATTCAATAATTCCAAATCTATTTGGATCACTTACTTCTTTTCCAAAGATAGTTGCTAAATTATTATTAATTGCATTATTAGATGCATTTAATAATTTATCTTTTAAATTATCTCCATAAAAGATATTATCTCCTAAAATTAAAGCACATGGTTCATTATTAATAAATTCTTCTCCTAGAATAAAAGCTTCTGCAATACCATTAGGATGCTCTTGTACTTTATACTCAATATGAATTCCTAAATCTTTTCCATCTTTTAATAATTCTTTAAATCTAGGAGTGTCACTTGGAGTAGAAATAATTAAAATATCTTTAATATTACTTTCCATTAAGATTGATAAAGAGTAATAAATCATTGGTTTATCATAAATTGGAAGAAGTTGTTTACTAGTTACTAATGTTAATGGATAAAGTCTTGTACCACTTCCACCTGCTAAAATAATTCCTTTCATATTTTATTCTCCTTTATTAATTCATTAATATATTCTTTAACTGCATCTTTATAACTTCTAGGTAATTTAAATCCATTATTAGTTAATGAAGATTTATCTAATCTAGAATTTAAAGGACGTAAAGCATCTACTTTATAATAACCAGTTTTTACTCTATTAATAATAGTAGTACTATTAATTAAAGATAAAGAATATTTAGCAAGATCATAAAAAGAACAATAATCAGTATTAGTAAAATGATATATTCCATATTTAGTAGTTTTAATTAAATCTAAAGTAAATAATGCGATATCTTTACTATAAGTAGGAGAACCTATTTGATCATCTACTACAAATAATTCTTTATTTACTTTAGATAATTTAATTATTTTAGAAATAAAATTATCATTTTGAATTCCAAATACCCATGATACTCTTACAATAAAAGTATTTTTACATAATTTTAAAGCATCATTTTCTGCTTTATCTTTACTTTTACCATATTCATTTAAAGGATTTTTTAAATCATTAATTAAATATGGAGAATCTTTTTTTCCATCAAATACATAATCAGTAGAATAAAATAAGTATTTAGAGTTATTTTTTTCACAGTATTTAGCAAATTCATTACTTGCTAAATGATTAATAATATCACATTTATCTTTTTCTTTTTCTGCTAAATCAACTTTAGTGTATGCACTAGCATTTATAATACAATCAAATTTTTTATCTTTTAAAAAATTATTAATAGATTCTAAATCTAATAAATTTAAAGAATCACTATTAACACCTATAAAATCAATATTTTCTTTAATAAGTAGTTTTTTAATTTCACTACCTACTTTTCCTCTTTCTCCAACTAGTAATATCATATTATTTCTTATAAATAAAATTAATATCAGAATCTTTTAAATAAGGAGCATTTTTATCTTTTAAAGATAAAATTGATGGAGTAAATGGTAATTCTATATTTAAAGAAGGATCGTTATATTTAATTGATCTATCACTTTCTTTATTATAGTAATTATCTACTTTATATTGAATAATAACTTCATCAGTTAAAGTTAAAAAACCATGTAAAAATCCTTTTGGTACAAGTAACATTAAATGATTTTCTTCACTTAATTCTACTTTAATATGTTTTAAATAAGTAGGAGATGATTTTCTAACATCTACTATTACATCAATAATAGAACCTTTTACACATCTAATTAATTTAGATTGAGAATATTCTCCATTTTGACAATGTAATCCTCTAAAAACACCTTTTCCTTTTGAATAAGATTCATTATCTTGAATAAAATTAATATCAATTCCTAATTGTTTTAATTTTTCTTTATTATAAGATTCATAAAAATAACCTCTATCATCAAAAAATATTTGAGGTTTAATGATTAAAGCATCATTTAATTCTGTAACTATTTTTTCCATACTTTAATTATAATATATTTACTTTTTATTTTTAATAAATATTGATATTCAATTTTAAAATAGATAAGATATTTATAAATAAGAGGTAAATAAAAAATGAAAAAATTAAACAAAGTTGTTGTTTTAGCTTGTTCTGCATTATTATTAACTGGATGTAGTAAAACTGCTAAAGGTTATGATCATTATAGTAGTGTTAAAACTTCTTTAAGTAGTTTATTTAGTGTTACAAATACTATTAAAACACTTGATGATTATAATTCTTCTAAAGAAGCATTTGAAGCAGTTAGTGATGTCGATTCTTCAACATCTTTATCAATTGCATATTCATCATTTAAAAAACAATCAGTTGTTGAAATTT
>CAZDPH010000073.1:0-4964 GCA_964507285.1 uncultured Staphylococcaceae bacterium | reverse complement strand
TTTTAACTTGACTTTTATTAACAATTTCTTCAGCTTTAATAATAAATTCATTAATTTTGTTTGTAAATTCTGTCTTATTTTCATTTACAAATTTATTAAATTCTTTTTTAATTTCATTTACTACATTTTAAAATTTTTGCTATAATACGTCCTATGAAAATTAAAGAATGCTTAACAAGTAATGACAAAATATTAAGAGTAGAAACTAAAGAATTTAGAAATTATCAAGAAACTGCTAAAAAATTATGTTGCAAATATAATAAAACTAAACCTAGTCAAGATAAAAAGAGAAAGAAAATATTAAATAAATTATTAGGAGATAGTGCAGATGCAATTATTAAACCTAATTTTAAATGTGATTATGGGTTTAATATTCATTTTAAAGGTTTTGCTTTAATTAATTATAACTCTGTATTTTTAGATACATCTCCTATTTATATTGGTAATAATGTTCTAATTGCACCAAATTGTGTTTTAACGTGTGCTGGACACGCTATTGATCCAACTCAAAGAATTAAAGGATATTCAACAAGTGCACCAATAATTATTGAAGATGATGTATGGATTGGTGCTTCTTCCACTATATTAGCAGGAGTAAAAATAGGAAAAGGTAGTATTATTGGAGCAGGAAGTTTAGTTAATAAAGATATTCCTCCATTTTCTATTGCAGTAGGAAATCCTTGCAAAGTTTTAAGAAAAATAACAGAAAATGATAAAATTAAAGAAACAGATTTAATAAATGTTGAATAAAAAATAAGATTGGTTAACCAATCTTATTTTAATTTCAATCCATCTTTAAATGCATTCCCTACAACTTCACCTAAATCATAATATTTATGATTGCTTGGATCATAAGTAATAGGATTTAATTTTTTAACATTAATTTTATCATTTTCATCTAAAATTGAATCATCTGCTAAAACATTAACTATTTTTAAAAGTAAAAAACAATTTTCTTTATCATATGATTCCACCTTACATTCAATAGTTAAAGGTAGTTCTTTAAAATATGGAGCGTCAACATGAGGAGCTTTTAAAGGAGTAAATCCAGATTTTTTAATCTTATCAATATCATTTAATCCACTTTTAATTCCTACAAAGTCACTACTAACTACAGTATCTTTTGTAGCAAATGAAACAGTTAATTCTTTTTTAAATAATAAATTCTTGGTAGTTTTATGATTATCTCCCATACAAATGAATAATTTATCATCATATGCAATTCCTCCCCAAGCTGCATTCATTGCATTAGGGATATTATTTTCATCATAAGTTCCAATAATAAATACTGGTTCTGGATAAATAAGTGGTTTAACACCTAATTCTTTCATCATAATTTTTCTCCTTATTTAATTGGTTTTCTAAAGAATTTTCCATATACTTGATTTGCAACAAGTACACTAATAAAACATTCAGGATCTGCTTGTTTTGCAACTTTTACTACTTTTTTACATTCATTTTTTCTGACAGTTACATTAACAATATAAACATCATTTCCCGTAAATCCTCCATTTCCTTTAATTAAAGTACATCCATGAGGAATATTTGAAATAATAACTTGAGATAAGTTTTTATTTTTAGTAATTATTTGTACATTTAGTTTTTTGTTAAAAACATTGATATTATCTACTACTAATGTAGTTGTAATCATATACAAAAATGTATAAAGCAAAATAATTACTGCAGTAGCAGGTTCAATTGGAGAAAAATCAACTCCATTAACTAATCCACCTTCTAATGTAGATAATATTGTAAAAGTTCCTACTACCAATAAATTAATTACTGCACTCCATCTTCCTACTCCCACTGATTTCTTTTCGCTTATATAATATGCAATAATATCAGTACCTCCAGCAGTTGAATCTACCATATAACTTGCAGCACTTGCAAATCCAGTACATAAACCTGCAAAAATAATTCTTGCTACTGGTTGAAGATAAACATATTCAGAAATTTGAGTAATAAAATCACCTTCATTATTAGGAAGAATAATTCCAAATACAGTTACACATAAAACATTTAATAAAGTAATAATAGAAAATTTCCTTCCAATTTTAATAAATCCAAAAATTAAAAGAGGCAAATTGATTAAAAAATATGCAACAAAGTTAGCAATATATTGATTATTAGGGCTTTTAATAAATTCTAATCCAGATAATTTCAAAATCTGTAATATAGATTGAGATATTCCACTTGCTCCACAACTTGCAAGAGATCTAATTGCAGTTACATCATTTGCAATGCTTTGATCAGAAAAAGCACTATAATTTGGTTGAATAAATGCTTTAAATCCAAAACTAAAAACAACAGCACTAATAATAGTAACAAAAATAACATAAATGTCATTAACAAAATTTTTTTGGTGTGGATGATCGAAAAAATAATCAATAATTTTCTTTTTAAATCTTTTTATATAATACATAAAAAAAGTTTAGTTAAAAAAAACAATAAATACAAGAAAAATTTTAAAAAGTTTATACCATTTTTTATTCTTTTCTAGTATAATCTTTATTGACATTTAAAATGTCTTATTTTTTATGTCATTATTAAAATTAAAAATGAGGTAATTTAGAATATATGAAAGTTTTAAAAATTATTGCTAAACCATTTGTTGCTTTATGGAATTGGATTAAAGAAACAGCATGGGTTCAACCATTACTTATTGTTGGATGTATATTTGGTATTATTTTATCAATTCCATACATTTCATCAGGTATTCAAAATTTAATTAATCAAACTGAATCTCACTTAAAATATTTCGAAACATCGTATCTTTCTTTAGAAGGAAGTAAACAAGGTCAAGAAAATAGTGCTGCTAATAAATTCTTTGAAGCATTCGTAGACGCTCAAGAAGCTTGGACAAATGGAGATAAATCAAAAGCTCAACAAGCATTAAAAAATTATAGTGGCGAAAATAAATTCTTCTTATTCTTTGTTCAAGAAGATTGTACATCATGTAAAAATTTAAAATTAGGTGCTGAATATTTACAAAACAATTGGAGTAACTATGTTGGATTAGACGGTGAAAAATACGCTAATTACAAATTCCAAGCTATTGAAGTTGATCAAACTTTCGATGATGATTATTACGAAGAAGAAGATAGAAAACCTATTGATGATTTAGTTGCTAGCAACTCATATTTATTCTTCTATAGAACTGCAATGTCTATGGTAGATAAACAAAATTATTATATTAACTTATCAGATTCTGATTCTACAAAAGCTACTACATTAATTGATAATACAACAGGATTAAATGATTCAAGTAAAATTCAAACTCCTACATGTATGATTATTGATTTATCTAGCGATAATACAACTGATTATATTATTTCTACAATTTTCTATTCTATTCCTTCTCCAGAAGATAGCGAAAAAGAAAAAATGAATATTGAATGTAGTAAACTCTTAGCAAATGCTTGGATGGGAAAAGAAGATTTTGAAAATAAATTAAATAAATAAAAATAAAGCATATCTTTAATAAGATATGCTTTTTTTAATTACAAATATTATTTTATATAAGCTTTATAGCTTAATACGTTTTCAACAACCTCTCCGTCAATTTGAAGTGCAGTAGGAGAATCAAAACTTACTTCAATTACTTTACCTATATTAGAGGAAACTATATTTTTATTATTTATATGAGTTCCTTTAAATATTTTAGGAAAAGTCATTAATATTTTAAATTTAGATTTTGAATGAACACAAATATTACTAAGGTATTTACTACTTCTATCTTGATTTGGAGCAACCATCATACCTCCTCCATAATATTTTCCTTTCATTGTAGCACTTATATAAGTTCTATCAAATTCTCCAATTTCTTTTCCATCAATTTTTAAAGTAGAATGAGGAGGTTTATATCCTTTAAATAAAAGTCCAATAGTAATTTTAGAATAGTTAATATCTTTAACTCCTTCTTTTTTTAATTGTTCAGCTTTTTTACAACATTCTCCATCAATTCCATATCCAATTCCATTAATAAATCTAAAAGACATTCCATTTACTTCTACAATTGGCAAAGATTTTAAAAAATTATTTAATAAAATTAATTTCGTATTTTTATCTTGATATTCTTTAACGTCATTTAAAAAATCATTACCAGATCCAAATGGATATAAATATAAAGCACAAGGTAATTCATTATCAATTGGAAGATGATTAATTTGATAATTTAAAGTACCATCTCCTCCGATAATAATTGCTTTATCTTTTTCTTTTAATTTTGTTAGATATTCACTTAAATCAAGATTTTTAGAAGATACAACATGAATTTCTCCATTTAAAGATTTAGCTAGTTCTTCTTTTATATTATTTATTGAATCTACTATTTTCCCTGCACTTGCTAATTCATTATAAAATAAATAATTCATTGTTAATCCTCCTTTAAATATTCATACAATTCTTTATAAACTTTATTTGAAATATCTTTAATATCATTATCTTTATTATATTTTATACTATCAATTACTTTTATTTCTACACTAGTTTTTTTAAAAGGTGCATTATTTTTGATTTTTTTAGTATTTTTTAATCCAATTACTATAATAGGAACTTTTCCTATTCTTGCAATTTCAAAAATAGCAGGATGAAAATCTAATAAAATTTTATCAGTTTTATTTCTTTTACCTTCTGGACATACTCCAATTGAACATTCATCATTTAATAAGTAATTACCTGCTTTTTTAAAAGCTTTAATAGATTCAAATACACTTTCTCTATTAATTGAAATAAAACCCGTATGATGAATCAAAGGACCTGCAATAGGGAAATTCATATTCTCAGGTTTAGAAATCCATGCCATTTTATCATTTTTATTTCTTAAAGCTGCAATCAATACCATTTGATCAAAATTAGAAACATGATTGCATACTAATAAATATTTCTCATTTTTAGGAATCTTATCAAAATCAACTTTATTTATTTTTATTCTTAATAAATGTAATAAAAAAATATCAGTTTCT
>CAZDPH010000072.1:0-5067 GCA_964507285.1 uncultured Staphylococcaceae bacterium | reverse complement strand
CGGAACCAAGTACTCCCTTGAGGAAGCCAAGAGCATGATGAAGGAAGTTGAAGGCTCTGCGCCTGCTTCGACTGGAGCATCTGTTGCGGCTGCGCCTATGGGCAATCCTAATCAGCAGCAGATTGATAATATGCTTCTTTTGGCTGCTAATGCTCATGAAGCTGGCAATAATCAGGAGGCTGAGAATTATTGTAATCAGGTAATCGCTCTTGATGCCATGTCATATAAGGCTTGGTTGTTAAAGGGAAAGGCAGCAGGATGGCAGTCAACGATTCAGAATCAGAGGGTTACAGAAGCTGCACATGCATTTGCCCAAGCTATTGATTTTGCCCCGGAAGATGAGAAAGAAGAAATTAAGAATCAGGCTGTTGAAGAACTGAAAAGTCTTGGATTGGCTTGTATTTCTCTGCGTAAAAACAGATTTTCACAGTACCCGGATGATGAGGAACTTGCAGGGTTTGAATCTGATAGAAAAAATCTTTTAAGTGCTTTAATGGTTTTGCTTTCAAAAGGAATAGCAGCAGGTATACCTGATGGTTATGAGGAAGAAATTGCTATCATGATGAATCAGGCGGCTGTTGCAGGATTTAGTAAAGTTAGGGACGATTATAATAATGACAGTAGACCAAATCCTAACGATTGGCAAAGAGCGGTGCATAAAGCTGTTAATTGTATTTCGCTTATTCAAAAGGCAATTGATGCCAGTGACGATGATGATGAGAAAGATATCACAAGATATGAGAACATGATTATTATCAATGATTTTGTTATCAATCTTAAAGCATATTCGGATTATAGTAGTTCGTATCGTGACTATTCGTTGACAGATAATGCAAAGACCATTAGAACAAGGTGTAAGAAAGAATGGCAAGATAAAGTTTTACAATTAAAGAAATCTGTAGAAGACAAGAAAGCCGCTGAGGCTCGAAAAGCAGAAGAAGAAAAACAGGCTCGCATTAAGGCTTACTGGGAAGCTCATGCTGATGAAAAGGCTTCTCTTGAATCTGAGAAGAAGGAACTTGAAGCAAAGCGTGATAGTCTGACCGCACAAATCGCAGATTTGGATAAGCAGCTTGCAGAAAAGGTGCCTTCTGAAGTAGAGTCCGAGAAATTAAAGGCACAGATTAAGGATTTAGAAGATAAGAAGTCTAAGTTAGGCCTTTTTGCAGGTAAGGAAAAGAGGCAGATTGCTGAAGAAATTGCAACCCTTCAGGGACGTGTAGACTCCTTGAAATCTAAAGTTGAGAGCGAGCACTCTGCTAAAGATGCCCCGCTTAAGACTAAAAAGGCAGAACTTTCAGCTGATCTTGACAAAGCTAAAAAGAGAATTTCTGCAATCGAGGCAGAGTTTACAAAAGATCCTGAATGATATTTCACATGGTCGGGATGTAATTAGACTCTATTTGTGCTGATTTATGAAGCCTATTAGATTCCTGACACAAAAGTCGGGAATCTGATAGGCTTATTTTTATTAAAAAGGTAACGCGACAGATTCGTGAACCTGACCGAAAGGGGCGTAGATTATGGGAGCTGGTAATTATTCGGTAGAGGCATCTGTTATTGAGAATGGAAAGCTCGTCAAAGGAACTTTGACGTTATTTATAGACGAATACGTATACGGAGGAAATCGGACCTCTGTAAATTGGGAGAATGTTACATGTGAGCGGGGTACAGAAAAGGTCAAAGCTTTCCTCCGCACAGTTGATAAGCCCTATGTAATTTTTAAAGAAGGCTCGAAGAGTAGTGTAAAGTATATCCTGGAGCCTGCTCAGATGAGTGAACTTCTCAGCAAAGTGAAGGAATTTACTGATTCCATTCGTGCAGAGCGGACGGCCAAGGAAGAAAAGGCTCGCCATGAAGCAGAAGAAAAGCGGCGCCAGATCGATGAGGAAAACAGAATCCGTGAAGAAGCCAGGTTAAAGGCTGAAGAGGATTATCGCAGGCAAAAGGAAGAAGAACAACGGAAAAAGGATGAACAAGCCAGACAGGAGCACGAAGCCCTGAGCCGGCGTATGGCAGAAAAACAAAGTCGCATCCAGAGGGAGGTCGAGGCTGCCAAGGCAAAACCGGATCAGCCGATTGCGGTTGAACTCATCTCAAAAAAGGCAGCAGCCTGCATTCTGGACAACCCCTACAGAACGCTGGGCGTTTCATGCCTGGCTACCAATGAGGATGCGAATTCGGCGTTGGATAAGCTGAAAAAACTGGCAAGACTGAAAGCGTTGGAGTCTTATCACTCTCCGTTCGATCTTTCCGGTCTGGAAAAACCGGTACGTGATCTGAGCGTTGCTCAGAATGCCCTGGTTCTCTTTAAGGATAGGAGTAATAAGTTCTTCTGGTTTGCTGAGTCAGATGCATGTGCAGCATGGCAGAGCGGAAGGTATAGAATCGAGCTTTCCAAAGAAGGCGAGGAGTATGGTACTTACGATCTGTTCCTGGCCAACTATATGTACGCTCTCCTCTGTGACCCAAACTTTAATACAGCAGAGACCTGGAAGAGAGTTCTGAACTTCTATTGTTTCATCTGTAAACAGAGCAGTTGTGAACTGCTCCGGAGCCGTTTTACCGAGAAGGAATTGCAGGGCCTCAGCAACGCTGAGCTGCTGAACAGTTTCCGCAGCTCTATATTTAAACCCATCCTCCTCCTCTGTGAGCGGGATGATCTGGACGCCGTGATCCGGTTGCATAAATACATCAAAGACTGCAGCAACCGACTGTTGGACGGCCTTGCAAGGAATGTGCTCAGCAAGCTGGTATCCTGGTTCACTGATAAAGAAGCAGATATCATGCGCTACCTTGGCGAAATTGATGATGAAGAATCCATTTCTGAGGAAAAGGGCGCTGAGATTCGGGAACGCGGCGAAGCATATTGTCATGTGGTAGAGCCGGTGCTTGAGGTTGTTCTTCGTGATTTCCGTGGTGATGTTGTTCGTTTCGATATAATCAAGGAGTCCTATCGCCATACTACTTATCAGCTCATGTATGAGCTTAATAAGTGTGCCGACAAATCCAATGCCATCCTGTTTGCAAACAAATGCTACGGCTATTGTAACGCGGATGATAAGAAACGAATTCAGAACACCTTCGGTGAAGCAAATATCAAGTCCATCGACTGGAATACGCCGCACACAGGTTGGGATGTTAAGGGCGACGATTTCTATTACGGACGTGGCTGTGCTGTGGATTATACCCAGGCTTTGTACTGGTATCATAAAGCCGCGGATGCCGGAAATATGTATTCTCCGAACAGCATCGGTATATGTTATCAGAATGGCCATGGTGTGCCGCAGTCCGATGAACAGGCGGCACAGTGGTTTGAAAAGGCAGCAAAGGCGGGCAACCCGCAAGGCGCATATAACCTTGCAGAATGCTATTTCTCCGGAGCCGGTGTTGGAAAAAGCGTCGATCAGGCGTTGAAATACTGGGGTGAAGCGTCGAGGCTTGGCCATCCTTCTGCGCAGCAGCGGAAAGATTCTGTCTTTGCTACGGTACAGGTTGAGAGAAGAAACCACAGAGCCCGGAACCATATATGTCTTGACCTTGGTTTCCAGATGACAACCGGGCCGAGCATGGTAGCTGAGGTGACTTTGAATCAGTCAGCAAACGCCTATTTAGTAAACGCACAGGGATATCAGAATTACCTGAATGGAAATGATTTCTCATATCATGGAGGTTACGCGACAGGATCACCATACAGAATCAGAATTCCGTCATCCAATCACTGGTATGTCATAGTTGATAATGGAGATGGCCCGATAGCAGGCATTTCAGCCAGCGCAAAGGTAAAAAGGGCTTAAGCGGAGGTACATATGTCAGATAAAGCAGATATAAAAGAATTGGCAGTAGCAGCATGGCGCCTGGAAAAGTGGCTGGATAATCTGAATGCAGACCGTAAAATGGCCGCCAAAAGTGCATTGAGAAGTATTAAGAAATATATAGCAGCTTCTGGAGTTGAGGTGAAAGATCCATTGGGTTCAAAGTTTGACCCGGGTTTGGCAGTTGAAGTGGTAAACAATGAAGCAGAAGACGCCCCAGAGGAGGAACTGATCATCGTCGAGACTTTGGCACCTTATGTCTATCAGAATGGTGAATTACTTCAGCATGCCAGAGTTATTATAGGAACGGCTGTAAAGGAAGCAAAAGCGAATAATGCTACGGTAGACGATCCAACTGTCGCTGATGCTTCAGAAACGACTGTGGTTCCTGAAGATGCGAATGAGACTATCGATTTGTCTGCAGAATCGGAACCTGCTGAAAATGACAAGATGTCGATTGAAGCCCCCGACGCTAAGACAGAGAATGAAGTCAAAATAGATGAGAGCGACATAGAGAGGATGATAGCATATGCAAAAATTTTATGATTGTGGTATTGATCTTGGCACTACAAATTCGTGCCTGGCAATTCCGGATAATGACCATGGATTTGAAATTATCGATAATCAGGCGGACAGAATGTCTGTTACTCCATCTGCAGTCCTGATCAACGGAAAGGGCCGCATGCTGATTGGTCAGCGTGCTTACAACTCTCAGAAGGTTGAAGATTTGGCTATTCAGTTCAAGAGACAGATGGGCCTTAGCAAAATGATTCATTTTGCATCTGTTGGTGTAGATAAGATGCCAGAAGAGCTTTCCTCTGAAATTTTAAAACAGCTCAGAAGTGATGCGGAAACCCGTTTGAACAGAACAATTGAAAATGTAGTTATTACTGTACCGGCAGCTTTTAAGACTCTGCAATCTGAAGCAACAAACAAGGCCGGTAAGCTTGCTGGTTTTAAGAACATCATCCTTCTCCAGGAGCCGATTGCTGCTGCTGTTGCTTATGGCGCAAAGCCGGATTCCAAAGACAAGCATTGGATGGTGTTCGACTACGGCGGAGGTACACTGGACGTAGCAATCATTTCAACACTGGATAATCGTCTTACGGTTGAAAACAGTGAAGGTGATAATTATTTTGGTGGAAGTGATATTGACCGTATTCTCTTCCGTGAAGTCGTTCTTAAAAAGCTGAAAGTTGATGGATATCATGTTGATGAGCTGTTTGATGAAAGTACAAGCAGCGGAAAATCA
>CAZDPH010000071.1:0-5172 GCA_964507285.1 uncultured Staphylococcaceae bacterium | reverse complement strand
TAAATATAAATATATTTCTTACTATTTTATCTATAAAATCTCTTTTATTTATACGAATATAAAAAATATTTAAAATAAAAATATCTCATGAAAAGAATTTCATGAGATATGTTAAATTATTAATTTTTATTATTATGATTTATAAATAATATCAACATTATTATATGTAGATTCATTAAGTTGTGAAGCTTCTGGTTCAGTAACATTACCGTTTAAAACATATCTTCCATAAATTTCATGAATTGTAGAACATGAAGTAGCATTAACGTTAATAGTAGCATTTTCCACATTACATTTAGTAACAAAGCTTGTTGCACTTTGGAAAGTTCCTACAATTCCACCGATGCATTCTTTTCCATAAAGAGTAATATTTTTTACATTACATTCGTTAATTGTATTTGAACCTTCTCCAAGCCATCCAACAATAGCACCGATACTTTTTTCTTTTCCATTTTCGCCTTTAATATAACTATTATTTTTATTATTACCATCTACAGTACATTTAGAATATGAAGAATAACTACCTCCACAAATTGCACCAACATTTTGCTGACCAGCAATTTGGATTAAGCCTTTAATTGTAATATTTTCAAATCTTGATCCCCCAAGTGAATATCCAGCAATAGCACCAACATATTCTTTACCATTTATAATATTTACATTTTCAATTATTAAATTCTTAATAGTTGTACTATCGCTACCTAATCCAACTACAGAAAAAAGGCCTACATTATCTTCATTATTACCATTAATTTTTAAATTCTTAATAGTTTTACCATTACCATCGAAAGTACCTCTAAATTTATTTTTAATAGGTATCCATTCTTCGTTTTCTAAATCTATATCGTTTCCTAATATAATAGTAGCATAATTAAAAATTCCAGATTTACTATTTGATAAATCTCTAAATTTCTTTAAATCTTCTTTATTATTTAAAGTTAAAACTCTTGGAAAACTCCAACTTGACGCATTAGTAAAACTTGCTTTAACATTTAATCCTCCTGCAACCATTACAGTTTCAATTGTAAAAGTTCCATCAAGAGTATATGTAAATGCATTTTTAGTTTTTTCATCATTATATTGATAATCGATACCATTAATAATTGCTCTACCAAAATAATAATTATTTTCATAATCAGGAGCAAAAGTTAATTTGACTTTTTCTCCAGGATATGCACTAGAAGGTGACATAGTTACTGTACCACCACTCGATAATTGATTGCCATTAATATCAGTTACAGTTACTCCTTCTTTAGTTTCAAAAGTTGCACTGATAGTTAAT
Organism: uncultured Staphylococcaceae bacterium; assembly: GCA_964507285.1. Lineage (GTDB taxonomy): Bacteria > Bacillota_I > Bacilli_A > RFN20 > CAG-826 > Onthovivens. Next base: position 3,890 of record CAZDPH010000071.1, on the reverse strand, counting down.
CCTCCTTCGATCATTGTAGTCGAATAACTATAGCTTCCATCGTTATTTTCAGTTGTTTGAGATTTAAAAATAGTTGTGTCTCCAATTTTTAATTCTTTAAATCTATAATTATCGTTTGGTTTAATTGTTAATTCAACATTATCACCGATAAAATAAGTAGTTTTATTATCTTTAGTAGCAATTGTTCCACCAGTAGAAGTATTGATTGTTAAAACACTATTTGCAGTAGCAAATTCAGCACTAACCACATATCCTCCACTTACCATTTTTGTATCATAATAACGATAAGTACCATCTTCACTCGTTTCAAATTTATCGGCACTTATTTTAATATCATTTAATTTAAGTGAAATACATTTATATGTATCTTCAAATGGATACATTTTAAAAGTGATTGATTCTCCTTCTTTAGCACATCCTTTGCTAGGAACTACATAGCCATAATTAGAAGGTAAAATTGTAGATGAATAATATGTTTGACTACTAGATCCATTGCTTCCTTTTATGTTTCCTTCTTTTACCCATTCACCTTCAACTTTCTTATATAAGTCATAAGTTTTTAAATCTAAATAAGTATCTCCGTTATTTCCAAGAGTATTTTGAGGAATTCCATAGCCAGTTAATAAACTTGCACCATCTTTTCCATCGATACCATCTTTACCATTTTCTCCAGTGTCGCCTTTATCGCCTTTAGCACCAGTTTCTCCTTTTTCTCCGGTGTCACCTTTTTCGCCTTGAATTCCTTGTTCACCTTGAATCCCTGGAGCACCTTGACAACTAGTTAATCCAAAAAGACTAGTAGATAAAATAAATACATACAAAAATTTTCTTTTCATTTATAAATCCTCTTTTAACGTTAAATATTATAATACGTATAGAGAGAGAGAAAAACAATTTGAATTTATTTCCATTAAAATCAGAGATAATTAAATAATGTATTTCTTATTTAATTTGCATTTATTTTTATTTTCAAAAAGAAATAAAATGAAAATATAATTTTTAGTTAAATAAAAATTAAAAACATTTAACTATTAATATATTTTTAATCCAACTTTTTATAATATTAATCATCAACTATATCTAGCTATTCAGTATATGTATTTTCTCCTTAAACTTCTATTGTTATATGAGAAAGCCATTTATTCTTTTTAATAACATGAAAATTTTTTACATTAGGAGGAATTGCAGCTATCACCCTTTAGATAAACTAATAAATTCTTTATCTATTATTTGATACTATTATTCTCCTGAGATCCAAATTAAAATTATCCTTCATTCTTACTAGAATGATGAATATTTTAATTATTCCTACATCTATATCCTAATGTAATATTTAATAGAAATAAAGAACTAAAATTATCCACTAAAGCATTTAAATATAAATTGCTAATAAAATATTTTGAATATAAATATTTAATTTTCTATTTTTAAATATATTTTCTTCTCTATCATCTTCATTATAATTTTTTTCAATTATATGAAATGTGAACTATGCCTTGACTCATATTGCATAAAATTCTAATTGAGTTCTTGCTTCTATTATCTCTTCTTTTGATATTCTATTTTCTTTTTTAAGTTTAATATGAACTTTTAAATGAGGATATAGCACCTGAGAAAATAAGCTTGCAAATGTAATTAAAAATTCATCTTTTAAGTGTTTAATTTATTTTCTTATTTTAAACTTCATTAAATAATATATCATCATTTAAATATACAAATTCTGTTGCTATTTTCCTAAAATTTCATTTCCACAATAAGTACAGTATTTCGTAATATAAATTGTCTTAGTAATATGTTAATTATTTAACCATCCTCTCCGAAATTAATCAAGATTCTGCTAAAAACATCTTTATAAATTAAAGTTTTATTATTATTTTAATTTGAATAATTTATTTTTTTAAAGTTCTAACACCTTTATTTTTGGTGATATAAAAATCAAATCGTATGGTATCTATTGAATTTTATTATTAACATTTAATAAATTTTTATTAATTTCATTATCATTAAATAATAAAAATTATAAAAATACATATTTTTTAGTTATTATAAATAAAAATAAAAGGTTTGATATTATATCAAACCTATATTACTTAAATGATGCTAAAGTAGCATTCAAACCAATAAACAATCATTAGCAACAAACTTTAAGCCTATCGTATATATTAATTTCACTGTATAATTTTGATATAAAATCAAAAAATATATTAAACACTACTTATTTTATTAAAAACGCAAGATAATGAGGTATTGAATAAATATCGTTATTATAACCAATATTACCATGAATTAGTTTTATAGCATTTTCTATATTGTAAATATCTTTTTTTGATAAAATGTCTTTTAATGATTTGGTATTACCATTATTAGCTTTCACTTCTATTAGTGTGAGCATGTTATTTACTTTACTAACAAAATCAATTTCAGTTTCAGAATTTTTATTATAGTAATATAAATTTATATTATTTTTAGCAAACGATTCTGCAACAATATTTTCGTATATTGCACCATTATATATCTTTAAGTTATTATTAATAATATCATTTACACTTCCTTCATCAAGCATAGCTAAAAATAATCCACTATCAACAACATAAACTTTAAAAATATCTTCACATCTATATCCACTTAATGGCAAACTTAAAGAACTTAAATTGTAACAAAGTTTTATAAGACCAAATTCTTCAAGCCAAGTGATAGCTTCTTTATAATCTCTAGAATTAGCTCTATTTGATATAACTTTATATTGAAACTTTTTATTTTCTTTAGCTAATTGATTAGGAATTGAATTGTATACTTCTATAATCTTTCTTAGACTAGTTTTATTCACTTTAATATTTTCATTTTCATCTAAATGTTTTCCAAAATCATCTTTATATTGTTCTAATATATTAATCAAAATATCATGTACTTGATTCATATCAAAGGTATTTAAAAAGGTATTAACTGCATCAGGCATTCCTCCAACGCAAAGATATTCTTTAAAATATTTAAACATTTTTTCATTAACAGATTCATCTATTTTTTCTTTATTTAAATAGCATTTTTTTAAATATTCAATTAAATCTTGATTGATGCCTCTTGCTAAGCAAAACTCTTCAAAATCCATAGGATACATATTGATAATATATTCAAAGCCTGTTGGTACACCTTCTTGTTGTTTTTTGTTATATCCTCTTAAGCCTAATAAAGATCCAGTCCCAATGACATCAAATCTTCCATCTAACATAAACGATTTTATTGAGGTTCTAGCTCTTGCACATTCTTGTAATTCATCAAATATTATAACTGTTTTATTAGGAATTAATTTAATATTTGGAAAAGCAGAAGATATTCTAATACATAAATCGTTTACATTTAAATCATCTTCAAATATTTTTTTAAGAGATTTATTTTCCATAAAGTTCATATAAACTACATTTTCGTAATTTATCTTAGCATATTCTAAAACTATTGTAGTTTTACCAATTTGTCTTAATCCTTTTATAATTAAAGCTCTTTTTTTTATTTTATTACTTTCTTTCCATTTTTTAAATTCTTCATAAACTTTTCTTTTAAACATATTTATACTTCTAAAATAATAATTTCATATTTTCTCAAGTCAATTTTATATAAAATTTCATATTTTTTCAACACTAAAATAATTAAATTTTCATATTTTTTCAAGATAAACATTAAAAATTTTGCAGTGATAACCTAAAAGTCAAATTGTGTACGAAAAACACCAAATAAAATCAATAAAAGTATCAGACTTTATTATCAAAGATTACAAATCTCTCATTTTGGTTTGATTTTCATCAAAAATAAAGTCATTTTATATAAAAAAGGCTTGATATTATATCAAACCTATATTACTTAAATATCTAAAGTATGCTTTATTGATACGATTTTAG
>CAZDPH010000070.1:0-5174 GCA_964507285.1 uncultured Staphylococcaceae bacterium | reverse complement strand
AAAATCTCTTTAGATTCTTTTAATAAATCATCATAATAAATATTATTAATATCTTCTAAGTCAATTAAATCAGAATGTTTACTAATTACATTATCTAATGATTCTTTAATAAATTTAAAAGAAGTAATTTCTTTATAATAAGGTAAAATTAAAGCATTTTTACTACGAGTATACGCTACATAAAATAATCTTTTAAATTCTTCATTCAAAGCTGTTTTCATATCATCATTATATCTTAAAAATATTCTCTTAGATGATAATCCTACCTTTGCTTTATTATTTTTATCTTTATATCCACCTACTACAACTACAACAGGAGCTTCAAGTCCTTTAGAAGCATGTATTGTCATTAATCTAACTGCGTTAAAATCACTAGATTTTTCAATTAAATTACCTTCTTCATCATCTTCTATTTCTTTAGATAATCCTTTTAATTTAATAATTAAATTACTTAAAGAATTATAAGAAGATAAATATTTAATTGAATAAGCTACTAATTGTTTATAAATTGATAAAGATTCAATATTAGAAATATCATTTAAATTATTAATTAAATATGAATCATTAATAATACTATCAAATAAATTCTCATATTTTTCATTTAATAATTTATCTTTCCAAGATTTAATTAATTCCATTTCTTTAGAATCATCACTTAAAAAATATTCTCCATTTATTTCTTTTAAAGAATATCCAAAAAAATCACTATTTAAAGCTTTTAAAAATATTTTTCTATTATTACCTGTAAAATCATTAACATTTATTGCTTCTAAAATAGAAATTAAATGAGCACATTCTCTCCCTTTAAATAAATCTTCATTTTTATACATAATAAAAGGAATACCTGCTTTTTTTAAGGCATTTTTAATAGGAGCAAATTCACTTCTAGTACGTGCTAAAATCATGAAATCTTTAAAAGTAATATTTCTTATTATATCTTCTTTATTATTAGAAGATACTTTTATTTCATATGTGTATTTATCTTCACTATTTTTTTTACACATATCAATAATTTTTTTACATACACATTTAGCAAATTCAAATTCATTTAATTCATTTGATTCTATCTTTTCGTCTTTTTTTGAAGATTTTTTCTTGCTTTTTTTTAAGTTATCTTTATTTATTTCATTATTATCTATTTCTTTTTTAATTATAAATAAAGCTTTAGATTCTTTATTATCTTTTAATAAACTAGTAACATCTTTGTCATTAGGTAATTCTTTAAATAAAGAAGGAATAAATGTAGTATTTTTAAAGTCATAAGTTTCAAATAAAGCATTACATGCTTCTACTACATTTTTACTAGATCTATAATTCTTATTTAAAGATTCTTTCTTTCCCCCTTTCTCTTCTATTTTTTTAATTGCATCACTATAAACATTTAAATCAGCACCTTGAAAAGAATAAATAGATTGTTTAGGGTCTCCTACTACTATAATGTGATGATTATCATCATTTAAAAATATCTTAGAAAAGATATCAAATTGTTTTTGATTAGTGTCTTGAAATTCATCAATAATCGCATAAGTATATTTTTCTTGTAATTTTTTTAATAATTTAGAATCTTTTTCTAAAATAGATTCTCTTACAAATCTAATCATATCATCAAAAGATTCTATTTTATTTTCAATCTTATATTCTAAATATTCTTTATAGAATGAATTTAAATATTTATAAAAAAGAATATCTTCAGGATCTTCTTCTTTTAAAATATTTTTAAGATCACGAATGTATTTAAATTCATCTGAATCACCAGAAAAAGTTTTACTAGGTGTTTTATCACAAGTTTTATATACTTGACCACTAAAATTTAAATTTATTTCATTATTATTGTTATTTAAAATATTAAAAAAATCTTTATCCTTAGGTTTTTCTCCCATTGCAAAAAATTGAATATTACCTTCTAATCTAGTTAACACTGAAGAATTTCTAAGATCATTTTTTTCTTTTAATAAAGTTAACATTTTATCAAAATTTAATCCTTCATCGTTAATTAAAGAAGAAGTATATTTTTCACCATAAACATCATTAAAAGAAGGAATTATAACAATATCTTTATCTTCTTTTAAATCTTTATTTAAATAATATTTTTTAATTCCTTCTTTTAAAAATGATTCAACATCTTCTAATTTAATCTCGTATCCTGAATTAATAATTTCATTAATATCGTTAAAGATCTCACCTTTTCTAACATAGATAGACGCAAATCTATCTAATGATTCTTCATTTTCCATTTCTAAATTTAAAGAAAGATTCGCACTGAATCCAAATTCTTTAATAGTATTCATACAAAAAGAATGAATAGTAAAAACATTAATATCATTATCTTTAATATCAATATTATTAGATTTAGATATTTTTCTTATTCTATCTTTTAATTCTCCTGAGGCTTTATCAGTATATGTAACAATTAATATTTTATTTAAAGATACATTATTAGATATTAATTTTTTAATGATTTCAATTACATTATAAGTTTTACCAGTACCTGCAGAAGCTTCAATTGCGTAATTCTTATTTATATCATAATTATCTATATTAAAATTATCCATATTTATTCTCCTGTTTCCATTTGTAAAAACTTAATTAATTTCTTTTGATTATCACTATATTCTTTAAATTTAATATCAAAATAATCTTCCTCATATCCTAAATCCTTATCAAAATTAAACATTTTTTTATCTTTAAAATATTTATAAGGACCAGAAGTAGTATTTAAATGACTAATAAAATCTTTAAATGTTTTTATTTTATCAAAATCAATGAAATTTATTGGTAAAGAATAAATATTATCATAATTAAACATATTAGAATAAATATTATTAAGTATTTCTATAGATTCATTTTTAGATAATCTAAATGATTTTTTATTATCTATACTTTTAATTAATTCAATATTATATTTAATATCATCTTCTTTAGAAGATATATCAAGTAAACTTAAAATATAAAGATCTACATAATCTTCATTTTTTAACTTTCCATCTTTATATTTAAATTCATAATATTTAATAGAATCTTTATCTTCTATTTTATAAAATTCTTTATCAATTAATACTTTAAAATTATTTAATAGATATTCTTTAGATTTAATAATATTGTCTTTAGATAATTCTTTAAATTCTTTAAGTAATTCAATAATTTTAAATGATGTATTCCATATATTATTAAAAGAATTATTAATTACTTCTTTTGATAAAGAAGGTAATTTATTATCTAATAATAATTTATTTTTAAAATTATTTTTAAATGAATCATTATTTTCATTTATATTGTTTAAAATAATTTCTAAACATAATTTTTTAATGATATAAGGTTTATCAATTGAGGTTATATTAATATCTTTAAATTCATCTTTTAATTTCTCATATTTATCATCATCATATGGAAATACATTTTCTACTTTAAAAGTAAATGGATCTTTTAAAAATTTAGAGATATCTCTTATTTTAATTAAAGAAGGTTTTTCTTTTTCAATGTAATTAGATACTTTATTATTTATCTTATTTGAATTATTCATTAAAGAATTATAATATTCTTTATTTTTAAATTCTGATAAGGTGTATAAATCTTTATAACCTCTTTTTTCATCTAAAGGTATTAGTATTTCTTCATCTATTAAATTATCTAATAAAATAGATGGATAGAATTCTTCTTCTTTTTTTAAATCCATTCCTAAATAAGAAGGATAAAAATATTCTGTATTTAAATATGTTAATTTAAATACATCTTTAATTTTATTTAATTCATTTAAAGAATAATCTTTTCTAGAATCAAATTCACTTTGAATTGAAAGACTAGGAATATTTTTAGAAGATAAACCTATAAAGAAGATATATTTATAATTTAATACATAATTAGTATTAAAACTTATAAAGCTTACTCCTACATTAGAATTAAATAAATTAGATGTATCTTCTTTAACTAAATCTAAAAGAAAGAATTTAAAAGAAGAAAGATTTAAAGAAATATTCTCTAAAGATTCTATTTTATTAATAAATTTATTTATTTTTTTAAATTCTAAAGTATCTTCATCTAAAAATAATTTTAATTTATTAAATACTTAATTAATATTATCTTTATTAATAAAAGTATTATTTAATGATTTAAAATAATCTTTAAAAGAAAATATATCATTAATTAATGATATATAAGAAATAATAATATCATTATTAATTTCTATTGAATCATAAGACATGTATTCTTTATTATTTAAAATAAATGTATTATTATCATCATCTTTATAATCTAAAAATTTAGATAATAATATTCTATTTTTAAAATCTAAAAAATCATCATTAGAATAAATGTTATTTTTAATAATTAAATTAATTAAAATATCTTTAATTTCATCATTAATATTATATTTATTTTTAATTATTTCATTATTTAATAAATTAAAATAATCAAGTCTTGTAAATGTATCTAATGAGATTGAATTAAATAATAATTTTAAAATATTATATGTATTTGTAGTTATATCTTTTCTTTCTTTAATGTTATAAGGAATGCTAGGATATTCTTTATTATCTTGATTAAATACTTCTTTAATTACATTTTTATAATCATTAATATTAGGTGCTACTACTAAAAAAGAAGAATATTTACTTTCTTTATCACTTAATAATAATTCACATATTTTAGAATGTAAATATTCTATTTCTCTTTTAACATTAGGAGCTTTTATTAATTTAAATTTCTTATCTTCTTTATAAGATTTATCTAATTTTAAATCATATCTATTTTTAAATTTAATAATAGATAAAAATTCTTCATATAAAGGATTTATATTAATAAATCCAAATACATATAAATTATCTAATTTATTATTATAATTATTTTTATCTTTAATTAAATTATAAAGAGTATTTAAGTTATTTTCTTTTATTTTATTATTTAATTCTTTGTAAATATTAATTAAAAAATTATTTTCTTTTGTTTTATTATTTAAATTATTAATTTCTAATGATTCTTCGTAATCTTTAAATAATTTATTTAATGATAATGTTAAATCATATAATTTAACATAATAATCATTAGAAGATTTATTTAAATAAGTATTTAATTCTTTTTCATTATTATTAAATAATAAATCTTCTAATAATAATTTATATTCTAAATCATCTATTATTTCTTTATTTTTAAAAATTAAAGAAAATAATTCATTAAAAGAT
>CAZDPH010000069.1:0-5199 GCA_964507285.1 uncultured Staphylococcaceae bacterium | reverse complement strand
AAAAAATATAAATAATTATCTATTTTTAATTTCTAAAACATGAAATATCTCGTATAAAGTTTTTAATCCTAACCAAGATGTAATATTATTAACATCTAAAGGTGGGGCAATTTCTACTAAATCCATAGTAGTTACATTTAATTTTTCAATTATACCTGTAATAAAATTCATTGTGTCTAATGAAGTTAATCCAAATGCTTCAGGAGTTCCAGTTCCTGGAGCAAAACTTGGATCATTAGCGTCTATATCATAAGAAATATAAATTACATATTTATCGTCTTTATATTTATTAGAAATAATGTTTATTAATTTATCAATTCCTAATAAATGAATATCATTAGCTTTATAAACATCTAATAAAGGATGTTTTTTAAATGTTTCAATCTCTTGAGCTTCAAACCCTCTTACTCCTATAAGAGTAATATTTTCATCTTTAAAGCCTAAATCAAGTGCTCTTTTAATAGGACATGCGTGTGAAAATTTACTTCCATGATATTCATCACAAATATCAGGATGAGCGTCAATATGAATAATTACAGGCTCTTTATTTTCTTTTATTGCTTTTTTATAAAAAGCTTTTTCACTTGCAATTGCAATTGAATGATCTCCACCTAAAATAATATGAAATTTATTATTATATGAAATTACTTTAGAATATATTTCTTCGCTTAATTTATCAAAATCGTCAGCATTAAAATCACCTTGATCATAAATAAAAGTTTTACTTAATAAATTACCTTTTCTATCTAAGGCAGGTAAATCATAAGATAATTCTCTTAAAGTTGAAGGAGCTAAAGATGCACCTTTTCCAACGCTTGCATTTCCATCAAAAGGAACTCCACATATAATTATGTTGCTAGAAACTATATCATCAATCATTAAATCTCTAAATTCTTTCATATCTTATTAACCTCAATTAAATCTTTTAAATTAAATCCTTTTAAATTATAATACTAAATGGAAAAATTATGAAAGATATTATTAAAAATTATCATACGCATACTTATCGCTGTGGACACGCAGCAAATTGTAATGATGAAGAATATGTTAAAAGTGCAATTAAAAATAATTTTAAAGTTCTAGGTTTTTCAGATCACGCACCATTTAGAAATATTATTCATCCTGGAATGAGAATGGAATTTAATGATTTCGATAATTATATAAATTCAATTACTTCTTTAAAAAATAAATATAAAGATAAAATTCAAATTCTAATAGGATTAGAAATTGAATATTTATCAAATTTTAAAAAGTATTATGAAGAATTGATAAATAAATACAAACTAAATTATTTAATTTTAGGACAGCATTTGAAATATAATAATGAATTTGAACCTAAATATTATTTTAAATCTACTAAAAACAATATTGCTTTAATTAATGAATATGCTTTTGATTTAATAAATGGAATGAAAACAGGATATTTTTCATATGTTTGTCATCCTGATTTGTTTTTAATTAATTGTACTTTTTTTGGAGAATTTGAAAAAGAAATCAGTATTAAAATATGTAAAGCAGCTAAGGAATTCAATTTACCTTTAGAAATTAATATTAATGGTTTTATTTCAAATAGAGAATACCCATCAATTGATTTTTTTAAAATTGCTAAAGAAATAGGAAATAAATTTATATTTGGTATAGATGCTCATTCACCTATTCAAATTGAAAATATACCTTATGAAGGATTAAATTTATTTTTAAACAAAACTGGAATTATTAATAACGACATCATTGATGATATAACTTTATATAATATATAAAAAAGTTCAGAATTAATATTCTGAACTTTTAAATTTATTTTTTATATCCTTCGTAAGCGTCTTCAAGGATTTTAATCATATCCTTAATCATTGGAATTCTTGGATTACATGGAGTACATTGATCCTCATATGCTAAATATGCAAGTTCCTCAGCATTTTTAAACCAATCTTCTTTTGAAATACCTTCGCTCTTAAAATTCATTTCTTCTCCACATTCAATTCCTAAGTCATAAATTGCATCAGCTAATGATTTAACTCCTTCAGCATCTGTTGAAGCTTTTAGTCCAAGTAAACGAGCTACTTTAGCATATCTCTTATCAGCATTATAAACATTATATTTAGGCCATGTAGATAATTTTTGAGGTACTTCACCATTATATCTAACAACAAATGGTAATAAAATTGCATTAGCTCTACCATGTACAACATGATACATACCACCAACCTTATGAGCCATAGAGTGGCACATACCTAAGAAAGCGTTAGCAAATGCCATACCTGCCATTGTAGAAGCATTATGCATTTTTTCTCTTGCTTCAAGATCATTTTTACCATTTTTAACACATCTTGGTAAATATTCAAAAACAATTTGAATAGCTTGAAGTGCTAAAGCATCTGTATAATCGCTTGCAAGCATTGATACATAAGCTTCGAGAGCATGTGTTAAAACATCTAAACCCGTATCAGCAGTAACTCTTGGAGGTAAATTTGTAGTAAATTCTGGATCTATAATTGCAATTGTAGGAGTTAATGAATAATCCGTTAAAGGATATTTTTTATGTTCAGCACGATTTGAAATAACAGCAAAAGGAGTAACTTCACTACCAGTTCCACTTGTTGTTGGAATACAAATTAATTTTGATTTTTTTCCAAGTTCTGGATAACGGAAAGCTCTCTTTCTAATATCCATGAATTTTTGTTTTAAATCATCAAAATTAACATCAGGATTTTCATAGAACATCCACATACCTTTTGCAGCATCCATAGATGAACCTCCACCTAAAGCAATAATTGTATCAGGTTGAAAACTCATCATCATATCAGCACCTTTTTTAACAGTAGTTATATCAGGATCTGGTTCGACGCTTGTAAATAATTGAATAGAAACTTCATTTCTTCTTTCTTTAATTTGATCTAAAACTTTTTGTAAAAAACCTAATTTAACCATACTTTCATCACAAACAATAAAAGCTTTATTCATATTTTTAGCATCTTTTAAATATTGAATACTATTTCTTTCGAAGTATATTTTATTTGGTACTTTAAACCATTGCATATTATTTCTCCTCTTACCAATTTTTTTAATATTAATTAAATTGATTGCACTAACATTACCACTAACTGAGTTATGACCATACGATCCACAACCTAGTGTCATAGAAGGTAAGAATGAATTATAAATATTACCGATTCCACCAAATGATGTAGGTGAATTCCAAATAATTCTACATGCTTTTAATCTTTTACCAAATTCATCGACTAAATCTTTATTATTTGTATGAATACAAGCACTATGTCCTAAACCATTTAATTCAACCATTTGTTCAGCTAAATCTAAACCTTCTTTAGAATCTTTAGATTTTAATAAAGCTAAAACAGGAGACAATTTTTCTCTAGTTAAAGGTTCTTCAAAACCTACTTTATTACATTCAGCCATTAAAATTGGAGTTTCTTTTGGTACTTCAAAACCTGCTTCATGAGCAATTTCCCAAGCAGGATGTCCAACTAAACCACTAAATAATGCTGTTGAGCCATCTTTAGTAGGACGGAACATATACTTTTCAAGAAGTGCTTTTTCTTCTTTATTACATAAATATGCACCATATCTTTTAATATTTTTTATAAAATCATTATAAATTTCTTTATCAATAATTGCTGCTTGTTCGGATGCACAAACCATACCATTATCAAATGCCTTAGACATTAAAATATCATTAGCAGCTTGAGCAACATTGCATGTCTTTTCTACATATGCAGGTACATTGCCAGCTCCAACACCTAAAGCAGGCTTACCACAACTATAAGCAGCTTTAACCATAGCGTTTCCACCAGTTGCCAAAATACAAGCAACTCCAGGATGGTTCATTAATGCTGTTGTAGCATCAAGAGATGGATGAGAAATCCATTGAACGCAATTTTCAGGAGCACCAGCTTCTACTGCTGCTTTTGCAATAATTTTTGCTGTTTCAACTGAACAATTTTGAGCATTTGGATGAAACCCAAAAATAATAGGATTTCTTGTTTTTAAAGAAATTAAACATTTAAAAATTGTTGTTGATGTTGGATTTGTAACTGGAGTGACACCAGCAATAACTCCAAGAGGATCAGCAATTTCTGTAATTCCTGTAACAGGGTCATCACTAATAATTCCACATGTTTTTAAATGTCTCATTGCATTTACAACATATTCGCAAGCAAATAAGTTTTTCGTACACTTATCTTCAAAAACACCTCTTTTTGTTTCTTCAACAGCAAGTCTTGCTAAATATTCATGTTGATCTAAAACTTTGGTTGATACTTTAGCAACAATGTAATCAATTTTTTCTTGATCAAGTTCTCTAAATTTTTCTAAAGCAACTAAGCCTTTTTTAACTAATTCATCAACTTCTTCTACTGCTTTTGGATCTAATTCTTTTATATCCATACTTATATCTCCTTATTTATTTTTTTATATAAACGATGAGCTAATTTTGCTAAGGATTCAGCCATATCCATATTAGATACAATTACATCATCGTTTAAATTAAGTTTAATAGGTGCAAAATTCCAAATTGCTTCTATACCAGCAGCAACTAAATGTATCGCAACGTTTTGCGCATGTTCTTTCTGAACACAAATAATGCCAATTGAGGCATTATATAATCTTTTAACGTCTCTTAAATCATCAAAATCATAAATAGGAACATTATTAATTTTAGTACCAATACATTCTTTTTTGTTATCAAAAGCGGCAACAATATTTAATCCATAATGTTCAAAACCAGTATAATTAAGAAGTGCTCTTCCTAATGAACCTACTCCAACTAGTAAAGCATTATGATTTTGATCATGTCCAAATACCTTTTCAATATCATTAATAAGTTCATCTATATTTCTTCCTTTATTTGGTATACCTTTTTTAGAAGAAATGTTTGCAATATCTTTACGAACCATTTCAAAATTTAAATTTAAAGAATCTGCAATGTCATTTGAACTAATAAATTGATAACCCTTATTTTTAAAATCTGTAAGAGTTTGTAAATAACTTGGTATTCTTCTTAATTGAGCTTGAGTTATATCTTTTTTCATATTCCGTATTTTTTTACCGAATTTATTTTACATTATATTATGAAGAAAGTAAAGATTTTTTTAATCGGTATAAAAATACCGATTAAAAATAATAATAAAAAAAGCCCGGCGACGTGCTATTCTTGCTCTAACGAGCTACCTTCACCATTAC
>CAZDPH010000068.1:0-5255 GCA_964507285.1 uncultured Staphylococcaceae bacterium | reverse complement strand
TAATACTAACAATTTTATAAGTTTTTTTAGGTTGTTTTTTGTTATATTTTTCAAAATAAGTTGGTTTTTCATCCTTAGATAAATTTGGAATTTCTTTTTGATTTACTCCAATTAAACTTAATTTTTTATTAACAATTGAAGAATTATAAATTAACCAGCTTAACGGTCTCAAAATAGCGATATTTAAAATAACATTTAAAATAGAACCAACAATTAATAATGATCCAAATGAAATTAAATTTGATGTAGGAATCAAATAACTTGTAATACCTAAAATTAAAGTAATAATACTAATATCAAATTGAATCATGAAAGATTTTTTGCTACCTTCTTGATTTGATTTTTTAATATTTTTGCCTTTATACAATTCATTATTAGCTTTTTTGAAATAAATAACGCCACTGAAAATAGATACAACCATTAATGTTAAATATCCAATTATTGCACCAACATTAAATTCACTACCAAATAAATTAAATAATCCAATAGATGAAATTAACATTGCAAACGAATTAATAGCTACTGTAATTCCATTTAATCCAAAATGTAAGCATAAGAATAGTGTGACAATAATAATACCAATTAAAGAAGCAATAAATAATGAATTAGTCCAATTAATTTCATTCATATAAACTAAATGGTCTAAAAATGGTGAAATAATACTTGTATAAGCATCTGTTCCGTTAGTATTTAATAAAGTTATTTCATGAGAGTAAGTTGTTGAATTTAATTTATGCATCCAAATATTTGCTTTTTTATAAGCTAATACTCGATCAGTTTCGACAGATCCGTAAATGTTTGTTGATGAATCTACATTGTAACCACCAAAAAATATTTCCTCATAAACTTTATTTTCTTGATCAGTTCCACTTAAACTTGAATCATAATCCCAATAAATAGATGAAGTACTACTTGAATCGTATGAAAATAAAATATAATTCTTAGTCAATTCTTTTTCTAAATATGGTGAACCGTCTGTACCTAATAAAGTTTCAATTTTCATACCAGTTAACCAATTGTTTAAAATATAAACTTTATTAATCGATGTATCCGTTTCTTCTTCATCATCTTCTAATATTTGTTTTTCATTGATGGATGTGGTTTCACTAGTAGAAGTTGATGCATTTTTTGCAGTTGTTACTACATTTTTAAATTCTTCAGGATTTTTTAATTTTACAACAACATAAGGATAATTATCTTTATATTCAATTCTTGCGCTGCCTGAATCAAAAAAATTATCACTACCAGTACTTTCCTTAATTTGAATAGCATCTTGACCTACAACAACATCTTCTTTATATGTTGATGCTTTAAAAGACCAAGAAAAATTTAAATAAGAAGATATATCATCATATAAACTTGTACTTGTTTTAAATGTTACTTTAATAGTATCAAAGCCACTTGTTTCTAATTTATAATTAGTGACATCGGCATAAGATAATCTTGTTTTGAATTCGCTAACAATTTCATCTAATATATCTTGTTTTGCTTCATCATTACCTTCTAATTCATTTGTAGTTCCATTAGAATTAACTAAATTGTAATTTTTTTCGCTGATTTTATAAACATAAGTTCTACCAGCTGAATAATCACCTGTTCCATTTACCATTTTTAAAGCAGGTACCATACCTACTAAACATGCTAGTAACATAGATAATGTTAGTGATATATAAGCAATAATTCTTTTCATTTTTAACGCCTCAAAAAATAATTTATATAAAATATAAATATGTTATAAATTATAAATAAAATAAATAAAAAATACAATATAATTACATCTATTTATTTAATATTTTATTGTAATATTCCAACCCTTTATTTGTTAATCTTCTTCCTTTTTTTGTACGTACTAAAATCTTGATATATACAAGATATGGTTCGTTAATTTTTAATAAATTATTTGGATTCTCATTTAATGTTGCTGCAATAGTTGAAATTGAACAAGGCTCATTGTTATATAATTCTTTTAATACTTTAATTATTTTTATATCTTCTTCTGTTAAGCCATCATCAAAGATTTTAATTATTTCAAAAAAATCTTTTAATATTTCTTTGTTTAATTTATTTAAATTATAAAATTCTAAATAATCTTTTAATCTTAATGAAATATTGTTTGCGATTCTTGGAGTAAATCTGCATCTTAAAGAAATAAAATTTAAAATTTCATCATTACTATTTATATTTAACACATTAAAATTATTAAATAATAATTTTTTTATATCATCAATTGAATAATATTTAAAATTATATATAATTGAAAATCTACTTCTTAAAGCAAAAGAAATGCTACCAGCATTAGTAGTTGCACCAATTAAAGTGAATTTAGGTAATTTATATTTCATAATTTTATTACCTTCATTTGTTTTATAAATAATTGATAATGAAAAGTTTTCCATTACTTCATATAAAGTTTCTTCTAATTCAATGGGTAAACGATGAATTTCATCTATTAAAAGAATGTCGTTTTCTTTAATATTCGCAAGAAGTGTAATTAAATCAGAAATTTTAATAATTGAAGGAGCATTTATTTTTATAAAATTTGAATTCATTTCAGTTGCAATTATTCTAGCAATTGTAGTTTTTCCTAATCCAGGAGGACCATACAATAAAATATGACCTAATGATGAGTTTCTTTTTTTAGCTCCATAAATAGCAATTTTTAATTGATTTTTTAAATTGTCTTGTCCGATAAAAGAATTAAAATTATTAATATTGAAATCGTTATTCATATTTTAATCCTTTTATACAAAATTTAATTAGTTCTTCTTCAGTTAAACTTAAATCGCAATTTATTAAAATATTTTTTATTTGTTCATCTTTATATCCTAAATTTAATAATGTATCATAAGTATTTTTAATATTTTTATTATTAAAAAAAGATTTAGAAATTTTATTAAATAATTTTGATATAAAAAATTCTGCATTAGTAGATATGCCACAAATTTTTCTTAATTCATTTACGTTTTTACTTATTACTAGCTTTTTAAAGTCATTAAAACTGATATTTTTAAGAATATTTAATGATTTTTTAGGTCCATAACCATCTAGCGATATTATTAAATTAAAAAATTCATAATCATCGTAAGTAGAAAATCCAAATAAAATAATATTATTTTCACTTAAATAATCATAAATATATAAATCATAAATTTGATTTACTTTATAAAATTTAGGATCTGAAACATTTAATTCAAATCCTAAATCATGTACATCTAATACAATATAATTGTTTTTAATTTCGATAATTTTTCCTTTTAATTTTTTTAACATTTTATTCAAAATAATCAAAAACAAAATCATCTAGATAAACAGAATCTCCATCTTTAGCTCCAGCCTTTTTTAAAGCTTCATCAATTCCGATTTTATTTAAATATGTTAATGATTTCATCATACCTTCATCTGTTGTTAAATTTATTAAATGATAAGTTCTAATTACTCTATCACCTATAATTCGGTATGTAGTTTCATTTTCTTTTTCAATATTAAATAAATCTTCTTCACTTTCTAAATTGTAAATTTTCTCCTTATCTTCTTCTTTATAAATTGGGAATATTGGTGCATTTTGAAGTTCTTCATAAGCTTTATATAAAACTTTGTTTAAACCATCTTCAACTATAGCAGATATTGGATAAACTTCTTTATTTACTTGTTTTTTAAATTTTTCAAATTTTTCTTTTGTTCCGTCTTCATCCATTTTACTTGCTACAATAATTTCAGGCTTATTTTCTAAATTCATACCATAACTTTTTAGCTCTTCTCTAATAATTTTATAATCTGAATATGGATCTCTAGAAGATGACATATCAACCATGTGAATTAAAACCCTAGTACGCTCAATGTGTCTTAAAAACATTAATCCTAATCCTTTTCCTAAATGAGCACCTTCAATTAATCCTGGCATATCTGCTAAAACAAAGCTATTACCATTATCTAAAGAAACAACGCCTAAATTAGGAACAATAGTTGTAAAATCATAGGCACCAATTTCTGCTTTACAATTACTAACTGAGCTAATGAAAGTAGATTTTCCGACACTTGGAAAGCCAATGATTCCAACATCAGCTAATAATTTTAATTCTAAAATTAATCTTTTACGTTCACCTGGAAGACCATTTTCAGCAATTTTAGGTGCTTTATTTCGAGAATTTTTAAATGCAGCATTTCCTCTTCCACCTCTTCCACCTTTAGCAATTAAAAAAGTTTGTCCTTCTTCTTGAAAATCAAATAAAAATTGATGATTTTCTTCTAAAAAAACAACAGTACCAACTGGGACATCAACATATATATCATCAGCTTTTCTTCCGTATTGATTTTTAATATTTCCTTTTTCACCATCATTTGCAATAAATGTTTTTGAAAAACGAAAATTAACTAATGTTGATGCATTTTTTGTAGCACGAAAATAAATAGAGCCACCTCTACCTCCGTTTCCACCACTAGGACCACCATTTGGTCTAAATTTCTCGTGAATAAAAGCAATTGCACCATCTCCGCCTTTACCACTTCTTACTTCAATAACTGCACGATCTATAAACATAAATTTTCCTTTTATAATAAAAAACCACCTATTCTGGTGGTTTTAAAACTATTTACTTAATTCGTAAACACTAACACGTTTTTTATCTTTGCCAACTCTTTCGTATTTAACAATACCTTCTTTTAAAGCAAAGATTGTATCGTCACTACCTTTTTTGGTGTTGATGCCTGGATAAATTTTTGTTCCGCGTTGTCTATAAATAATTGCACCAGCTTTACAAAATTGACCATCACTTCTTTTTGCACCTAAACGACGACCAGCACTATCACGACCATTCTTAGTACTACCGACACCTTTATGTGATGCAAAGAGTTGTAAATCAAGTTCAAAATTAAATTTCATAACTTTTACCATCCTTTTTCATTTTTTCAATTTTTACATATTTAGAATATTTATAAGAAATATTTGTAAGTTGAATTAATATTGTTTCTAATACAATTTGATCATGACTATTTATATAGTTATTAGCATCAAATTCAACTAAACCTTTCTCAATTTTTACTAAATATTTATTAACGTTTTTTAAAGCATTTAATCCACCAATAACACACAAACTAACTGCAGAACAAACTATATCATTTCCTTCTTCAGCATAATTTGCATGTCCATTAACAGAAAACTTTAAAATTGAATTGTTAATTTTTAAATACTTAATATTAATCATTAAGCATTAATACTTGTAATTGTTAAACAAGTATAAGGTTGTCTATGACCATAT
>CAZDPH010000067.1:0-5416 GCA_964507285.1 uncultured Staphylococcaceae bacterium | reverse complement strand
AAAGGATTAAAAGGATAAAATTAAAAGAGTTTAATAAATCTTATTAAACTCTTTTATTTTTAAATTATTAGAATCTATATTTTTTGAAAGCTCTTAATCCTTCAAAAATAGCTTCATCACCTAATTCTTCTTCAATTCTTAATAATTGATTGTATTTTGCAATACGATCTGTTCTTGAAGCAGAACCAGTTTTAATTTGTCCAGCATTAACAGCAACTGATAAATCAGCAATTGTTGTATCTTCTGATTCACCACTTCTATGTGAAACCATACATGTATAACCATTAATTTGAGCTAATCTAATTGCATCTAATGTTTCTGTTAAAGTACCGATTTGGTTAACTTTAATTAAAATTGAATTTGCAACACCTTTTTTAATACCTTCAGCTAAAATTGATGGGTTTGTAACGAATAAATCATCACCAACTAATTGAATCTTGTTTCCTAATCTTTCTGTTAAGACTTTCCATCCATCCCAATCGCCTTCTGCTAAACCATCTTCGATTGTAATAATAGGATATTTAGCGATCATTTCTTCATACCAAGCGATCATTTCTTCACTTGTTTTTACACCTTGACCAGATTTTTTAAGATCATATTTACCTGTTGCGTCATCATAGAATTCACTAGCAGCAACGTCCATACCTAAGAAAATTTCTTCACCTGGTTTGTAACCTGCTCTTTTAATTGCTTCAACAATTAATTCTAATGGTTCTGTATTTCCTTCTTTACATGAAGGAGCAAATCCACCTTCATCACCAACTGCTGTAACATATCCTTTTTCTTTTAAAACTGTTTTTAAGTGATGGAATGTTTCAACACCTGCTCTTAAAGCTTCATGGAATGTTTTAAATCCTGCAGGAATAATGAAGAATTCTTGGAAATCAACTGTAGAATCAGCATGAGCTCCGCCATTAACAACATTCATCATTGGAGTAGGTAAAACTTTAGCGTTAACTCCACCTAAATATTTATATAATGGTAAGCCAACTTCTTCAGCAGCAGCTCTAGCACATGCTAAAGAAACACCAAGTAAAGCATTAGCACCTAAATTCTTTTTAAATGGAGTGCCATCTAATTCAAGTAATTTTTTATCAACACCAACTTGATCATCAGCATACATACCAACGATTTGTGGAGCAATAATATTATTAACGTTATCAACTGCTTTTAAGCAACCTTTACCTAAAAATCTTGATTTATCTCCATCTCTTAATTCTAAAGCTTCTCTAACACCTGTTGAAGCACCTGATGGAACAATTGCTCTTCCACAAACACCTGTGTCTAACCAAACTTCAACTTCAACTGTTGGATTACCACGTGAATCTAAAACTTCACGTGCATGAATATCAATAATTTCTGACATTTTTAATATCTCCTTAATAACATAAATATTATATAAAA
Source organism: uncultured Staphylococcaceae bacterium (assembly GCA_964507285.1). Taxonomy (GTDB): domain Bacteria; phylum Bacillota_I; class Bacilli_A; order RFN20; family CAG-826; genus Onthovivens. The sequence continues at coordinate 4,012 of CAZDPH010000067.1, read as the reverse complement.
AATAACTCTTTCATTAAAGAAAAAAGAGTTATTTTTTAAATATTTTTAATTTTTAAATTAATATTTAGAACTTAGATTTTTAATTGTATTAATGTATAATTCCCCAACCTTTTTAGATTCTTTAATATTAACAAATTCAAAAGTATCTCCTAGATTAAGTAAATTAGACATACATTCAAGATAGCTTTTTGTTTTTATTTCAATAATTGAATATGGACTTTTATAATCAATTGATTCACTATAATAATTTTTAAAAGTTCTATTAAAACAATTATAACCTCTAAATGATAATCTTATTTTAAATTTTAATTCTTCGTCAGAACTGTAAATTTCATATGGTAATTTATTTTTAATTATTTTTAAATCATCTTCATTTATTTCAAAATGTTCATTATCAATATGAATAATATTATTTTCATCTATTCTATTTAATACATAAGTTCTTTTTTTAAATATTCCAGTCCCTTTTCCATTATGAGTTGTTTCATAATATGCATTTAAATAACAAGATCCATTAAATATATAAAAACTAATTGGACATAAAATAATTTCATAAATATTAATTTTGTTATCAATAGTTAAACTACTTGCAACATATTTAACTTTTATTTTATGTTTATCTCTAATAGCGTCTGCAACATCTAACATTATTTTTTCTTCTTTTTTAGATAATAATGTAGCTTCAAATTTCATATTACTAATTAAAGTTAATCCACCAAAAGTTAATTCTTTTAACCTATCAATTGTGTCGTTATTTTGAATCGATAAATTAATTTTATTTAATTCCAAAGTATTATCAAAAGTTAATGATTTTAAATATGGATCTATACTTCTGCCTAAAATATCATCTTTTTTAAAATTAGGAGAATAAGTATATCCTCCATTAGCACCACTAACAGAATCAACTAAATGAGCTTCTTTTAATGCTTTAGCGCATGCTTCAACTTTTTTTTCACTACCATTAAAAAACTTTTCTGCTATTTCTTTTGCTTTAATGTATTCAGGACTTCTACTTTTTAAATAACAAATTACTCTTAAGTATTCTAAAAATTTTTCACCATTCATGTTATTTATTATAACTTATAAAAAAATAAAAATAATAAAAATAATAAAAATAAAACTCAACTTTTCGTTGAGTTCATTTTAATTCTCTTTATTTTGTGATAATTCTTTCTCTTTTTCAATTTCTAAATCTAATCTTTTAAAGCCTTTCTTTTCTAATATTAATAAAATTGGAATATATGCTAAATCAATAATTAACCATGAAATTGGATATGCAGCATATAACCAAAATATAGTGTGGAAATAACTTGTTTTAAATAAAGTCAATAAGAATAAAATTCTAAATCCAGTACATCCAATTAATGTAATAATTGCAGGAGGAGTAGATATTTTCATACCTCTAAGATAATTTCCACAAGTAACCATAATTCCATCTAAAATATATGGAATTAACATAATCATTAATCTTTCTTTACCTGCTGCTAAAGCATTTTCTCTAATTACTCCTTGAGTATCATTAATAAATACTCCAAGTAATTGATTAGAAAAAGTAAAAACTATTGCGTCAAATAATACTGCAGTTATTAGATTATAAATAAATGCATAGCCTAATAATTTTCTTAAATTTTCTTTCTTTTTAGCACCATAATTTTGTCCAATAAAACTACAAATGCTAACTCCAATTGCTTCTTCAATTGCAAAAGCATAATTTTCAATTTGACTTGCTGCACTACTTCCTGTAACAATTTCATCCATAGAAATAGCAACTCCATTAATTGAATAATTAGTAATAGTATATAAAGAAGATTGAATTAAAACATTAGGAATACAAAACGCTAAGCCTTGAATACCTGCAGGTAAACCAATTTTAACAACATTTTTTAATGATTCAGAATCAATTCTTAAATTTTTAAAACTAAATTTAACAAATCCTTTTTTATTAAATCCTAAATATAAAAGAATTAAAATAGCCCCTACAAGTTCACTAGTAACAGTTGCAATAGCAACCCCCATGACATCCAAACAAGCATATTTAACTAAGATAATATCTAATGCAACGTTAAATATACCTGAAATTATTAATACAACTAAAGGGACAGTAGAATCTCCTAAAGCTCTTAGCATTTGAGCGCCATAGTTATAAATCATTAAAAATGGTAATCCACAAAAGTATATTTTTAAATATAAACTAGCATTATCAATAATTGAATCAGGAGTACCCATTAATACTAATAAATATTTAGAAACAAGAAGTCCCACTAATCCAACTAAAATACCTGAAAATAAAGCAACTAAAATAGATGTATGTAATACTTTTCCAGCGCTTACTTTATCATTAGCGCCTTTTGCATTACTTAACGCAACATTAGCGCCCATTGACATATTAACAAATACTGTAACAATTAAATTAATTAATGCAGTATTACTACCTACTGCACTCATTGATAATGATCCGCCTCCATAAGTAGAAACAGTCCATAAATCAATTGTAGTATATAAAAGTTGTAACATTGTAGTTAATGCTAAAGGAAGTGCAAATAAACCAAATTTTAAGAATAAATTTCCACTTGTTAAATCCATTTCACTACGTTTTCTGAAAGAAATTTTTTTTATTTCCATATTCTAATTCTCACAAGTAAATATTTTATTAAATTAGATTATAAAATCAAGTTTTTAAAACAAAAAGAATTAGAAATTTTCTAATTCTTCATATTTAAATTATTTTTTTATATATTTGATTAATTGATTAGTTTTTTCTTCAATCAAATTGCAACATAAAAGATAATTTTTAGCATCAATAAAATTATATTTAAATTTAATTTTAATTCATGTAAATCTATTCTTTTTCTAAAATTAACATCATTTTAAATCTTTCATCAGCTTTTAAAGAATGTAATCCATTCTTTTTAAATCCAAAAGATTCTCCTGCTTTTAAAATATATTCTTTATTTTCAAATCCTAAAACGCAACTTCCTTCTAAAATAGTAAGTAATGCTTCTCCTGGTGCTCTATGAGGAGTTAATCCTTGTCCTTTATCAAAAGCCATTAAAGAAATAGATGTATTTTTAGAAGTAGATAAATTTAAATTTACAATGCTTCCTTCTTCATAATCTATTAAATCTTTTACATTAAATACATTTTCTACAATTTTTTTATTCATATTTATATCTCCTATTAAATTAAATTCTAAGTAAATAGTATCTTTAATTGTATTTACTCCAATTAAAGAATTTTTGTTAACAAGTATTACATCATTTTCTTTTAAATCTAATCTATTTTTATTTAATATAAATTGAGATTCACCTTTAATAATATAATAAAGTTTTAAATAATCGTAAGATTCTTCACTTATTTCAGTATCTTTAGAATTTTTAAACATAATAATTGAATCATTATTATTAAATAATATTTTAGATACTGTACAATCTTCTTTTATTTCTTCTTTTTTTAAGTTAACTATTTCTTCTAATTTTAATTTCATTTCATTATTATATAACGACATTTAAATAAAATAAAATTTAATGCTTTAAAAATAATTTATTTAATTATCTAACTTGTCTATATCCAAAGTAAGTTATTCTTGCATTATAAAATTGTGCTTCAAGTATCTTTTTAGCATCTAATACATTGTTAGCATATACATAAATAATGTATGTGTTCCATTAACACTTATTTCAAATTCAAATTTATTCATAGTTTATACTCCTTCTTTTTAATTATTTAATCAAATTTAATTTATTTAAACATAAAATAAAAAGCATATTTAAAGAATGTCAATAAAAAATAAATTATAATATTTTAGTATTAAGTAAGGAGAAAAATTATGCATAAAGATGAAGCTAGCCAAGGATTTAAAATATTAAGCGACTCTACAAGAGTTAAAATTGCTAAATTCTTATATCTTAATAATGAATTAACATTTGATGAATTATTAATGATTACAAGTATAAGTGAATTAGAATTATCTGATTCATTATCTTTAATGGAAGAAGGAAATTTAATTAAAGAA
>CAZDPH010000066.1:0-5437 GCA_964507285.1 uncultured Staphylococcaceae bacterium | reverse complement strand
CTTCAACAACAGCATCAAATAATGTTCCAACTAATAATTTTAAAGCTTTTTCAGCATCATTATTTGCTGGGATAACATAATCAATATTATCTGGATCATTATTAGTATCACATAATGCAAAAACAGGAATATTTAATTTTTTTGCTTCTAAAACAGCAATTTTTTCATCAGATGGATCGCAAACAACTAAAGCATTAGGAACTTTTCTCATTTCTTTAATACCTTCTAAGTTTTTTGCTAATTTATCTTTTTCTTTCCCTAAAAGAATAGCTTCTTTCTTAGGTAATTTTTCCCATTCACCACTTGCTTCTGCTTCTTCTAATTCTTTTAATCTCTTAATACGTGAAGAAATAGTTTTGAAATTTGTTAATGTTCCACCTAACCATCTTGAATTAACGTAGAATGAACCACTTCTTTCTGCTTCTAATTTAATTAAATCTTTAGCACTATCTTTTGTACCAACAAGTAATACTTTGCCGCCATTTAAAACGATTTCTTTTAATTTTGAATATGCATTTTCAACAGCAGATTTTGTTTTAGTTAAATCAATAAGATAAATTCCATTTCTTGCACAGAAAATATCTTTTTTCATTTTTGGATTCCATTTTCTTGTTTGGTGACCATAATGAACACCTGCTTCAATTAATTTTTTAACAGTAATAATTGGAGCATTTGGATCAAAAACAACATTTGACATTTCTTTTGATTCTTCTTCTTTTTTTGCTTCTTCTTTTGATTCTTGTTCACTAGCTGCAACATTTTCAGCTACTTCGTCAAGAGTAACGTTTTTCTTATTTTCGGACATTTAAGTCTCCTCCTATTTGTTAAGCCTCCATCATTTCTAACATTAACCCTACAATTGTAGACTAGGCGAATGAATTCATGATGTGTGTATTCTTCCATGCAAAAAGCACAAAAGTAATATTATTATAAATCATTTTATATAAAGATATCAACATAAATATCACTTCTTTAACTTTTCAGGAAAGTATTCATCGTAAGCTTTTTTAACATTTTCTTTACTTACATGAGTATAAATTTGAGTTGTATTAATTGAAGAATGTCCTAATAATTCTTGAATTATTCTTAAATCTGCACCATTTTCTAATAATCGAGTAGCAAATGAATGCCTTAGAACATGGGGATGAAAATCAAAACCTAAATCTAAACCATTTTTTTTAGAAATTTCTTTCATTATATATTCAAGGCCTCTAGAAGTTAATTTATTACCTTTTGAATTTAAAAATAAATACTCACTAGAATCATTATTTTTTGAATTTAATAAAAGCTTACTTCTTAAAGTATTAATATATTCATTAATATAAAATGCAGCATCATTACTAAAGGGAACGAGTCTCTCTTTATTTCCTTTTCCTAAAACTCGCATAAATCTACTTTTAATATCAATATTTTGTAATTTTAAATTAACAACTTCACTACATCTTAGACCACTCGAATACATTAATTCTAATAAAGCTTGATCTCTATCTTTTAAAAAATCAATTCTTGTTTTATTTTTATTTAATAAATCTTCAACCTGCTTTTGATATAATACTTCAGGTAATTTATTATGATTTTTAGGAGTTTTAATTAATAAAAAAGGATTCGAATTAATAAACTCTTTATTTAATAAATAATTATAAAATTTTCTTAAAGAAGATAGTCTTCTTTTTATAGTACGATAACTTTCTTTATTACCACGATAAGTTTCATGAGTTAATCTATTAGCGATAAAATCACGAATAATATCTAAGTTAATATTTAATAAATTATTATTTTTTGTTTCTAAAAAAGAATAAAATAAATCAATATCTTGTTTATAAGATTTTATAGTATTGTCAGAATAATTTAAATTATATTTTAAATATAATAAAAAATCTTCCTCATATTTATTCATCAATATATTTTTTGAACTCCTTAATAGCTTCTAAACTTCTATTAGCTACTAATATTTTATCTTCCTTATTAGCTTTATAAATTATACCATAATTCGCATTCATAGGAGCAAAATTATTACTACCTGTATGAGTTATATATCTAATTAAACTTCCTAAACATGTTTTATATGATAATGGTTTAAATTCCTTATTAGATAACTTAAGATAAATATAGATTGCTGCTAATAAACCAGATGCAGCACTTTCTACATACCCTTCAACTCCAGAAAGTTGTCCACCAATATAAATATTTGGATTAGTTTTTAAAGATAAATCTTCATTTAATATTTTTGGAGCATAAAGGTAAGAATTTCTATGCATTAAACCATATCTTGCAAATTTAGCGTTTTCTAACCCAGGTATTAATGAAAAAACTCTTTTTTGTTCAGGGTAGGTTAAATTTGTTTGAAATCCTACTAAGTTATAAAAATCACCAATTAAATCATCTTGTCTTAATTGACAAACTGCATAATATTTTTTTCCTTCATTTTCTAATCCTACAGGTTTTAATGGTCCGAATCTTAAAGTATCTATTCCTCTAGATGCTAAGACTTCAATAGGCATGCATCCTTCAAAAAAATCTTTTTTATCAAAATCATGTAATAAAGCTTTTTTTGCATTAATTAATTCATTATAAAAATTAAGATATGTTTCTTTATCCATTCCACAATTAATATAATTTCCTTCTTCTTGGTCATATCTTCCTTTAATAAAAACTTTTGAAAAATCAATTGAATCTTTATAAATAATTGGAGCACTCGCATCAAAAAATCCATAAATTTTTTCATTAGTTAAATTTGTTAAATTTTCTAATAATTTCTCACTTGTTAATGGACCAGTGCAAATTAAATTAATTCCTTCTAATGGAGAATCAATTTCTTCATATATAATTTTAATATTAGGATGATTTTTAATTTTATTTGTTATATATTCTGAAAATTTATTTCTATCAACGCTTAAAGAATCTCCACTAGGAACTTTGGAAAATTCACTAGCTTCCATAATAATGGAGCCTAAAGCTTTAATTTCTTCTTTTAAAAGTCCACAAGCATTATCAAGTTTTTTGCTTTTTAAAGAATTTGAACATACAAGTTCACCAAAATCAGAAGTATGATGTGCTCCATCTTCGACTTTTGGTCTTCTTTCATATAAATTAACTTTAATCCCATGATTAGCTAAAAATAAGCTAGCTTCGCTACCTGCTAATCCTCCACCAATTACATTAACAATTTTTTCCATATTATTCTTTCTTTTCTAATTTTTCAGCATGTTTGCATTTTGGATAATTTGGACATGCATAAAATGGCTTTCCTTTAGAATATTTTATTACAAGTTTAGATCCACATTTTGGACAATTTTTATCTTCAATAATATATTCATCTAATTTAGGTTCTTCATTTTTTATATATCTACAAGATGGAAAATTAGAACATGCTACAAATTCATTTCCTCTTTTTCCTTTTCTAATAACTAGTGGATGACCACATTCAGGGCATAATTCTCCAGTTTCTTGTGGAGCTTCTTTAGGTTCTTTTTTAATATATTTACAAGTAGGATAGTTTTCACAACTTATAAATTTTCCATATTTTCCAAATCTTTCAACTAATCTTCCACCGCAATCAGGGCAATTTCCTTCAACAATTTTTAAAGGTTCTTTGTACATTTTTTCTTTAACATCTTCATACATTTTATCAAACGAAGAATAAAATTCATTTAAAACATTTAGTTCAGTATCTTTTCCTTCTTGAATTTCATCAAGTTTAGTTTCTAAGCTTGCTGTATAAGAAACATTTATAAGTTCAGGAAAATATTTAACTAAAACTTTACTTGCTAACATCCCTTTTTCAGTAGGAATTAAACTTCCTTTTAAACTTGTAACATAATTTCTATCTTTTAAAGTTTGAATTGTTGAAGAATAAGTAGAAGGTCTTCCTATGCCTTCTTTTTCCATTAATTCAACCATTTTTCCTTCACTATATCTTGAAGGAGCTTTTGTTTCTTTTTCTTCAACATTTATTTCTTTTAATTCATAAGTTTCATTTAAATTAAAAATAGGTAATTCATTTGATTCTTCGTCCATTCTAAAAATATCGTAACCTTTAAATAATGTTTTTGAACCAGTTAACTTAAATGTGATTGTGTAATCATCATTTTTTGAAGTAAATTCAACTATTGTATTCAATACTTTTTTATCGCTCATTAAGCTTCCTAATGTTCGTTCATAAATTAATTTATATAATTTATAAGCTTTTAAAGATAAATACTTTTTCATTTTTTCAGGTGCTCTTTCAACACTTGTGGGACGAATACATTCATGAGCATCTTGTTGATTTTCAACTTTTTTTAAAGTAGTTTTTGGACCATTATAAAATTCTTTACCATAATTAGATTCTATATATGGTCTTGCTTCTTTTACAAATGTGTCAGAAATTCTAGTACTATCAGTTCTTATGTAAGTAATTAATCCAACTAATCCTTCATCAGTTTCTACACCTTCATATAGTTGTTGCGATAACATAGTAGTTTCTTTAGTAGAAAAACCTAATGTAGAAAAAGCGGCTTGTTGTAGTGTAGAAGTTCTAAAAGGTTCTTTACTTTTAAGACTTTTATTTTTTTCATCAATAGAAGTAACTTTTACTATTTTTGAAATTTTATTTAAAATATCTTGAGATTTTTCCTTAGAAGAAATATTTTCAACTTTTTTATCATTAATTTTGTATAAATTTAAATCATAATCTTTATTATCTTTAGTGATTTTAGATAATAATTCATAATATTTTTCAGGTACAAATTTCAAAATTTCATCTTCGTGTTCACAAATCATTCTTAAAGCAACTGATTGAACTCTTCCAGCACTTTCAGCTCTAATTTTACTTTTTAATAATTTAGATAATTTAAAACCTAAAATTCTATCAATGATTCTTCTTGTTTCTTGAGAATGTACTAAATTTATATCAATATTTCTTGGATTATTAATTGCATTAATAACTGAATCCTTTGTAATTTCGTGAAATTCTAATCTTTTAGTTGTTTCAATTGGCAAATCTAAAACGCTAGCTAAATGATAAGCAATAGCTTCTCCTTCCCTATCAGGGTCGGTAGCTAAAATAACTTCATCTACTTCTTTTGATTCTTTTTTCAATTCTTTTACTATTTTTGTTTTATCCTTATTAATTATATAAGTAGGTTTAAAATTATTTTCAACATCAACACCTAATCCACCTTTCCCACTTGTAGCAAGATCTCTAATGTGTCCAACACTTGCTTTAACAATATATTCATTTCCTAAATAATGCGCTATAGTTTTACTTTTAGCAGGAGATTCAACAATAACTAATTTCATAAATTCCTCTTCAATTTTAAAAATATAGAATGATTATTACATTTTGTAAAGAATTATTTTTATTAAAATCTTATATAAATATTTTATATTTATAATTTTTTAAAAAAAATAATTCTTTACAAAATGTAATAATCATTCTATATTTTGTAAAGAATTA
>CAZDPH010000065.1:0-5453 GCA_964507285.1 uncultured Staphylococcaceae bacterium | reverse complement strand
ACATATCCACTTAAATTTAATGGTTATAATGTTACTACAAAAGAAGATGTTTCTTATGATGATGATGGAAATAAAGTAGTAGAAAAGAAAAATTGTGTAGAATTTAAATTCAATTTTGAATCAAATGGAGAATCATATACTAATGGATATAAAATCAATGGATTCTTAATTCCTGTTAGTAATTCTGATTTAGAAAGTGCATCATATGTTAGTGTTTTATTAACAAAAGAAGGTAAAACATATGGTGGTAATACAGCATACGCTGATTATTCATTTAACGAAGTAGAAGAATAAAAAAATAAATCCAAGATTAATTCTTGGATTTTATTTTATTAAATAATGTTTTGCACATTTTTTGCACATATTTAATATTATTAAAATATAATAATTAAAGAGGTAAATATATGGCAAGTGTTAATGTTACAATTAGAATGGATGAAAAAGATAAAAAAGATGTTGAAAAATTATTTTCTGAATTTGGACTAACTATGAATACTGCTTTTAATATGTTTGCAAAACAAGTTATTAGAGAACAAAGCATACCTTTTAAAATAACTAAAAATACTAAAATTAATTTTATAGATAGAAATAAATTAGATGAATTATCAGATATTTCTGATGAAAAATATAAAAAAGCTTATGAGGAATTAGCAAAATAATGAATTATTTTACAATTGAAGATATTGTTTATCTTCATTCTAAAATGATTTTGTAATTTGAGTTAATTATTTCACTTAGAATTAAAACTTATTATTTAATTTTGAATAAATTTAAGTATAATATATTCAGGTTTTTAACCTTTTGATCTGTACAATCGCTGATATTTTATATATTAGAGGAAAGTCCATGCTCGCATAATCTGAGATGATTATAAAGTTTGTGCTAGTATAATTAATAACGCTAGGTAATTTTAAAGAAGAGTTAACGGCGAGAATAAGTCTAAAGAGAAATCCATGATTAGTTCTTATAAAGTGCCACAGTGACGAATTTTATAGAAATATAAAAATGAAACGTTGGTAAACCCCACAAGCGAGAAACTCAAATTAATTGGTAGAGGAGAGTAATTTCTCTAAATGAAGAGAAATTATTAGGTATTTAATTTAATTAAATATTTAGATAAATGATTGTATATAACAAAACATGGCTTATGGATCAAATCTTCTTTATTAAAGGAATTAAATTATGAATAAAAAAATTAATTTACCTACTAAAATAACCTTAGCAAGAATTATTCTTGCAATTATTTTAATTATTTCTATTTTTATTTTATACTTTTTAGATTTATTTAAAGTAATTGATATTTCTTCATTTAATTTATACATTAATAGAGAAAAGAATATTTATGTAAATTTAATTAATTTAATTATTTTAGTAGTTTTTTTAATTGCATCATTAACAGACTTTTTAGATGGTTATATTGCAAGAAAATATAATTTAGTAACTGATTTAGGTAAATTTTTAGATCCTTTAGCAGATAAAATGTTAATTAATTCTTTAATGATATTTTTATCTTTAAATTTCGTTTCTTTATCTAATATGAATGATTATTCATTATCTAAAGAAGTTACAATTATTTTTCCTTTCTTTGCAGTTATTTTAATGGTTATTAGAGATTTAGTAGTAGATTCTTTAAGATTTATGGGGGCTAGTAAACAAAAAGTTATCGCTGCAAATATATATGGAAAAATTAAAACAGTTACTCAAATGATTGCAATTACTTTAGTATTATTAAATGATTTACCGTTTTCATTATTTGATATTGACTTTATTCCATATTTACATATTAGTGATATTATGTGTTATGTTGCACTTTTCTTCTCATTATTAAGTGGAATTATTTATTTTAAAGATAATTTCAAGGTATTATTTGATGAAAAATAAAGAATTAGTAGAACTTTTAATTTCTAAAAATATTACTATTTCTAGTATTGAATCATATACAGGAGGCTTATTTGCTTCTAAATTAGTAGAGATTCCTGGAAGTAGTAAAACTTTTTTAGGGTCTTTAGTATCTTATTCTACTTTAATTAAAGAAAATGTTTTAAAAGTAAATAAAGAAATAATTGATACATATAATGTTGTATCTAAAGAAGTTGCAGAAGAAATGGTTAAAAAAGGAAAAGAAATGTTTTTAGCTGATATAGTAGTTTCTTTTACAGGTAATGCAGGACCTTCATTTATTAAAGATTCAACATTAGGATTATGCTTTATCTCTATTTTATTTAAAGATAAAATTATTACTTTTAAAAAAGAATATAAAAATCTTTCTCGAAATGAAATTAGAGAAGATTCAGTTAACTTTATAATTGAAGAATTATTAAAATTATTAAAATAATTTGTAATTTTTTTAATTTGGCTACTTCTTGATAAGTAAAGGAGTTAAAAAATGAAAAAAGAAAATGACGATAAAAGTTTAGAATATGTTTTAAAACAGATTGAAGATCAATTTGGTAAAGGCAGTTGTATGTTATTAAACGAAGTGCCTTCTACTGATATTGATGTTATTTCAAGTGGTTCTATTTTACTTGATGAAGCACTTGGAGTTAAGGGGTATCCTAGAGGCAGAATTGTTGAAATTTATGGACCTGAATCAAGCGGAAAAACAACACTTGCATTAACTGCAGTTGCTGAAGTTCAAAAAAACGGAGGAAGATGTGCTTATATCGATGCTGAAAATAGTGTTGACCCTGAATACGCTAGGAAAATTGGTGTTAAAATTGATGAACTTGTTATTTCTCAACCAGATAGTGGAGAACAAGCTTTTGAAATAGTAGAAGTATTAGCAAAATCCGATGCATTTGATTTAATTGTTATTGATAGTGTTGCAGCACTTGTTCCTCAAAGTGAATTAGATGGATATATGTCTGATAATAGTGTTGGAGTACAAGCTAGAATGATGTCTAAAGCATTAAGAAAGATAGGGGGAGTTTTAAATAGAACTAAAACTACTGTTATCTTTATTAATCAATTAAGAGAAAAAATTGGAGTTTTATATGGAAATAATGAAACTACTACAGGAGGAAGAGCATTAAAATTCTATTCTTCTGTAAGAATTGATATTAGAAGACAAGAAGCTATTAAAGATGGAGTTAATATTATTGGAAATACAGTAAATATTAAAGTAGTTAAAAATAAAGTAGCACCTCCATTTAAATCTTGTAAATTAGATATTATTTATGGAAAAGGTATTTCTAAAGAAGGAGAAGCCCTAGATTTAGCAGTTCAATACGACTTAGTTAAAAAATCTGGAGCGTGGTATGAAGTCAATGGAGACAGAATGGGACAAGGAAGAGAAACTGCTAAACAATTTTTAAAAGAACATCCAGAAATTTTAGAAGAACTTCAAAATAAAATAAGAGAAAAAATGAATAATCCTAACTAAAATAATTATATAAAATAAAATGAACTCAAAAACTAGACTATGAAACTAGAAAAATTATGAGTTCATTTTTTATTTTTAATGAAATCGCTTAAAAAGATTAAGTTTATTAAAATTTTTATCACGAAAAGTTGCAGCAAAATACCACGAAAAGTTGCAACAGTATAAAAAATATTATATTAGAATATTACTAGGAATTAATTTTATGAATTATAAAAAAAGAATAGTAGATAATATATAAAAAGAAAAATTAGAAACTTTTGGTGGAGTTTTAATTGTGGGGCCAAAAGGTTGTGGTAAAACAACTATTGCAAAGCATCAAGCTAAAAGCTATATTGAATTTCAAAATGAAGATTTAAGGGAACAATTATTAGAAACTGCTTCTATTAATCCATCTAAGTTATTAATTGGCGATAAACCAAGACTTTTCGATGAATGGCAAGATGCTCCTAAAATTTGGGGTGCTATTAGAAAAAGCATTGATGATGAAGAGAAATTAGGACTTTATATTCTTACTGGATCAACTTCAAATAAAATTAAAACTCTTCACACTAGTACATTAAGAATTAGCACAATGAAAATGTATCCTTTAAGTTTATATGAAAGTGATGAATCAAATGGAGAAATTTCTTTAATTGAATTATTTAATAATCCAGAGAAGTTTGATGGATGTAAGTCTAATTTAACAATTGATGATTTAATTTTTGCAATTTGTAGGGGTGGTTGGCCTAATTGTTTTAAAGTTAGTAGAAAAGAATTAAAATTAAAAATTGCACAAGATTTGTTTTATCAAACTTGTTATGTCGATGTTTCTAATATAGATGGTGTTAATAGAAATCCAATTATTGTACAAAATTTATTAAGATCTTATTCAAGAAACTTATGCACTTTATCTAATTATAAAACAATTATTGCAGATATAAATACAAATATACCTATTTCTGAAAGAACTTTTTATAACTATTTAGAAAAATTAGAAGAATTATATATAGTTGAGGATATAAATGCATGGTGCCCTTCTATTAGATCAAAATCAAATATTCGATCTAGCAAAAAGCGTAATCTTGTTGATCCTTCTATTGCAGTGGCTGCGTTATGACTTTCCTCAGAATATTTTAATACTGACTTTAAAACATTAGGATTTTTATTTGAATCTTTAGTTATTAGAGATTTAAAAATCTATTCATCTAAAATGAATGGAGAATTATCTTATTATCATGATTGCTATGGATTGGAAGCTAATGGAGTATTACATTTAAATGATGGAAGATATGCCTTAGTTGAATTTAAATTAGGTTCTAATGAAATAGATAAAGGTGCAACCCACTTATTAGAAATTGAAAAATTAATTAATGAATATAATAAAAAAGAAAAACAAGTTCCTTTAAGATTACCAGATTTAAAAATAATTATAACTGGTACTGAATATGGATATAAAAGAAACGATGGAGTTTATGTAATTCCTATCGGATGTCTTAAAGATTAAAATTTAAATTTAATTTTATATTTTTATTAAATTATCTTATCTTAAATAATTATTAAAATCTTATTAAATTTTTAATTTTTTAATTTAAAAATTTAATAATTAAAAATAAAATTATTTTATAAACAAGGAGGATTAAATTAATGAAAAAAACATTTTATAAAGTATTATCATTATTTTCTATTTTATTTCTTAGTTCTTGTAACTCAAATTCTAATAATAATGATAATACTAATATTGAAGATACAATTACATTGAATTCAATAACTAGTGATGGAATTGCACCTATTAATAAATTAAATTCAATTGATACAAGTGTATTAGAAACTAGTAAAGAAGGTGAATTAGAAGAAATTGATTCTGATAAGACTTTATCAGGATATTATTATAATGGAGTTAATATTACTATTTCTAAAAATAGTGAAATTAATTTAACTTTAGATAATGCTACTATTTATCAAAATAAAGAAAGTGGTAAAGCATTATGGAATACTAATAAGAATGTAACAGTTAATTTATATTTAAAAGAAGGAACTACTTCTTATATTTATAATAACTTTGAAGATAATAACACTTTACATATTAAAGGTA
>CAZDPH010000064.1:0-5525 GCA_964507285.1 uncultured Staphylococcaceae bacterium | reverse complement strand
AAATTAATATTAATTTATTCTAAAAATACTAATAATGATTTAGCATGTTTAGATGCAGGATGTATTAGTGAAAACATAATGTTAAAAGCTAGAGATTTATCTATTGATTCAGTTATGATTTATTCAATTAAATCTTTATTTAATAATAATGAATTATTAAAAGAATATAGTAATTTATCTAATGAATATAAATTTATTGTAAGTATTGCATTAGGATACAGATCAAATGATGTAGTAAGAGATGTTACTCATAAAATAGAAGTTGTGAAATAATCTAAAATATAAAAATATGAATAAATTATCTAAATTAATAAATAAATCCGAGATGGATTTAACTAGTGGAGACACAAAAACATTAATAAAAAAATTTATTATTTTTGTTATACCTATTTTACTAGTAGGTATTTTAGAATTACTTTTTAATACATTTGATTTAATTGTAGTTCAATTAAAAAATGGACCTATATATGGAGCAGCTGTAGGCAGTAATGGAAGTTTAACTGCTTTAATTACTCAAGCATTTTTAGGACTTTCTAGTGGAGTAAATATAGTAGTATCTAAATATGTAGGAAAAAAGGATAAAGAAACTACTTCAAGAGCAATTCATACTGGAATTTTACTATCAATTATCAGTGGAATAATACTTGCTATATTTGGATTTATATTTGCTAAAGATTTATTAATATTAATGAAAGTTAATGAATCTTATTTAGATATTGCTAGTAATTATTTAAGAATTTATTTTCTTTCTATGCCTGGATTTATGATTTATAGTTTTGGTGGTAGTGCTTTTAGAGGAATGGGAGATAGTTTTAAACCATTAATTTTTTTAGTTATTAGTGGAATTACTAACATCTTATTAAATTATTTATTTGTATATGCTTTTGATTTAAAAGAAGTAGGAGTAGCATTAGGTACTGTTATTTCTCAATCTTTAAGTGGATTATTAGTTATTTTATTTTTATACATTAATAAAGGATTTTGTAATTTTAGATTTAAAAAATTAAAATTTTATAAAGAAGAATTATTAGAAATATTAAGATTTGGAGTACCTTCTGGATTAGAAGGAGTATTATTTTCTATTTCTAATGTAATGTTACAAGCAAGTGTAAATGAATGGCCAAGTATTATAGTAAGTGCTAATACTAATGCAGGTAATATTGAAAGTTATACTTATATTTCAATGTATGCAGTATTTAATGCTACTCCTAGTTTTATAAGTGCTAATTATGGAAGAGGATTAAAAGATAATGTTAAAAAATGTCATATTATTTCTTTAATTGGAGTAACTATAATAGGAATACTAGTAGGTTATACTACTTATTTATTAAAAGAACCTTTATTAAAATTATATATGGGTAATAACTATACTAGAGAAATAGGAGAATATGCATTCCAAAGAATGAAAGTAGTATTACTTTCTTATTTTATATGTGGATTAATGGATACTGAAAGAAGTGTATTAAGAGGAGTAGGTTATTCTTTTATTCCTACTATATACACAATTATATTTAATTGTGGATTTAGAATCTTTTGGGATAAATGTATTTATTCTAGTGATATTTCTTCTCCTTTTCATTCTTTAGAAATATTATATTTATGTTATCCAATATCATGGATATTAGCATTTATTTTATCTATTTCTACTTATTTTATTTTAAGAAAAAAATGGATGAAAAAATGTGATGATAATTTAATAGAATTTAATAAAAAAGAAAAAGAATTAAATAATAAAAATATTTAATTATTATATTTACATTTATCTTGTTTAATAATATAATTGTTTTAGTTTTAAAAACTAGATAAATTAGTATTATGAGCATTAAAGAAGTTATTTTACCAGATTACAAATTAAAACATGAATTAGCAAATTCAATTACACATGGATTAACTGCACTTTTTGGAATAGTTGCATTAATTTTAATGTTACTTAAAATTAATAATATTTTTACTCCTAATGAAATTCATATTTCTAGTAGTGATTATATTTATTCTATTATTTCTTGTTCAATCTATGGATTTTCTATTATTGTTACTATGACAATAAGTACAATTTATCATGCTTTAAAAAAGAATAATGGAAAAAGAGTATTAAGAATATTAGATCATGATTTTGTTTTTTTCTTAGTAGCAGGTACTTATACTCCTTATTCATTAATTTCATTAAGAACTGCCCCTTTATGGGGAATAGAAAGTATTAATTATTCTGGATGGATTATTTTTGCTTTAGTTTATTCTTTAATTACTCTTGGAATAGTAATGAATTCAATTAACATTAAAAAATATAGTACTTTATCAATGTGTATTTATTTATTAGCAGGATGGTGTATTATTTTAAATTGTGTAGAATTAATTAATGTTATCTCTTTAAATGGATTTATCTTACTTTTAAGTGGAGGTATATCTTATTCAATAGGTGCGATACTTTATGGAATAGGAAAGAAAAAATCTGTTTGGTGGCACACAGTATTTCATGTCTTTGTAAGTATTGGAGTAGTATTACAATTTTTAAGTATTTATTTATATGTTTTATAATTTAAAAAGGTATTTGAATCAAAAATCAAATACCTTTTTAAATGTTAAGAGTTGGAAAAATGGTTGGAAAAATGCAAAAAATAGGCTTAAAAAAGTTGGAAAAATGCAATTTTTAACCTTAAAATGGTTGGAAAAATGCAAATATTTAGTATAATACTAATAGAGGAAAACTATGTTATATAGAAAAATCATTAAAAAAATTGAAAATTGGTATAAAAATTCATCAAGTTCATTATTAATTGATGGAGCACGTCAAATAGGTAAAACTACTATTATACGTGAATTTTTAAATTCTAATAAAATTGATTACATTGAAATTAATTTAATTAGCGATAAAACAATGTTAGAAGCTTTTAATACATCTAGTAATCATGAACAATTATTTTTAAGATTAACTTCTTTTACTAAAAAAGAATTAAAAGAAAATGAAACAGTTATTTTTATTGATGAGATTCAAGAAGCTAAAGACGCTATTACGTCAATTAAATTTTTAACTGAATCTTATAATTATAAATTTATTTTTTCTGGATCTCTTTTAGGTATTAAAATGCAAAACATTCATTCAATTCCTTTAGGATATTTAGAAATATTAGAAATGTATCCTTTAGATTTTGAAGAGTTTTTATTAGCATTTAATATTTCTAAAAAAACATTTAATTATTTAAATAATTGTTTTGATAATAAAGTAGAAGTAGATGATATTATTCATAAACAAATGATGGAGATATTTAAACTTTATTTAATTGTAGGGGGAATGCCTAAAGCTGTTCAAACTTTTGTAGATACAAAAGATATATTTAAAGTTAATAAAGTATTAGAAGAAATATACGTTGGTTATAAAAAAGATATTACTAAGTATCAAAAAGAAAATAAATTAAATATAGAAGAAATTTTTGATTTAATTCCTAGTGAACTTAATAATACTAATAAAAGATTTATCTTAAAAGATTTAAATGGTAATTCTAGATTTTATAAATATGAAACTTCATTTACTTGGCTTAAAAATTCTAATGTAGGATTATTTGTGCATAATGTAGATGAACCTAAATATCCCTTACTTGCAAGTAAAGAAAGAACATTATTTAAATTATTTTATTTAGATGTAGGATTATTAACTTATAAATTATTAAATGGAAATCAAGCAGAAATTTTAAATAGTGATTTTGATTTTAATAAAGGATCTATTTATGAAGCTGTTGTAGCAAGTGAATTAAAAGCTCATAGATTTGAATTATATTACAATAATAATAAAAAAAGAGGAGAAATAGACTTTTTAATAGAAATTAATAATAAAGTAGTACCTATTGAAGTTAAAAGTGGTAAAGATTATAAAGTACATAGAGCAATCAATAATTTATTAAATAATAAAGAATTTAATTATGATTATGGATATGTATTAAGTAATAATAATTTAAGTGTAGATAATAAATTAATTTACTTACCTATTTACATGATATGCTTTATAAAACAAAATACATTAGAAAATGAAAAAATAATAAATATTGATATCTCAAAATTAATTTAATATGGAAAATGATATAGAAATAGAATCTAAAAAGAAAAACAAAAACATAGATATGACTAAAGGTAATCCTATAAAAGTAATTATTTTATTTACATTACCATTACTTTTAGGCAACTTATTTCAACAATTATACAATATTTGTGATAGTGCAGTTGTTGGTCAATTTGTAGGAGATGAAGCTATGGCTGCTGTTAGCAGTAGTGGATCTTTAATTAATCTTCTTATTGGTTTAGTGCAAGGAATATCAGTAGGAGCAGGCATTGTTATTGCTCAATATTTTGGTGCTAAAAATAAAGATAAGATGTCTAAAACAATACATACTACTATTTTATTTGCATTTGTTTTAGGAATAGTTTTATCTTTTTTAGGTTATTTTCTAGCACCTTATCTTTTACGTTTAATGAATACAGATATAGACATATTACCTAATTCAATAACTTATTTTCATACTTATTTTATTGGTGTTATTTTTACTGTTATGTATAATGCAGGAAGTTCTATTTTAAGAGCAGTAGGAGATTCTAAAAGACCACTTTATTATTTAATTATTGCAAGTATTATTAATATTGCGTTAGATTTATTATTTGTTGCAGTTTTTAAATGGGGAATAATAGGAGCAGGAGTTGCTACCATTATTGCTCAAGCAATCTCATCATTATTAACTTTCTTACAATTATTTTTAACTAAAGAAGATTATAAAGTAGAATTTAAAAAGATTAGATTTCATAAAGATGAATTAATTAAAATAATTCAATATGGAATTCCTACTGGTCTTCAAAATAGTATTATTTCTTTTTCTAATACTTTTATTCTTTCAGAAGTTAATTCATTTGGAAAACTTGCTAGTGCTAGTTTTGGAGCATATTCAAAAATAGAAGGTTTTGCAACTTTACCAAGTGGATCTTTTTCAATGGCACTTTCGACTTATGTAGGTCAAAATGTAGGTGCTAAAGAATTTAAAAGAGCAAAATCTGGAGCATATAAGGGTTTACTTATTTCAATGATATTTACTGAAGCATTAGGAATAGGAATTATTTTACTAGGTAAATATGTAGTTAGTTTATTTACATCTACTGAAAGTGTAATAGAAGCTACTATTACTCAAATTAAAATAACTGCACCATTTTATTTTTTACTTGCTTATTCTCATGGAGTTAGTGGAATATTAAGAGGAGCAGGTTATTCTAAAACTCCTATGATTGTAATGATTCTTTGTTGGGTAGTAATTAGAGTTAGTTTAATTCCTGTAGCACTTAACTATATTAATAATGATGTTACTACTATTTTTTGGTTTTATCCATTTACTTGGAGCTTATCTACAATTACATTAACAATTATTAGCTTTTTTATTAAATGGGATAAAACCAAAAAATAATCCTATAAAAATTTTAAAAATAATTTTTTAAGTTATAAAAAATTTAAAATTGTTAATTATTTATTTAAAACTTAAATAATTAAATATTTT
>CAZDPH010000063.1:0-5536 GCA_964507285.1 uncultured Staphylococcaceae bacterium | reverse complement strand
TACTAGGAGTAAGTGCTGCATTTGCTGCTACTACATCAACTGTATATTTTACTGCAAGTGGTACTTTAACAAAAGTTGCTGAAGCGTTAGGAAAAGAAACCGATGATACTGGAAGTGGTAATACTCACACTAGTGATTCTAAAATTGGTATTTCTTATGTATATACTAAATTTAGTGATTCTGATTCAAATGTAAGTGATATGCAAGATTATTTAAGACCAACTGCAGTATCTAAAGGAAATAAAATATCTGATGATACTACTGCACCTTTATCAGTAGAATATTCTAAAAATGGTAAAGTTGCTAATCCAAGTACTACTGATACAACTTATAATCTTGAAAATCCTCCATATATTTATCATGAAGTATATTTAAAGGGATTAAGTTTTTCAAAAGAAGGAGATTATTATATTATTCCATTTGATCTTTGTTCATTTGAAGATGATAGTTATTCAATTGCATGTAAACAATATGATCTTACTACAACTTTAACAAAAACTAATAAACTTAAAAATTTAAATAACAATTTAAGTACAACGAAAGCAACTGTTCGTGAAACTGAATCTAAAGAAATAACTTTAGACGCAGATGCTAACTATAAAGCAAGTTATTTATTTATGACTAGCAGCAAGAAAAATGATTCTAGTTCATTAAGTAATCCTACTGATTCAACTATTACATTAACTAAAAATAATCCTCAACTTTTATACTTATATATTACTGTAAGTACAGATTATACAGGTAGTAAAACAGAATTTACTGGAGTATCTATTCCATTACCAGAATTCACAAAAGTTAGTAACGAATAATTAATATATTAAATTAATTCCTTTCATTAAAAATGAAAGGAATTTTTTAATTTAATAAATAAATTATCATATTATTTGAGAGATATTATTATTTTTTATAAAATATTATCTTGAGTGAATAAATAATCTAGGAGAATTATATGAAAGAATTAGTAATTAAAGATTTACATGTTTCTGTAGAAGATAAAGAAATATTAAAAGGTATTAATTTAACTATTAAACAAGGTGAAGTAGTAGCACTTTTAGGTCCTAATGGACATGGGAAATCTACTTTATTATCTGCTATTATGGGAAATCCTAGATATAAAGTAACAAGTGGATCTATTTTTCTTGATAATGAAGATGTATTAAAAATGAGTGTAGATGAAAGAAGTAGAAAAGGCTTATTTTTAGCATTTCAAAATCCTAGTGAAATAGAAGGAGTAGTTACTAGTGATTTTTATAAAAGTGCAATTAATGCTAGAAGAGAAAAGAAAGTAAGTTTATATGAATTCTATAAACTTATTGAAAATGCATCTAATGAAGTTAAACTTCCTTTTGATATGGCATCAAGACACTTAAATGATGGTTATAGTGGAGGAGAAAAGAAAAGAAATGAAATTCTTCAAATGCTACTTTTAAAACCTACTATAGCAATGCTTGATGAAATTGATTCAGGATTAGATGTAGATGCTATTAATACTATAAGTGAAGTTATTAGTAAAGAACATAAAGAAAATAATACTTCTTTTTTAGTAATCTCTCATTATTCTAAATTATTTACATTAATTAAACCTACTAGAAGTGTAGTTATGATTAATGGGAAAATAGTACTTGATGGAGATTCCTCTTATATTAATAGAATTGATAAAGAAGGATATGAATGGATAGAAAAAGAATTAGGTATATCTATTAAAAAAGAAGAAATAGAAAAGAAAGCAGTTTCTATTGGAAGTTGTGCTACTAAAGAATTATCTAAAGGAAATAAATAATATGAAACAGGAATTAAATTTTAATATTCCTAAATATATTCTTCATGAATCTACTTCTAGAGAATTTTTAATTTTAGAACATGAAAAAGAAGAAATAGAAATTAAAGGAAATTATAAAGAAGTTACTTTAAAAAATAATAATTCTAAAGAAATAAATATATTAATTAAAGAAAATTCTAATGTAGTTATTACTATTTTAGTAAGTAATAATATTAATGAATTTAATATTAATATCAATTCATTAACTAATTCTAATTATGAACTTTATTTAGGAGATATTTCTTCTACTAATTCTAAAATTAATATTAATTCATCATTAAATGAAATTAATTCTAAAGGAGAAATATATGTTTCTTCTTTAGGAATTAATGATAATAAAAAAGAATATAATATTGATTTTATTCATAATAATAAACTTACATTTTCTAAATCTATTTTTAAAGGAGTTGCTAAAGATAATTCATTGTTAAATGTTAATGAAACAAGTCATATTAAAGAAAATAACATTAAATCAGAAGCTTATCAAAATATTAAAATAACATTACTTGATAATACTTCAAAAGGAATAGGTCATCCTATTTTAAAAATAGATAATAATGATATTAAAGCAAGTCATGGATGTGCAATAGGAAATATTAAAGAAAGTGATCTTTATTATATATTATCTAGAGGAATTAAATTAGAAGACGCTAAAAGATTATTAATCTTAGGTAATTTAATTACTATTACTAGTAAAATGGATGAAGAAAGTAAAAATGAATTTATTAAATATATAGGAGAAAAATTATAATGTTAGATGTTAAAAAAATAAGAGAAGATTTCCCTATTTATAAAAATCATAAAAATGACTCTAAACCTTTTATTTATTTAGATAATGCCGCTACTACATTTAAACCTAAATCAGTTATAGATGCATGTAGTTATTATTATGAATATGATGGTGCTAATGCACATAGAGGAGATTATGATTTAGCTTTTAATGTAGATAAAAAAGTAAGTGAAACAAGAAGTAATCTTGCTAAATTTTTAAATGCTAATCCTGAAGAAATAGTTTTTACTAGCGGAACAAGTATGTCACTTAATTTAGTAGCATATGGATATGGAATGAAATATTTAACTAGTGAAGATGAAATTATTTTAACTGAAGCAGAACACGCTAGTAATGTTCTTCCTTGGTTTAAAGTAGCAGAATCAAAGGGATGTAAAATTAAATATATTCCTTTAGATAGTAAAGGAAGATGTTTAAAAGAAAATTTAGAAAAAGTAATTACTAAGCATACTAAAGTAGTTAGTGTTGCTCAAGTTAGTAATGTTTTAGGTTTTAAAACAGATATAAAAGCTATTAGTGAAGTAGCTCATAAATATGGTGCAATTGTAGTATGTGATGCTGCTCAAAGTGCACCACATATAAAAATAGATGTTAAAGATTTAGATTGTGATTTTTTAACATTATCTGCTCATAAAATGCTTGGACCTACTGGAATTGGAGCACTTTATGGTAAATTTGATTTACTTTGTAAAATGGATCCATTCATGATGGGAGGAGGAGATAATGCTAGATTTGATATGTGTGGTAATGTAGCGTATCTTCAACCACCTGCTAAATTTGAAGCAGGTACTCAAAATATCGCAGGCATATATGGATTTAATGAAGCTATTAAATATTTAAATAATATAGGAATGGGAAACATTGAAAAACATGAAGAAGAATTAAAAAAATATGCTATAGAAAAACTATCTACATTAGATAATGTTATTATTTATAATAAGGATAGTGTATCAGGTATTATTACTTTTAATGTAAAAGATGTATTCCCTCAAGATGAAGCTAGTTTATTAAATTCTAAAGGAATATATGTGAGAAGTGGAGAACATTGTGCTAAATTATTAAGAGACTTTTTAAAAACTGTTGGAACATTAAGATGTTCATTCTATTTATATAATGATTTTAATGATATAGATCATTTATATAATGCTTTAAAAGAAAAAGGAGATATATTAGATGCTTACTTTAACTGATGAAATGAAAAGAGAAATAATATTAGATCATTATAAATCTCCTTCTAATAAGAAAGAAAATATTGATACTAGTAATTATAAATCAATAAGAATGGATAGTGATTCTTGTATTGATGATTTAACAATTTACTTAAAAATAGAAAATAATATTATTAAAGATGCATTCTTTAATGGAATAGGATGTGCTATATCTACTGCATCTACTGATATTTTATGTGATTTAGTAATTAATAAAACTGAAGAAGACGCTATTAATATTATTAATAATTATCATCATATGTTACATGAAGAAAGTTATGATGAAAATGTTTTAGAAGAATTAAATGCTTTTTCTAATACTTATAAACAAGCTGCTAGAATTAAATGTGCAAGTATAGGAAGCATAGGTATTGATAAAATAATTTCAGGAGAAAATAAAGATGAAGGAAAATAAATTTGATTCTGATTATTCTAAATATGATTTTAAAGATGATGTAACAAGTATTTATTCTACTGGAATTGGATTATCAGAAGAAGTTATTAGAAAAATATCTAACGCTAAAGAAGAGCCTGAATGGATGTTAAATTTTAGATTAGAAGCTTATAAGAAGTTTTTAGAATTAGATTATCCTTCTTTTGGACCAGATACTACTTCTTTAGATTTTAATTCTTATACTTATTTTACAAGATATAGTAAAAAAGAAGAAAGAAGTTGGGAAGAAGTACCTTCTCAAATTAAAGATACTTTTAAAAAATTAGGTATTCCTGAAGCAGAAGGTAAATATTTAAGTGGTGCTGCTACTCAATATGAATCTGAGATGGTATATCATAATATGTTAAAAGAAGTAGAAGAAAAAGGTGTTATTTTTCTTTCTACTGATATGGCATTAAAATTATATCCAGATTTAGTAAAGAAATATTTTAATACAGTAGTTAAATATACTGATAATAAATATGCTGCATTAAATGGTGCTGTTTGGAGTGGTGGTAGCTTTATTTATGTTCCTAAAAATGTAAAATTAGAAAAACCATTACAATCTTATTTTAGAATTAATAATGAAAAAACAGGTCAATTTGAAAGAACATTAATTATCGTAGATGAAAATAGTGATATTCATTATGTAGAAGGATGTACTGCTCCTATTTATTCTAAAGAAAGTTTACATGCTGCAGTAGTAGAAATTATTGTACATAAAAATTCTAAATGTAGATATTCTACAGTTCAAAATTGGTCTAATAATATTGTTAATTTAGTAACTAAAAGAGCATTATGTCATGAAAATGCTACTATGGAATGGATTGATGGAAATATAGGTAGTCAAATAAATATGAAATATCCTGGATGTATTTTAAAAGGGGATAATTCTAAAGGAATATGTGTTTCTATTGCGGTAGCAGGTAAAAATCAATATCAAGATGCAGGAAGTAGAATGATACATATTGGTAAAAATACTACTTCATCAATTATTTCTAAATCTATTGTTAAAGATGGAGGAATCTGTAATTATAGAGGGACTGCTAGAATATTAAAAAGTGCAATAAATTCAAAAACTCATATTGAATGTGATACTTTAATATTAGATGATAAATCTAAATCAGATACTATTCCAAAAAATGAAGTATTTAATGATTCTTCTTATTTAGAACATGAAGCTACTGTTAGTAAAATAGATGAATATCAATTATTCTATTTAATGAGTAGAGGATTATCAAAAAAAGACGCTACTCAAATGATAGTAATGGGATTTATTGATAATC
>CAZDPH010000062.1:0-5567 GCA_964507285.1 uncultured Staphylococcaceae bacterium | reverse complement strand
ATTCCTCTATCATTATCAAATAAATCATTACATACAAAATATGCATATATACTTGGAGTAACAAATCCTAATAGAATTGAAGAAATTAAAATAAAAATAAAAAAAGAAAAAATGTTATTTAAAGTAAATAAATTTAAAAATAACATTATTAAAATAAATACAATAAAAAATATAAATATTAAAAAACTACTATATGTAAAAGTCATATAGAAGTTATTTTTAAAACGTTTATATATCTCTTTAATCATTATTCTTCTTGCCCTCTTCCATAAATTCGATATAAATCATGCATTGCTATTTCTGCAGATTTTTGATCGATATCTTTAACTTTTCTTTTTTCAATTGTCTTAATTAATTTATTTAATTTTTTACAAGATATTATAAATGAATTATTAGAATTTAATTCATTAGGATTTTTAACAACACAATCATCATTAATTAAAACAATAGAAATGCAAAATGATGGATCAATATTACTTATTGCACAAAATTTCTTAACCCTTTCTTCATTTTTAAGCATAGGATTAGAAACTTCTTTCTTATTATTTTTTTCATCAAAAAATAACCATGTATTATCTAATTTTTCTCCATTTAAGGCGCCTCTATAATATCTATCTTTAATAATATAAATAAATTTTTTTCCTAAAATAATATGATCAATCTTAGAAACAATAATATCATCATTATCTTTTAAATTAATTTGATTAATAAGTAAATAATCATTATATTCAGCAACTTTATATACTTTTTTATAATATACATATTTAAAATTTTTATACATAAATTTCTTTTTAAATAAAGGTATAATAAAAAAGTATATAATTGCTACAATTAAAGCAATAGAAACTAAAATAGATAAGCAAACGATTATAATTTGTTCTTTATTCATAATTAATCTGCCATTTTTAAGGCAAGTTCAAACATATTATTTAATTTAGTTTGTCTTTCTTCTTTAGTTAATTCTTCCTTAACGCAGAATGAATCGCTTACTGTTAAAATACAAAGTGCTTTTTTATGTAATTTCATTGCATTTAAAAAGAGTCCATAACTTTCCATTTCAACTCCAAGTACTCCTAAAGCTTGGAATTTTTTCCAATAATCTTTATCATTATCATAGAAAACATCACTTGAAAAAATAGGTCCAACATGAACAGGAATATTTGATTCTTTAGCTTTATTATAAGCTTTTAATATTAAAGAAAAATCACTACATGGAGAAATAACCGCTCCTTTTAAATCAAATTGATATGCATAATTAGATGAACTACATGCACTTGTTGCAATAATAACATCTCCAACTTTACATTCAGGTTGGTAACTTCCACAAGTTCCAATTCTAATAATATTTTCTACACCATAAAAAGCATATAATTCATAACTATAAATACCAATACTAGGTACTCCCATTCCACTTGCCATGATAGAAATTTCTTTTCCTTCTTTTGTATGACCAGTAAAACCTAAAATTCCTCTAACACTAGTAACTTCTTCATAATCTAATAAGAAATTTTCTGCTATAAATTTAGCACGTAATGGATCTCCTGGCATTAAAACTGTTTTTGCAAAATGTGCATTATCATTAATATGTGTTGACATAATTTTCTCCTTATTCTTTATAAAATTCTTCACTATTACTTATTGTAATAAATTTAATAATTTCTTCTTTATTAAATAAAAAAGTATCATTTATTTCTTTTTTATCAATAAAAATAAAACTATTATTAATATTATAACTTTTAATTTCACTAGATAAAATAAATAAATATTCTGGAGTAGAAAAATTTTTATTTAAATTATCTAAAGGCATTTTATTTATTATACCTTTAATATAATAATTCTTAATATCAATTGACTCTTTTTTTAAATAATTATCTATATTTTCATTAAAACCTTTATATATTTCAAAATTTGAAAAAGGTAATTCATATTTTTCATTATTTTTTAAAAATAATATTTCATTATTTTCATTTTTAATAATAAAAATAAATCCTATAGCAGGAGTTAAAACTTCTTCTTTTGAAAAATAATTTATTTTATTAAAATTACAATTTTCAAAATTGTTTAACATCTCCATTGCTAATTTTTCTATTTCATCAATTTTACTATTATCTTTACAAATTTTTGAATATTTAATTAAAGCTAATAATTTTAAAATATAATTATAATATTCATTTTTTCTATTTTCGTTATTCATTATATTATTTATTCAAATTATTATCTTTGCTAGATGAGAAACTAATAGTATTAACAAGTGCTCTAAAGAAATAATCTGGTGAATATGAATTTAATTCTCCATTATATGCAATAGAAATTTTGCCAGTTTCTTCACTAACTACAATTGTTATCGCATCACAAATTTCACTAATTCCTAAAGCTGCTCTATGTCTACTTCCATACTTTCCACTTAAAGCTTTAGTAGTTGGAGTAAAATAAACACTTGCCGCTACTATAATATCATCTTTAATAATAACTGCTCCATCATGTAATCTACTTCCAGGATAGAAAATAGTTTCTAAAAGTTCTGGAGTAATAGGACAATCAATCTCAGTACCATTTTTCATAATTGTAGATAAATCATCACTTCTTTCAATGGTAATTAAAGCTCCAATTTTATTTTTAGAACAATACAAAACAGCTTCTTCAATTCGTTTATATATTTCTTCATGATCAAAAATTTTAGAAACTTTCTTTTTACTTTTTTTATTTACAACAATTTTATCATTTTTCTTTTGATCTGCTCTATTTGCAAATAAATTTCTAAATTCTACTAAATTTGTCATTATGCCAATAATTAAAACTACTAAAAGTAAAAACATAATAACATTTAAAAGAGTATTAAGTCTTAAAATAAATGAAATTAAAATTAAACTAGTACCTACAATTGTAGATATATATACTGCTTTTCTTTTAATAAAAAAATGAATAAATAAATTTAAAGCAACAAGTAAAATTACTAAAAAGATAAGTTCAATAATTTCGTTTATTGTAATATTATTAAATAATGTATTAAATTCTAATAAAAACATAATTATCAACTCCTTTTCGCAATCGTTCTTGCAATATGTACTCCATTAGCACCAGCTTGTGCTAATCCTCTTGTTATTCCAGCTCCATCACCTGCTACAAATAAACCATGTATTTTTGTTTCAAATTCAGAATTACATTCTATTCTATCGCTATAAAATTTAGCTTCTACTCCATAAAGTAATGTATGACCATTAGCAATACCTGGAGTGACATGATCTAAAGCTTCAATCATTTCGATTAATGATCTCATTGTTTTATATGGTAATACTAAGCCTAAATCTCCTGGAATTGCTTCTTTTAAAGTTGGTTCAACAAATCCTTCATCAATTCTTTTTTGAGTACTTCTTCTTCCTTTTACAATATCTCCATATCGTTGAACAATAACTGTACCATCGCTTAATTTATTAGCTAAAGCACTAATATCATATGCATATCCATTAGCGTCTTTAAATGGTTCTGTAAAATTATGAGAAACTAATAAAGCAAAATTTGTATTTTTGCTACCAAGCTTTGGATCATTATAAGCATGTCCATTTGCAGTTATTGTACCATTATTATTTTCAACAACAACATGTCCAGATGGATTTGAGCAAAAAGTTCTAACTGTTGTTCCTAAACTTGTATTAAAAACAAATTTCCCTTCATAGAGATATTTATTAATCTCTTCCATAATTAAATCATTTGTTTCTACTCTTACTCCAATATCTACTCGATTATTTGAAACTTTTATTCCATGTTTTTGAGCGGTTTTACTAAGCCAACTTGACCCTGGTCTTCCTACACTTAAAATAACATTATTTGCTAAATATACATTACCTTTTTTATCTTTAACACCTTTAATGGTCTCATTTTCAACAATAATATCATCAATTTCGCATTTAAATTCAATATCAATTTTAGTTTTTAATTCTTCATAAATTGATTGAAGTATTTTTAAATTAACTTCTGTACCTAAATGTCTAACTTCACTTCTTAATAATTTTAATCCAGCAGCTAAAGCTCTTTTTTCAATTTCTAAAACTTCTTTGGTATTTGGATCAGTTAAATTATTTGGAGCACCATGTTCTAAATTAATTTGATCAACATATTTAATTAATGAAATAACTTCATCTTTTGAAATATATTCATTCATCCAACCACCAAATTCATTAGTAATGTTAAATTTACCATCACTAAAAGCACCACATCCACCAAATCCACTAGTCATTGAACATGCTGGAAAGCATCCACTATTTCCATATATATCTTTAGGACATTGTTTAATTTTCCCATTTAAAATTGGACAATTTCTTTTATAAATATCATGTCCTTTATCTACTAATAAAATTTTTAAATTTTTATTTAATTTAATAAGCTCATAAGCCCCATAAATTCCAGCAGGTCCAGCTCCTACAAAAATGCAATCATACTTTTTTTCCATATATAATAATTATATCTAAATATATTAAATTTTTTAAGAAAAAATATCGTAATTTTCAATATTTTTTAATAAAAAAAATCTTACGTAAAGTAAGATTAAATTTATTTATTTTTATTTGATTTAATAAAAGCAACTAAATACATTGTACCTATTACAATAATATAAAGTGCTAAAACAATAACAAATATAATTAAAACAATTTGAAATTCTGAATATAAATTTTGACATTGTTTAAATAATAATTCTCTAGAAATAACTTCATTTGAACCATTAAGTTCACTGCTATTTGCGTATAAACTTGAATATAAAGAATATAAATTTAAATAAGTATTATAAATACTAATTGGTAAAAAAGATAAAATTGTAATTAAAAAACCTCCAATAATACTAACAACATTACTAGCTTTATAATAATTCTTTTTTTCTACACTATAGATTTGAGTATTCATATATTTCTCCTTATACTAAATTATTATACATAATTGATTAAAAAAAATAAATTTTTAAGTTATAATATTTTATATGAAAATAGAAAAATATAATAAAGAATTAAATTATTCCTACTCATTAGGAGCATTTCCTACTTTAGAATTAATTAAATATCATAAAAAAGAAATTATTAATATTTATATTCATCCTTCATTTAATAATGAGGAAGTAATAAATAAAATTAAAAATGAAATAGATAATAATAAAATTATATTTAATGAAACTAAAATTTTTAATAAATTAAGTGATAAAGAAAATGTATATATTATAGGAACATTTTATAAATATAAAACTAATATTGATTCTTCTTTTGATCATATTTTACTTGATTCAATATCAAATATGGGAAATTTAGGTACAATTATAAGAAGTTCATTAGGTTTTAATATTAAAAATTTAGCAATCGTAGATCAAAATATAGATTATTTTGATCCTAAAGTAATTAGAAGTTCAATGGGAAGTATTTTTGCATTTAATATAGAACATTTTAATTCTTTAAATGAATATAAAAATAAATTTCAAAACCATACTATTTATTCTTTTATGTTACAAGCTAAAAATGAACTTGCTAATTTTAATTTTTCTAATAAATTAGTAACTTTAGCATTTGGAAATGAAGCAAGAGGATTAC
>CAZDPH010000061.1:0-5587 GCA_964507285.1 uncultured Staphylococcaceae bacterium | reverse complement strand
TACTGAAATTTATGATTATTTAAGATTATTATATGCTAGAATTGGAGTCCCTTACTGTCCTCATCATCACGAACCAATTGTTGCAATTTCTATTACTAAAATAGTAGATGAAATTTGTAAAAATAACGAAGGTGATAAAATTATAATTTTAGCACCTGTAGTTAAAAATGAAAAAGGAACACATCAAAAAACATTAGAAAAGATTTCTAAAAATGGTTTTACAAGATTACGTATAGATAATGAATTTATTTCTACTGATGAGGCTGATTTTGAAGGAATTAATTTAGATAAAAATAAAAAACATGTAATTGAAATTGTAATTGATAGGTTAAAATTAAAAAAAGAAAAATCTAGAAGTAGATTATTTGAAGATATAGAAATTGCGTCTAAATGGGGAGATGGATTTATTAATGTATTAATTAATGATAATGAAAAAATGTATAGTGATAAAAATGCGTGTCCTATATGTGGTTTTTCTATCCCTAATTTAGAACCTAGATTATTTTCTTTTAATAATCCTTTAGGAAGCTGTCCTAATTGTGGAGGGTTAGGAATATCTCAAGAAGTAGATATTAATTTACTTGTTCCTGATAATACTTTATCAATTAATGAAGGTGCAATTAAATATTTTAAAAATATTGTTAATACAAGTAATTTAGATTGGATCAGATTTGATAAATTATTATCTATTTATAAAATTGATAAAGATAAGCCTTTTAAAGATTTAACTAAAAATGAAATAGACATTATTTTAAATGGAAGTAAGGAAGATTTTAATTTTGAAATTAAATCTTCGAGTGGAAATATTACTCATCATAGAGGACATATTGAAGGAGTAAAAGAAAGAATTGAAAGATTATATCATGAAACTGGAAGTGAATTTTTAAGAGAATATTATTCTTCTTTTTTACGTGATAAAACTTGTTCTACTTGCAATGGAAAAAGATTAAATGAAAAAGCATTATCTGTTTATATTGATAATAAAAATATTTCAGAAGTATGTGATTTAACTCTTGAAGAATTTTATGAATTCATTAAAAATTTAAAAAATAAATTAAGTGAATATGAATTAAAAATTGCTGATCTAGTTATTAATGAATTACTTTCTAGAAGTAAATTTTTAATTGAAGTTGGACTAGAATATTTAACTTTATCTAGATATGCGATGACTTTATCAGGAGGAGAAGCTCAAAGAATAAGACTTGCTACTCAAATTGGATCAAAATTAAGCGGAGTTTTATATGTTTTAGATGAACCTTCAATTGGATTACATCAAAGAGATAGTGCTAAATTAATTCATTCTTTAAAAGAAATGAGAGATTTAGGAAATACATTAATTGTTGTAGAACATGATGAAGAAACAATAAGAAGTGCAGACTATATCGTTGATATAGGTCCTAAAGCTGGAGTTCATGGAGGAGAAGTTGTTGCAAAAGGAACAGTTGAAGATATTGAAAAGAATTTAAATTCTTTAACTGGAGATTATTTATCTCATAGAAAAGAAATTGAAATTCCCAAAAATAGAAGAAAAGGCAATGGAAAGTTTGTTGAGATAAAAGGAGTTACTACTAATAACTTAAAAAATGTTAATTTAAAATTACCTTTAGGTACTTTTATTTGTGTTACAGGAGTTTCAGGAAGTGGAAAATCTTCACTTATTAATGAAACTTTATACAAAGCTATTAAAAAAGAAATTTCAGGAGTTGAAACATTCCCAGGTAAATATAAAGAATTAAAGGGAGTAGAAAATATTGATAAAATCATTGACATTTCTCAAGAAGCAATAGGAAAAACTCCTCGTAGTAATCCCGCTACATATGTTAAAGCTTTTGACGATATTAGAGATATTTTTGCATCTACTAAAGAAGCAAGAGCTAAAGGATTTGATAAAGGAAGGTTCTCTTTTAATAATAAAGGTGGAAGATGTGAACATTGTGAAGGGGCAGGCGTTACAAGAATTCAAATGAATTTTTTACCAGATGTTTATGTTAAATGTGACGAATGCAATGGTAAAAGATATAATGAAGAAACTTTATCTTGCTTATATAAAGGCAAATCAATCTATGATGTTTTAAATATGAGAATTGAAGAAGCTTTAACTTTCTTTAAAGATTATCCTTCATTAGAATATAAATTAAGAACTTTAAATGATGTAGGACTTGGATATTTAGAACTTGGTCAAAATGCTACTACTTTATCAGGAGGAGAAGCTCAAAGAGTTAAACTTGCTTATTATTTAGAAAAAAAACCTACTGGTAAAACTTTATACATTCTTGATGAACCTACAACTGGTTTACATGTTGATGATGTTAATAAATTATTAAAAGTTTTACAAAAACTTGTTGATAATGGAGACACAGTTTTAGTAATTGAACATAATTTAGATGTAATTAAACAAGCGGATTATGTTGTAGATATTGGAAGAGAAGGTGGAGAAAAAGGTGGCATGATTATTGCTAAAGGTACTCCAGAAGAAGTTAGCGAAGTTAAAGAATCATACACTGGAAATTATTTAAAAGAAATATTTAAACATGGTAAAATTAAAGGAGTATAGGAGAATATATAAATATGAGTGATACAGTTATTTATAATATTATTTATTATATTGGTTTAATTCTTCTAATAGGAGGATTAGCTTCTTCAATAGTATTTTTATATAAAATTAAAAAGAAAGAAGAAAAGTATAATAAATTTAAAGATTTAATAAAAGATAATAAATTAGTTTTAGGGTTGCCTCCTTTAGCATTTTTAATTGGATTTATTCTATTAAATTTAGCATTTTATTTAGATCCTAATACATCTTTGTATTTAAAAAATGCAGAAATAGTAGTTAAATGGTACGATCAATTATTTTCTTATTTAGGTGCTATTATTTTTAGTATTGCATTATTTTCGTTTCTTTATTCATTGTATGTATGTTTATATATGCAAAAATTTAATATTTCTAAGAAATTTAGAAGATGGTGGTTTGTAATCTCTCTTTTAGTATTAATTTTTGGATTTTATTTACATACAGAAGGAAACGCTCCTTATTTACAATATCCTTTAGCAAATGGAATTTATTTTGGCGCTAAAGGTATACATCTTATTAATACGTATACACAAAGTTCCACTTATAGTGATGGCTTTTCTATTTATTTGTATGCTGTATTTATTCTTTCTGGAGCATGTCTTGTTTTATTTGTAGCGGATTATAAAATTCGGAAAGAATATGGGAAGCATGATTTAATTACTAATACATTTTTAGTAGGATTTCCTGCAGGTATTATTGGCGCTAGAATTTGGTATGTTATTTTATCTGTAAGTGCTAATGAACCAGATTTCCAAGGTGCTAACTGGGTTAGAATATTTGATTTTAGAGATGGCGGACTTGGAATTATGGGAGGTGCAATACTTGGTATTATTGCAGGTGTTTCTCAAATTTTATATATGAAATATGTAAAAAAGAATCCAGATTATATAAAAATGGATTATCTTTTGCTTATTGACATAATTGTTCCTTGTATTTTATTTGCACAAGCTATTGGAAGAATTGGTAATTTCTTTAATAATGAAGTTTATGGTAATTTTGTATCTATGGGTCCATATCAATTTTTACCAACTGTAATTAAAAATAATATGTATTTTAATCATGGCTTTTTAATTCCTAAAAGTGATACTTCAATTGGAGCAACTGCTGCAAAAGAAATTGGATATTTTTCTCTGCCATTATTCTTTATAGAAGGATGTACAAATTTAACTGGATATTTTGTATTAACTTATTTATTTAAAAATTCTCTAATTTTTAAACCTATCAATTTATTAATTAATAAATTTAGAAAAGAAGAAAATATTAGTAAAAATCCTTCTTTAATTGAACATAGTAATGGTACATTACTTGGAGGATATATCTTGTGGTATGGATTAACAAGATGTTTCCTAGAAGGGTTAAGAACTGGAAGTGATTATTATAGAAGTAGTGAAATTACAAGTTATTTAATGATTGCGGGAGGTATTTTAATTATTATCTTTATGATCATTAATAACTATGTTTTTAAGAAAAATAATTTACTTTGGTATTCAAAAAATAAAAAAGCACAATGAAAAAATTATTAATTTTTGATGTAGATGGTACTTTATGTGATACTGATACTATCTTAATTAAAACATGGGAAGAATTATTTAAACTTTATAAAAAAGATGGTTCTAAATTTAATCCAGATAAAATTAAAATTTACAGTGGACCACCTTTAGAATTTTCAATTCATGATGCTTTTCCTGAAATGGATTCAAAATTTATTCATGATGAATATAGAAAGCGTACTAAAAAATATTATGATACTGATTTAACTTTATTTAATAATACTAAAGAAGTTTTAGAATATTTATATAATAAAGAGTATATTTTAGTAACTTTAACTGCTAAAAACTTTGAAATGACCTCTTATTCATTTAAAAAATTAGGAATTGATAAATATTTTAAAGAATATGTTACAAGAAGCAATGGATTTAAATCTAAACCAGATCCAGAAGGTATTAATTATTTATTAAATAAATATAATATTAAAAAAGAAGAAGCTTTAATGATAGGAGATACTAATATCGACTTATTATGTGCTAAAAATGCTTTAATCGATAGTTGCTTATTATCGATTAAAGAAAGATATGGAATAGAAGAGAAAAATATTAAATATAAATGTAATAATTATATTGAACTAAAAGAATTAATTGATAAATTATGACAAGCGATAATCAAATTTCTTTTTCACAAGAAATAAAAGAAGAACTATGTAATAATGAAGTATCTAAAGCATGTGCTTTAGCAATTTTAAGCAGTTTTATTAAAAATAATGGATCTTTTTTATTTGGAAAAGAAGAAAGAATTGAGATTAAAACTGAAAACGCTAAAGTGAGTAAATATATTTATGTATTATTAAGAAAAGTATTTAATGATGTTAATGTTTCTTTTAGATATAGAGTTTCAATGCATTTTAAAAAGCATTATGAATATATTATTGTAATTAATAATGAAATTGATTATATTTTAAAATCTCTTGAATTAGATTTTTTATCTAATAAAATCCCTTCTAAATTAATTTCAAAAGAAGAAGGATTAAGAGGATATTTTATTGGAATATTTTTATCTAGTGGAAGTTGTTCTAATCCTTTAACTAGTAATTATCATTTAGAAATGTCTTCTAAAAATGAAGAATTTGCAAAAGAAATATTAAGAATTACTAAAAAAATTAAAGTATATCCTTTTGAATTCAAATTTATTCAAAGAAGATCTTCTTATGTTGTTTATCTAAAACAAAGTGAAGCGATTGCAAGTTTTTTAGCATTTATAGACGCAAATAATACCGCACTTGATTTTGAAGGTTTAAGACTTGAAAGAGATGAAAATAATAATCTAAATAGAATTGCTAATTTAGATATGTATAACTATAAAAAGATGATTGAAAAAAGTGAAGAAATTATTAGCATTTTAAATGCATATGATAAAAAATACGGAATTAAAAATATTACTGATACAAAATTAAAAGAATTATGTCTTTTAAAAAGAGAAAATCCAGAAGTAAGTTATAATGATTTAGCAATTCTATTTAGA
>CAZDPH010000060.1:0-5609 GCA_964507285.1 uncultured Staphylococcaceae bacterium | reverse complement strand
GGAAACGATATTATAAGTAAAGACGCAATACATGGAAAATGGATTATTAAAATTAATAGCTTTAATATTAAAAGACCTAAAATCGAATATATAAATAATCATGACTTTAAAATAGGTATTTATTCCGTTAATAAAACTAAATTTTATCTATTACCAATATCAGAGTTAAAATCTAGAAATAAAGCTGAATCTAGCATTAAAACTATTCAAAAAGCATTAAATGCACTTGCTAGTGAATATAATATTTCAGGAAATGGTACTCCTTTATATATCCCATTAATTGGTACAGGTAGATCAAGATTAAAATTGGATTTAAAAGAATCAATTGAATTAATAAAGAATAATTTTATTAATAACGAAAATGGTTTTTATGGTGAGGTAAATATTATAATTTACAATAAAAATGTAGAAGAATTAGAGGATTTATAATGATATATAGAACAAAAACTTATTTAGCAGCAGATTTTGATAATGATATAGAAGCAATTAATCAACTTTTAAATTGGAATGAGAGTGAATATTATTCAGGAATTGGTTTTGTAAATGTTCATGAATTTATGCAATCAAGAGATACAAGTTATCCTTGTAGCATTAAAAAATCACTCTCTACAAGAATGGATATGTGT
Source organism: uncultured Staphylococcaceae bacterium (assembly GCA_964507285.1). Lineage (GTDB taxonomy): Bacteria > Bacillota_I > Bacilli_A > RFN20 > CAG-826 > Onthovivens. The sequence goes on along the minus strand of CAZDPH010000060.1, from coordinate 4,983 downwards.
AAATTATTTATTTTAATAGTAGGAGATAAAACAACCTTAGTTACTAAAGGTTCTTGTCAATATTGTGGACAATATAGAAAATTAGAAAATATGTGTTTTTTGAATCAGCATTCAAATAGTAAAAGTTTTATTGAATTTGAATGTGATAGAGCAAAAAGAGATTATCTTAAAGGCAAAATTAAAATTCTAATACTTTATAATTCATCTTATATTCATAAAGATAAATGCCCAGAACCATTAAGAGATATTGGAATTCACTATCCAATGAAAACTAATGGGAAATATGATTACCAAAAAGTCAAATTTGCTTTTTTTGACTTAGAAATGCTTTAATTTTAAATATATCAAAAAATATTAAATAAAAAAGATAATTATTTAGTAAGCAATCATAACTATCATTTATTTTATATTCTCTGTTTTCTTTAACTTAATTAATAATACATCTTTCAAGTAATCTTCTAACATAAATGTATTTAAAGTCATATCTACATTTTTATATCCTATTAAAAGCAGATGAAGTTTATCATCTTTAGATTCTAAATATAAATGAGTTGCAATAGACTTTCTTCCAAATTCAAAGAATGTATTGTGTTCTTCATTTGCTTTATTTAACGCTTTATTTAATTCTCTATGGAACTTATTTTAGAAAATATAAATAATAAATCATCTTCTTTAAATTCTTTTAACTTTAAGAATTCTAAAAAATGTTCTGCTACTTATCTTACATAATATAGTTGTTATAGAACTTACATTCTTTAAATATGGGTTGACCCCATCTTTAAGATTAAATATTTGTTTATAAATCTCTATTGATATAATTAAATTATTATTTATGTCTTTATAAGATTTAACGTCTTTAGTTTCTTTTGCAAGAAATTCACTTATCCTACATCCTGAGCAATAAAATTATTCGATTATATATCTAAAATATTTATCGCTTACATTTTCCAATATCTTTTATTTTCTTCAGGAGTTGTATATTTATGAAAATGTCTTTTATCATTAAAATTTCTAAATGGCTCTAATTTATCAATTAACATTTTTTCATCTTCATAAGTTATTTTTTTACTGTAAAAAATTAATTAATTGTCTTAATTTATTTAAAATTAAATTCTTATAATTAGTAGATACATTAATATTTCTAACATAAATTTAAAATCTTGAACTTTTTCTTCGATGAATGTATTTTCTACTAATTCTATTCCATCAAAGAATGATTCATAGTACTATTAATATTTATATTTAAATCCTTTAATGACACTTTCTTTTTTAGTATCTTTCTCCATCTTTTTAATAAAATGTTTATCAAAATTATCAAGTATATAATTATCAATTTTAAATCTAATGCATTATGTTTTTCTTTTTAATTTATGAATCATTTCTCCTTTAATTTCTTTACACCATTTCTTATTTTTAAACTTTTCATTCTTAATTGATTTTTTAGAATAATGATAGGTTTTATCGTTTAATCTGATATGTCCATCAATATAATAATACACTAGATTTATTTTTAATTTTAATACCGACATAATTGATATCTCATAAGCATTAAAACTTTACTTTCTTGTATAGATTTTACATAAAATTATCAAATATTTATAAAAATGTTTTACTGACAAAACTCTGATTTTAAATTTTTAAGAATTAAAAAAAGTCCAATAAATATTGGACTAAATTTAATTTATTTCTTATTTTTGGCGCGCTAGGCAGGAGTCGAACCCGCAACCTCTTGGTTCGTAGCCAAACACTCTATCCAGTTGAGCTACTAGCGCACTATCACTATTATATAAATTATAAAAAATAATTTCAATAATTTAATTTTCATAAATATAAAGAAAAGGTCAATAAAATTGGCCTTTTCAAAGGGAGAGATATTTATATTTAAGGATTATTTAATTTCAATTGAAATTCCATTTTCATTCTTTTTCTTTAAAAGAATTACTTTTAAAATTCCATCATTATAACTTGCTGAAATATTTCTTTCATCAATATTAGGCATATAATAACTTCTAGAATAATTTCCTACAAATCTTTCTCTTTTTAATACTTTGTGATTTTCATTTTCTGTATCATTATTCTTAAATGAATAAGATATAACTAAATTAAAATCTTTGTATTCAAGATGAATATCTTCTTTTTTAACTCCAGGGATTTCTACAAAAATTTTGTATTCATTATCATTTTCGTAAATATCACTCTTCATTAAATTTTTAGAATAAAATCTTTCATTAAATAATTGATCTAATAAATCTGTTGTCATTTCGTAACTCATATTAAGTTCCTCCTAATTATTAGCACTCTTTTATCTCAAGTGCTAATTATATTATAATCATATATTTAGCACTGTCAATAGGTAAGTGCTAAAATTTTTAATTTTTTTTCATATTTATTGAAACGCTATCTAGATATTTATAAAATATCTAAGTATGTTTAAACTTATTTTTAAATACAGCAAAAATTATAGAAAGAATTTTTTCCTAGCAAGTTTAACTTGTATGATTGAAGCTGCAATGGAACTTGGATGTCCTTATATTATGAATCTTATTTTAGCAAATGGATTAATTTTAGAAGATAGTACTTATAAAATTAAATATGATGTAGTATTTGGATTATCTGCAATAATGATTGGATTTGCTATACTAGCTTTTATTTTTGGATTTATATTTGCAAAAAATTGTGCAATATTTTCAAAAGGAATTGCATATGAAATTAGAAAAAACGAATATTTAAAATTAAAAGAATATTCATTTTCAAATTTAGATCATGTTTCAACTTCTTCTTTACTTACAAGAATTACTACTGATATTAATATTCTTGCAGATTCTACAAGCAATGCTTTTAGACCACTTTTTAGAGCGCCAGTTTGTTTAATTACTATTTTAATTTTAGCAATTATTGTATCTCCATATTTATCATTAACTTTTGTAGTTATAATTCCAATCATTGCAATAATTACTTGTATAATTTTAATTATAGTTAAGAAAAAATTTATTAAAATTCAAAAAGGATTTGATGAAGTTAATAAAAATACAAAAGAATCTATTATTTCAATTAAAGTTATTAAGTCATATGTTAAAGAAAAATATAAGGAAAATGAATTTGATAAAATAAATTCCTCTTTGAGAGATGATTCAAAATCTGCAATGAGTAAAACTGCTTTAATGCTTCCTATTCAAGAAACTGCTATTTTTGCAAGTGTTATAGCATTATTATTTTTAGGTGGCCAATTATCTTTAAGTAATGAATACGCTTCATTAGTTGCAAGTATTTCAATGTTTTTAACTTATGTTATGCAACTTCTTGCAACTGTTCAAATGCTTGCAAATGTTGTAATTCAAATTAATCGAGCAGAAGCTAGTGTTTCTAGAATTAATGAAATGCTAAATGTTAAAAGTGAAATTATAGATAAAAAAGATAGTAATTTAAAAATTAAAGAAGGTAATATAGAATTTAAGCATGTTTATTTTTCATATAATAATGATGATAATTACGTTTTAGAGGATATTAATTTAAAAATAAATAAAGGGGAATTTGTAGGTATTTTAGGACAAACTGGATCAAGTAAATCGACTTTAATAAATTTACTTTTAAGATTTTATGATGTATCAAAAGGAGAAATATTAATTGATGGAATCAATATAAAAGAATATCCAATTAGTGAGCTTAGAAAAAATTTCTCTATTTCTTTTCAATCACCTTTTTTATTTAAAGGCACTATACTTGAAAATATTACATATGGATTAGATAATTTTACAATGGATCAAGTTATTGAAGCATCAAAAGAAGCTGAATCATATTCTTTTATCCAAGAATTAGATAATAAATTTGATTATATAGTAAGCGAAGGTGGTACTAATCTAAGTGGTGGTCAAAGACAAAGAATTGCCTTAACAAGAGCATTAATATTAAATCCAAAAATAATTATATTAGATGACTCTTTTAGTGCTTTAGATAGAATAACTGAATCTAAAATTAAAGAAAATTTTAAAAAATCTAATAATAAATCTACTAAAATTATTATTTCTCAAAAAATATCTTCTATTAAAGATAGTGAAAAAATAATTGTTTTAAATAAAGGTAAAATCTCTAATATTGGAAATCATGAATTTTTAAATGCTCATGATGAAATTTATAAAGATATCAATATGATTCAAAATGAGGGTTTATAGTTATGAAAAATAGAAAAAATAATAGACCAACAAATGCAATTAAAACTTTTAAACAATTATTAAAATATTTTAAGGGTTACTATATTTTATTATCTTTAGTAGTTATTGCAGTCATTTATACTTCTTTTGCACAATGTTTTGGAACATATATGTATAAAGATATAATTAAATATGGAATTGAAGGAAAAGATTATTCATATTTAATTAAATATACTTCTATTTTAGGAATTATTTATTCTATAGGAGCATTAACAAGTTTCTTTTATAACGTATTAATGGTAAAAATATCTCAAAATGTTATTTATAAAATAAGAAAAGAATTATATAGAAAAATACTTGCAATGCCTATTTCTTATTTTGATAAAAATAATGTAGGAAGTATAATGACTTATTTTACAAATGATGTTGAAAGTATGATAAATGCAATTAACGTTTCATTATCGAATATGATTTTTACTATTTGTAATATCATTGGTACAGTTTTAGGAATGATTTTAATTTCAATAGAGATGACTTGTATTGCATTTGTTATTATTTCACTTACAATATTCTTTATTTATTATAATGCTAAAAAATGTAGAAAGTATTATAGAAAGCAACAAGAATGCTTATCAATATTAAATTCAAATATTGAAGAAGATTTAAGAGGAATTAAAGTTAATAAAGCGTTCCTACATGAAGATAAATCATTTGAAAAATTTGATCAAAATAATAAAAATTGGAAAGAAGCATCTACTAATGCATTCTTCCATTCTCAATATAATACTCCTTTTATAGTTTCATTATCTTATTTAAATTTTGCAATTTGTACAAT
>CAZDPH010000059.1:0-5614 GCA_964507285.1 uncultured Staphylococcaceae bacterium | reverse complement strand
AAAAATTGATGAATTTTTAAATCTTTTAACTGAAGATATAATTAAAATCTCAATGTTTAAAAGAAAAGTTGATGAAAAATATTATTCTTTATATAAAGAATATCAAATTAAATATAAAGATATTGAAATATTTGATTCAAATAATAATTGGATAGATTTTTCTCCAAGAAACGGGAATAAAGGTGAGGGGATAAAATTTATTATCAATTATTTTCATTTAAATAAAAATGATTTATATGTTTTTGGTGATGGAGAAAATGATATATCGATGTTAAAGTTAACAAAAAACTCTTTTTGTCCAATCTCATCCCTCGAAATTGTTAAAAAGAGTTCTAATAATTGTTATATAGATTTTGCAAGTCAGGTTAAATTGATTCTTTCTTCTTTAGAATAATGTGAGTAATAAACACTACAATTAGTGCAATTAGAAGTCCTTCAAAAGTTCCTACTAAACAATCTGTAAAATAATGATGCAAAAGAGCAAGGCGAGATAAAAAAACTAAACTTAAAACAATAAAGCCTATGATTGTATATAGTTTTAGTGTCTTGTTTTGCTTTTTATCGATAAAAATATAATAAAATAGTAAAGAAAATGCTCCTGTTGATGTAATTGCACAATGTCCTGATGGAAAAGAATAACTAGTAATTAAAAACCCAGGACAATAAGAATTTAATGGAGTATTAGTATTTTTAGCAATTTCACTATAAAAATATATCCATGGTCTAACTCGTTTAAAAATTTGTTTAATTCCTACTTCATTTAATAAAAAAGTAATAATAAAAGTAAAAATTAATATTAAACCTATTTTTCTATTTTCCTTCTTTAAAATAAAAAATATTCCCATTATTAAAAAAGTTAAAAATAACGAACTAATATAAATCCATAAAGTAGTATATTTTGAGTCAGCTCCTCCAAATTTTTCTAAAATATCTTTAAAAAAAGTTGATATTATAATATCAAAAAAATTTTCCATAAATTAATGTATTTCGTTATTTAAAAAAGCTTTTAATACAGCTCCTAATACTTCAATTGAACGATTATCATATCCATCATTATTAATAATTAAGTCAGCATAGTATTGACTAGGCCCAATTATTTCTTCATACATTGGTTGCACAGTAGAAAAATATTGATTTAAAATAGAATCTCTATCTCTTCCTCTTTCTTTTTCATCTCGATCAAGCCTTCTTACTAATCTTCTTTCTCTTGAAGCATTAATAAAAATTTTTAAATCACCAAGTTGTCTAATATTTTTATTTACTAAACCCATAATACCTTCAACAATTATTATTTTTTTAGGTTCAACAAGTTTTGTATTTTTAGAACGATTATGAATTACATAATCGTAAATAGGTTTTTGAATTGATTTATCATTTTTTAATTCGTTTAATTGTTCATACATCAATTTCCAATCAAATGCTTTAGGATGATCAAAATTTTGTTTTTTTCTTTCTTCGAATGAAAGATTAGATAAATCTTTATAATAATCATCAATTGAAAAATGAACAACATTTTCTTCCCCAATTATTTTAACTACTTCATCAATAACATAAGTTTTTCCAGAAGCGCTACCACCACCAACTAAAATTAATTTTGCCATAAATTCTCCATTTATATAATTTTAACAATTAATAAAGTAAATATTAAGAAATAATTTTATTTATTTATTTTATAATATATAATTTTTAAATATTGAGGTTAAAATAATGAAATTTAAAATTATTGTAGATAGTTCATCTAATTTAAAAAATTCTGATTTTAGAAATGAAAATATAGATTTTTCAGTAGTCCCGCTAACAATAAGAATTGATGATAAAGAATATATTGATGATGATAATTTAGATGCTAAAGAAATGTTAAATAATATGGAAAAATCAAAAACTAAATCATCAACTAGTTGTCCTTCACCTAGTCAATTTTTAAATGAATTAGAAGGTAGTGAATATTATTTTATTTTTACAATATCAAAAAAGCTTTCTGGTGTTTTTAATAGTGCAACTGTTGCTAGAGAAATGAGTAGTAATAAAGAAAATATCGTGGTAATAGATAGCTTATTAACATCTGGTGCAATTGAACTTTTAGTTAGAGAAACTATAAAAGAAATTAAAGATAATAAATCATTTGAAGAAATTAAAAATAATTTAGAAAATTTTAAGAAAAATATTTATTTATTTTTTGTTTTAGATAAATTCGATAATTTAGTTAAAAACGGAAGAATAAATAAAGCTTTAGCTTTTATTGCTAATTTAGCAAATATCAAACCTTTATGCGTTGGTGAAGATGGTGAAATAAAAATAAAAGAAAAAATAAGATCTCTTCAAGGAGTATATAAAAGAATCGTTGCTTATATTAAAAGTGTTTGTGATGATGTATCAAATAGAATATTAATTATTTCACATACTGAATGTAGAGAAAATGCTGAAATTTTAAAAAAAATAATAGAAGAAAATTATAATTTTAAAGAAATTATTATAAAAGAAAATAAGGGATTGTGTAGTTTTTATAGTGAAAGAGGCGGAATTATTTGTACATTTTAAAATAAAAATAATTTTAGCACTCTCACTTGACAAGTGCTAAAAGTGTATTATAATAATTCATAGAAATATAGGAGGTTACTATATGGAAATGAATTATGAAAAAGAAAAAGATGTTTTAGAAAAATTTGGAAGAAACATTACAAATGAAGTTAAGAAAAATAAAATAGATCCAGTTATTGGAAGAGATGAAGAAATAAGAAATATTATTACTGTTTTAGCAAGAAAGACTAAAAATAATGTTATTTTATTAGGTGAACCTGGTGTTGGCAAAACAGCAATTATTGAAGGATTAGCATCAAGAATAGTTAAAAATGATGTCCCTTTTACTTTACAAAATAAAGAAATATTTGAATTAGATATGGGTGCTTTATTAGCGGGTGCAAAATATCAAGGTGAATTTGAAGAAAGATTAAAAGCTGTTTTAAATAAAATAAAAGAAAGTAATCACAAAATTATTTTATTTATTGATGAAATACATTTAATTGTTGGAGCAGGAAGAAGTAGTGGGGCTTTGGATGCTTCAAATATGTTAAAACCAATATTAGCAAGAGGAGAAATTGATTGTATTGGCGCTACAACATTAAAAGAATATCAAGAATATATTGAAAAAGATCGTGCTTTAGAAAGAAGATTTCAACCAATTATGATTGATGAACCTTCAAAAGAAGATACTTTATCTATTTTAAGAGGATTAAAGCAAAGATTTGAAGCTCATCATGGTGTTCATATTTCTGATAATGCTTTGGTGGCTAGTGTAAATTATTCAACTAGATATATTCCTAATAGATTTTTACCTGATAAAGCTATAGATTTATTAGACGAAGCTTGTGCAGAAGCGAGAGTTGAAATAGAATCAATGCCTAATGAACTTGATGAGGTTGAAAGAAAAATTAATCAATTAAAAATGGAAAAGTTGGCATTAGAAAACGAAAAAGATGAACAAAGTAAATTACGATTAGTAAAACTAAATGACGAATTAGAATCGTATACTAAAGAAAGTGATTCTATTAAAGAAGAATGGAGAAAAGAAAAAGATGAAATTCAAAAAGGTAAAGATCTAAAAAATAAATTAGATTCTTTAAATTTTGAATTGCAGAATGCATATAATAATAGCGATTTTAAAAAAGCTAGTGAAATTCAATATAAAGAAATTCCAAATATAAATAAAGAATTAGAAGAAATTGAAAAGAAAAGTAAAGAACACCATATAATTTCTGAATTAATTGATGAAAATAATATTGCAAAAATTGTTTCGAAATTAACAAATATTCCAACCTCAAGAATTGAAAAAGGTGAAAAAGAAAGGGTTGTTAATTTAAAAGAAGAACTTAAAAAGAGAGTTATTGGTCAAGATGAAGCTATTGAGTTGGTTAGTGATGCAATTTTAAGACAAAGAGCTGGAATTAATGATGAATCTAGACCTATTGGTTCGTTTATGTTTATGGGACCAACTGGCGTTGGGAAAACTGAAGTTGCAAGAAGTCTTGCAGAAGCTTTATTTGATTCCCCATCCAAAATTATTAAATTAGATATGGCTGAATATCAAGAAAAGTATAGTGTTTCTAGATTAATTGGTGCAGCACCTGGATATGTTGGATATGAGGAAGGCGGACAATTAACTGAACCTGTTAGACATAATCCTTATTCTATAGTTTTGTTTGATGAAATTGAAAAAGCTTCATTAGATGTTATTAATCTTTTGTTATCTATTATGGATGAAGGAAGATTAACTGATGCTCAAGGAAGACTTTGTGATTTTAGAAATACAGTAATTATTATGACTAGTAATGTTGGTATCGATGAAATTTTAAAAGGAAATAATGATGGACTAAAGCAATTATTAAATGCTCACTTTAAGCCAGAATTTTTAAATAGGATTGATGAAATTGTTACCTTTAATCCATTAAGCAAAGATGTTACATACAAAATTGCTAGAAAAATGATTAATGAGTTAAAAACTAGACTTGAAAACGAGTATTATTATGTAGATTTTGATAATAATTTGGATAAATGGGTTGTTGATAAATCATATTCTAAAGAATTTGGTGCACGTCCATTAAAAAGATTTATACAACACAATGTTGAGACATATTTAGCAGAAAAAATTATTAAGCAAGAAATTAAACCAAATTGTCATTATATTTTAAAAGTTGAAAATGATTTATTATCGTTAGAAGAAAATGTAAATGGACAAATTATAGATAATTAGTAATAGAAGCTTTGAAAAAATGAAAATTTTAATTAAATAACTTTTAAACTAATAAAAACTTTTATATAATAATAATGTTAAATTTCTTTAAGGAGGAAATATAAAGATGGCTATTAAAGTAGCAATTAATGGATTCGGAAGAATCGGACGTTTAGCATTCAGACAAATGTTTAATGCTGCAGGTTATGAAGTCGTTGCAATTAACGATTTAACAGAACCAAAAATGTTAGCACACTTATTAAAATATGATTCAGCACAAGGTAGATATGCTTTAGCTGATAAAGTTGTTGCTAAAGAAAATTCTATCGTTGTTGATGGAAAAGAAATCAGAATTTATAGTGAAAAAGATGCAGTTAATCTTCCATGGGGAGAATTAGGTGTTGATGTTGTTTTAGAATGTACAGGTTTCTATACATCTAAAGAAAAAGCTTCTGCTCATATTCAAGCAGGTGCTAAAAAAGTTGTTATTTCTGCTCCAGCTGGAAAAGATTTACCAACAATTGTTTTCGGTGTTAACGAAAAAACATTAACTCCAGAAGATAAAATTATCTCAGCTGCAAGTTGTACTACAAACTGTTTAGCTCCAATGGCAAATTGTTTAAATAATTTAGCTCCAATTCAAAGTGGTATTATGACTACAGTACATGCTTATACTGGAGATCAAATGGTATTAGATGGACCACATAGAAAAGGTGATTTAAGAAGAGCAAGAGCTGCTGTTGAAAATATTGTTCCAAATAGTACAGGTGCTGCTAAAGCTATTGGCTTAGTTATTCCTGAATTAAATGGTAAATTAATTGGTTCAGCACAAAGAGTTCCTGTTAAAACAGGTTCTACAACAATTTTAGTTGCTGTATGTAAAGGAAA
>CAZDPH010000058.1:0-5881 GCA_964507285.1 uncultured Staphylococcaceae bacterium | reverse complement strand
TAAAAGAGCTATGGTTGCAGGACCTGATGTACAAATGAGAGGATTTTTATTTTTAAAAGATCGTGATGCTGATAATATGTCTAAAGAAATTACAAAATTCTTTATTCAAAATGTAAATAATTGGATTAATGAAACTAAAAACTTTGATTCTAAAGATTTAACTAATAAAATTGTTTATCAACTTGAAAAATTATTATTAAAAAATAATAATAGAAATCCTGTTATTTTACCTAATATTTTAATTATTGATTAAATAGTTAATAAATAGTAAGAAATTAGTATGTTTTATGATATAAAAAATTATATAAAATATACTAATTTTTTTATTATCTTAAAATAAAAATGTTATAATATAAGAATGAAAAATAATAAAAATAAAATATATGAAACTAACATAAGAAAAGTGTATGGAATTATAATTTGTTTAATTTCAATTATTTTGTCTTTAAGTTTAGCAAAAGTTTGGAAATATGATTATTTAATTTTGTTACCTAGAGCAATAACATGGTTTTTATGCTTCTTTTTTGGCAGTGTTTTTACATATATAATTTATTTATTTATTTTTCTTATTGGAATTTATTTAATTCTTTCCAAAGAAAAAAATAGCGATTTAAAAATTGATTGGACTTATTTTATTGGTGGATTATTAATTTTTATTGGTGGGTCAATAATTTTATCTAATTTGATGAGCAAAACTGTTACTGAAAATGGTAATTCATATATTAATTTTTCTAATTTTAGTGATATTTTTTTTAATAATATTATTAAAACTCAAAATAAATTAGCAATTAATTTCGATAAAAATTGTGGTATAATTGGTCTTTCTATAACTGCATGTTTAAATACTTTACTAAATAGTATTTTTTCTTATATTATTGGAACAATTATATTAATTGGAGGAATATTTATTTCCTTAGTTAAGCCTCTTATTAAATTACATAAAAAGGTTTCTGAATTCTCTAATTTTAATCATGCATATGATCCTGAAGGAGAATATACAGTTGCTAAAGATATTACAATTACAACAAAAGCTATTAATACTCTTGATGATATTGATGATTTAGATATTCAAGTTGATAAAATTTCATCAAATGATAATATTAAAAAAGTTGATAAAAACGATATAAACAATGAAATAAAAGAAGAAAATAATCTTTATAATGATTTTAATAATAATAATAATTATGATAATTTGTTAAATAAGTCTTTAAGTAAAGCAAAATATGAAGAAGATAATATTGTAAAACAACCAGTTTATAATGATTCTTATTTAAAAGAAGAAAATTTAGAATCTAAAAATTCTTTTTCTTCTTATACTGATAATAAAGAAAAGAGAAGTTTATTTAAAGATGTAAAAAAAGATGATATTGCTTATGATTTAAATAAACCAAAACCAATTATTGAAAATATAATTGGTAAAGAAGTTAAAAAAACCGAAAAAATTAAAAATTATGTTTATAAATTACCAAGTATTAATTTATTGGAAACAAGAGAAGCATTAGAAGTAGAAGAAAAAAATAGGCAAATCGCAGAATCAAGAAAGGCTGGAATTAATGTCATTTTAGAAAATTTAAATATTAAAGCGAGAGTTATTTCTTATAAAATTGGACCAAGTGTTACTCGTTACGATATTCAAACTGATAAATCGGAATCGATAAGAGGATTTGATAAATATATTGATGATATTTGTATTAAGTTAGGTGGAGTTCCTAATGCGAGATTTACTCCAATTGTTTTAGGAAAGCCTACTTCTGGATTAGAAATTGCTAATTCAAAAACGACAATGGTTAATTTTAAAGATTGTATTATAAGTTTAAATAATTTACCTAAAACTAAACCTACATCTATTCCCTTTGGACGTGATATTAATAATGAATTGTTAGTAGTTGATCTTCAAGAAATGCCACATTTACTTGTAAGTGGAACGACCGGCAGTGGAAAATCAATTTTTGTTCATACATTACTTATGACTTTACTTATGAGGAATACTGCTGATCAGTTAAAAATAGTTTTAATTGATCCTAAAACTGTAGAATTTACTAAATATAGAGAAATCCCTCATTTAATGTGTCCTCCTATTGGTATTGAAGATCCTGAACTACCTTATAATATCTTAAAAAAGATTTGTGAAATGATGGATGAAAGATATAAATTATTTGCTGAGCATGATGTTTCAAAATTAAAAGAATATAATGAATGGGCCAGAAATAATAATGAAAAAGAATTACCAGTAATTGTAATTGTTATAGATGAATACGCTGATTTAGTTGATTTGAATAAAAAAATTAGTGAACCAGTTGTTAGAATTGGACAAAAAGCAAGAGCAGCAGGAATTCATATGGTAGTTGCAACTCAACGTCCTTCTGTTAATGTTATTAATGGGGTTATTAAAGCTAATATACCAACTAGAGTTGCTTTGCTTTCTTCATCGTACACGGATAGTAATACAATTATTGATTGTGGTGGAGCAGAAAAATTAATCGGATATGGCGATATGTTAATTAAATGTCCAATTTTATCTAATATGTCAGTTTTAAGGTGTCAAGGCGCTTTTGTTGATAATAGTGAAATAAAAGCAGTTTGTGATTATTTAAGAAGTAATTATGGTACTGATTATGATGATGAACTAATGGATATAATAAATAAACCAATTCCTGAAGATACAACTACAATTGAAGTAACTAAAGAAAGTAGGTATGGCAGTGAAGAAGAGATATATAAAGACATTAAAGAGATGGTAATGGCTTTAGATTATATTTCTATTAGTAAAATACAAAGTTCTTGTGGAATGGGATTCCAAAAAGCTAGTAGAATGTTTAAAAGGTTGCAATCTGAAGGCATTGTTTCTTCAGATTCTGAAAAAAATAGTGCTAAAGGAAGCAAGGTTTTAGTTCATGGTAATAACAGAATGTTAAATGAAGAATCTAATTTTAATGGAACTATTGAACAAACTTCTTTTATTAAAAAATAATTATGAAAATTGGCTGCGACTTAACTTTAATTTCAAGATTTAAAAATAAAGATAAACTTGCTAAAAAAATTTTATCTGATGATGAATATAAAAGCTATATTTTATCACCTAGAAAAGATGAATTTTTAGCAAGTAGATTTGCTTTAAAAGAGGCATTAATAAAATGCTTAGAATTATCAATTTTAGATGTTAATTTAAAAGAAATTAATACTTTAAAAAAAGAAAGTGGTGCAATTTATATTTCTTATAATAAAAAAATATATAATTGTTCTTTATCACATGAAGGTGAATATTGTATGGGGGTAGTAATAGATGCTTAACACTTTTTATTCTGCTAATTTAATAGATGAAAATACTTGTAATGTTTCTATTTTTTCAAATTATTCAAAACCAGATAATAGTATTATTAAATTAATTGTTAATGGCGATAAGTTTATTAATTTAGAAATAAAAAAGCAAGCTTTTTTAAATGGACTTTGCCTTTATACTTGCTTTTATAAAGATGGTTTTATTTTAGGAAATGATTATGAAATTTTTATTGAAAATTTCGGAATTACTCCTTTGAATATGGAAGCTGGTTTAAACTTTAAAGATTTTGATAAAAAATATTATTATCCTTTTAACGATTTAGGTGTAACTTATTCAAAAGAAAAGACAACTTTTAAAATATGGGCTCCTTTAGCAAGTAAAGTAGAATTGTTATTAAAAAAAGATATTGATGATATATTTTATGAAACTTATAAATTAGTTAGAGAAGAATTTGGGGTATATTCACTAACAATTTTTAAAGATTTAGAAGGATATACTTATAATTATAAAATTAAAAATAGTGGTATAGAAAAGATTACAACTGATCCTTATGGAAAAGCATCTATAGCTAATGGAAAAAGTAATGCCATTATAGATTTTAATAAAGTTAGGATTGATTTAAATGAAGAAAATTTACCTTTTTATAATTCATATACAAATACAGTTATTTATGAATTACATGTTCGTGATTTTTCAAGTGATGAAAATGCTAATTTTATAAATAAAAGAAAATATCTAGCTTTTACAGAAGAAGGACTAAAAACTAAAAAAGGAAATAAAGTTGGAATAGATTATTTAGTAGATTTAGGTATAACTCATGTTCAATTATTGCCAATTTATGATTATAAAACAGTTGATGAATTAAATCCTTTAAATAGTTATAACTGGGGTTATGATCCTCAACAATATTTTGTACCAGAAGGAAGTTACTCATCCAATCCAAATGATCCATATTCAAGAATAATTGAATGTAAAAAAATGATTTCAAGTTTACATAAACATAGAATAAAAGTAAATATGGATGTTGTTTTTAATCATGTTTATGATTTTGTAAAAAGTTCTTTCGAAGCTGTTGTTCCTGGATATTATTTTAGAAAAAATAATAATGGAACATTTTGCAATGGAAGCGGATGTGGCAATGATTTTGCAAGTGAAAAATTAATGGTTCGTAAATTAATTGTTGATTGTTGTAAATATTGGATTAGCGAATATGGAATTGATGGATATAGATTTGATTTAATGGGCTTACTAGATATTGAAACCATTAACGAAATTATAAAAGTTGGTAAATCATTAAAAGGAGATTTTATGGTTTATGGTGAAGGATGGGATATGAATACAAATTTAGATAGTTCATCCAAAGCTAGTATTTTAAATTCTTTTAAAATGCCTGAAATTGGCTTTTTTAATGACACTTATAGGGATATTTTAAAGGGACCAACGAGTTCAGATCAATTAAGAAATCCTGGATATTTAACTGGAAATACATCTTTTATCGAGGGCTATAAATTTGTATTTTTAGGAAGTGCGTTAGATTTTGTGTATCCAAAAAGATTTTTAATGCCATCTCAATCAATTAATTATGTTGAATGTCATGATAATTTTACTTTATTTGATAAAGTTAGCAGTATTTTAGGAGTTGATAAAATTGAAGAAATTAAAAGTACAATTAAATTAATTAATGCCTCAATTTTGTTATCATTTGGTGTACCTTTCTTTCATGCTGGTCAGGAATTTTGTTTGTCAAAAGATTATAATGATAACACTTATAATAGCGGTGATAAATATAATATGATTAAATGGGATTTAATTGATGAGAATATTGAAATGATTAATTATTTTAAATCTTTCGTTGAATTACGTAAAAAATATAGTGATTTTTTTCTTAATGATCCTAAAAAAATAGGAGAATTAAATTCATTTAGAAATTTAAATGATGGAATGCTTGAAATTTCATTAAATTTAAATGAAGATAAATTAAAAATAATAATTAATCCAACAAATAATTCAAATTTATTTGATTTAAATGGATATTATAAATTAATCGCTAGTGAAATTGGATATATTAAAGATAGTAATTTTATTGTTGGAAGATACAATATAAATCCTCATTCTATTTATATTTTTAAGGAAGAAAATGAATTATGTTAAAATATTTAAAAGTTATTTTTAAAGCGTTACCTGCAATTATTCATGCTTATTTTTCATGGATGTTGAAATATTCTAAAAATCCTAACAAATATCCTTTAGAAGAAAGATTTTTTAAAGTTCAAAAATTAATTAGGAAAGTTTTAAAATCTTTTAATTTATATATTGAAAATAATGATTTAAAAGAATTTTATGAAAATTGTAATAAAAATGAAAATTATTTTTTTGTATGTAATCATTTAAGCAATTTAGATCCATTAATTTTTATTGCGTGTGCTAAAAGACCAATTACATTTGTATCTAAAATAGAAAATGAAAAAAAGATATTAGTTGGAAGGATCATTAAAATTTTAAATGGTGACTTTATGGATAGAAATGACCCTCGACAAAGTGTAAAAATAATGAAAAATATTGAAAATAAATTAAATAGTAATACTATTTGTGATTATATGA
>CAZDPH010000057.1:0-5909 GCA_964507285.1 uncultured Staphylococcaceae bacterium | reverse complement strand
AATTATTGATAAAGAATTTATTTCTAAAAAAATTTTAAAAGATTATTATTTATTAACTAATTTAAGAAAGTCTGAAGGTTTTTTATTAAAAGAGTATAAAAAAATTTTTCAAAGTAATTTTTTAATTGAATTTAAAGAACAAATAAATGAATTAATCGATTCAGATTTAATTAAAGTAGACAAAAGAGTTTATTGTACTGATTTAGGCTTTCCAATTTTAGATTTTATATTGTTAAAATTTATAAATAAAATTTAGCACTTTACTATTGACTGTGCTAAATAAGTCGATTATAATACTATTAGCACTAAAGAAAATTAAGTGCTAAATTATATGGAATTAACTAGAAAACAAAAAATATTAAAACTCATAGTTGAAGATTTTATTAAATATGCAGAACCTGTTGGATCAAATTATCTTATTAAAAAATATAAGTTAGATTGTTCTAGTGCAACTATTAGAAATGTTATGGCTGAATTAGAAGATGATGGATTAATTGAAAAAACTCATACTTCTAGTGGAAGAATTCCTTCTACATTAGGATATCGTTATTATATTGATAATTTAAGAGATTTTAAAGTTAATGAAAAATTTAAAAATCAAGTATCTGGTGTTTTTGCTTCTTCTAAATCTATAGATGAAGTAATACATGAAAGTTGTGAAATTTTATCATCAATGACTAATCTTACTAGTGTTGTTCTGGGACCTGATTCTAAAACTGAAACTTTATCTAAGATTCAAATTGTACCATTAAATGATAAAAATTTTACTGCGATATTTGTTACAAACACAGGTTATGTTGAAAATAAAACGTTTATCATTGATAGTAATTCTTCAATTGAAGATATTCAAAAATGTGTTGAGATGTTAAATAAACGTTTAATTGGCACAACCGTTGATCAATTAGTTCCAAAATTGGAGAGTTTAAAACCAGCATTTTCAGATTATATTAAAAATTATTCTTATTTCTTTAATTCGTTAATAAAAACTTTTATTGAAATTTCTCAAAATCGTAATGAATTTTATGGAAAAGAAAAAATGCTTAGCCAGCCTGAAATTAGTGAGAATGCTAATGAACTTAAAAAAGTTTTTGATTTATTTTCTAATCCTGATCTAATTAATCAATTTATTGACGCTTCTGATTATAATGAGATTATTGATTCAGGTGATATTGATGAAAATTATAAAAATTTAACTATTATTTATAAAAATATTAAAAATGAAAATAATCAAAATGTTAGAAGAATCGCAGTTATCGGTCCTAAAAGAATGGATTATGAAAAAGCTTTAAATTCATTAGATTATGTAATAGATAAAATTAATGATTATATTAATATTTCAAAAGAAGATGATGAGGAGGATAAAACTTAATGAATGAAATAAATGAAAAAGATGAAAAAGTTGATAATACTGAAACTAAAGATGAAGTTGAAGTAGAAAAAGAATCAATGAAAGAATCATATAAAAAGAAACTTCAAAAACTTGAAGAAGATATTAAAAAAGAAAAAGATGAATCATCAAGTTGGAAAAATAAATACTATGGTTTATATGCTGATATGGACAATTTAAGAAAGGATATTAAAAAAGATCATCAAGAATCATTAAAGTATCGTATTGAAGGATTTGTATCGGATTTATTACCTATATTAGATTCATTTGAGATAGCTTTAAAAAATGAACCTAGTAATCCAGAAACAAAAAATTATTTAATTGGTTTTAAATATGTTTATACTAATTTAATAAATGTTTTACAAAATGAAGGTATAGAATTAATTGAACCTAATATTGATTCAAAATTTGATGAATCTATTATGCAGGCAGTAGATCATGAGGAATGTGATTGTGATGAAAATTTAGTTAAAAAAATAAATTTAAAAGGTTATAAATTACATTCGCATCTTATAAGACCTGCAATGGTTGTTGTAAGTAAGAAAAAAGAAGAAAAAGAAGCTGAATAGCTTATTGGAGGAAATTATATATGGCAAAAGAAATTATTTTAGGTATTGACTTAGGTACAACTAACTCAGTTGTTAGTTATTTACAAAGTGATGGAACAGTTAAAGTTATTCCAAATCCAGAAGGAACAATGACAACTCCTAGCGTTGTTGGTTTTAAAAATAGTGGTGAAGAAATCGTAGGTAATGCTGCAAAAAGACAAGCAATTACAAATCCTGATACTATTTCATCTATTAAAAGATTAATGGGTAGTGATCAAAAAGTTAAAGTTAATTGTTTAAATAAAGAATTTACACCACAAGAAATTTCTGCAAAAGTTTTAGCTTATATGAAAAAATATGCAGAAGCAAATATTGGTCATGAAGTTAAAAAAGCAGTTATTACTGTTCCTGCATATTTTAATGATGCTCAAAGACAAGCTACAAAGGATGCTGGAACAATTGCTGGATTAGAAGTTGTTCGTATTATTAATGAACCTACAGCTGCTGCTTTAGCTTATGGCTTAGGAAAAGATAAATCTGAAAAAATTTGTGTTTTTGATTTAGGTGGTGGAACATTAGATGTTTCTATTCTTGATATTGGTGATGGAACATTTGAAGTTATTTCAACAGCTGGTGATAATAAATTAGGTGGAGATGATTGGGATAATGTTTTAGCTGAATGGATTAGAGCACAAATTAAAATAGAATTTAATGTTGATATTTCTGATAAAATGGCATTACAAAGATATAAAGATGCTGCAGAAAAAGCAAAAATAGAATTATCAAGTAACACTGAAACAACAATCTCATTACCATTTATTGGTATGGGATCAACTGGACCTATTTCTTTTGAAACTACATTAACAAGAGCCAAATTTCAAGACTTAACTAAACATTTATTAGATAGATGTAGAAAGCCATTAGAAGATGCAATTAGAGATTCAAAATTATCATATAATGATATTGATGAAGTATTATTAATTGGCGGATCTATTCGTATGCCAGCAGTTCAAGAATTAGTTAGTAATATTACTGGAAAGAAATTAAATTTATCAGTTAATCCAGATGAAGCTGTTTCTATTGGTGCTGCTTTCCAAGGTGGTATTTTAAGTGGTGATGTTAAAGATGTTATTTTATTAGATGTTACTCCATTAACTTTAGGTATCGAAACAATGGGTGGCGTTATGACTCCTTTAATAACAAGAAACACAACAATTCCTACAAAAAAGAGCCAGATTTTCTCTACTGCTGCAGATAATCAACCTGCTGTTGATATTATGGTTTATCAAGGTGAAAGACCAATGGCACATGATAATAAGTTATTAGGTCATTTCCAATTATCTGGAATTAAAGCTGCTCCACGTGGTACTCCAAGAATTGAAGTTACATTTAATATCGATGTAAATGGTATTGTTAAAGTTAGTGCAAAAGATTTAGATACTAATAAAGAACAAGAAATTACAATTTCTGGTTCTAATGGATTATCAAAAGAAGAAATTGATAGAATGATGAGAGAAGCTGAATCTAATAAAGAAGCAGATGAAAAACGTAAAGAAGAAGCAGAACTTAAAAATAAAGCAGAATCTTATTTAAATCAAATCGATAATGCTTTACGTGAAAAAGGTGATTCAATTGATGCAAATCAAAAAGCTCAAACTGAAAAATTAAGAGATGAATTGAGAGATGCATTAAACAATAATAACATTGATGTTTTAAGAACAAAGATTGGCGAATTAGAAAAAGCTGCTGAATATATGCAACAAGCTCAAGCACAATCTCAAGGTACTCAACAACAAACAACTGGTGAACAACCTCAAAATGATGCTTCAAAAAATGATACTAAGAAAGATGATGATGTCATCGATGCTGATTTTACAGATAAAAATTAATTATTAATTATTAATTATTAAAGGGAGCACATCTCCCTTTAATTTATATTTTATAGGAGAAATTTATGGCTGAAAAAAGAGATTATTATGAAATATTAGGCATAAATAAAAATGCAACAGCTGATGAGATTAAAAAAGCTTATCGTCAATTAGCAAGAAAATATCACCCCGATAATAAAGAAACAGGTAATGAAGAAAAATTTAAAGAAGCTACTGAAGCATACAGCGTTTTAAGTGATGAAAATAAAAGAAAAACATATGATCAATTTGGACATTCTGCATTTGATCAAGCAAATGGTGGACAAAATCCTTTTGATGGTTTCAATTTCAATGGCGGAGATTTTGGTGATTTAGGCGATATTTTGTCAAAAATGTTTGGTTTTGGTGGTGGATTTAGTTCTCGTTCATCAAGAGGAAGTACAGGTTCAGTGCGCGGAAATGATAAATTAATGCGTATTAAAGTTTCTTTTATGGATTCTGTTTTAGGAAAAAGTATAGATTTACCTATTTCTTATGATGAAAAATGTGAATTTTGTAATGGAACAGGTGCAAAAAATGGCACTGAATATTCATCTTGCAGTAAGTGTGGTGGAAGAGGAAGAGTTGTTCAACAACAAAGATCAATTTTTGGTATAGTAAATACTGAGACTATTTGCCCAAGCTGTGGTGGAACAGGCAAAATTATTAAAACAAAATGTGATAAATGCGGTGGAAACGGATATAATCATGTCAAAAAAACAATATCTTTAAATATTCCAGCTGGAATTCAAAACGGTCAGCAAATTAGAGTTAGTGGAAAAGGTGAAGCTGGTTTAAATGGTGGCCCAAATGGTGATTTATACGTTGAAGTTTTAGTTCAAGAACATCAATTCTTTGAAAGAGATGGTAATGATATTCATTTAACAATTCCATTAGATTTCGTTGACGCTTGTTTAGGTACTAAGGTTAACGTTCCAACTATTTATGGTGATGTCGATATGGAAATTCCTGCAGGGACTCAAGGAAATCAAATTTTTAGATTAAAAAATAAAGGTGCTAAAGATCTTAGAAGTGGGAAATTAGGTGATGAATTTGTTCACTTAAATTTAAAAACACCTACAAAGTTAAATAAAGATCAAAAAAAAGCATTAGAAAATTTCAAAGAAGCATCTAAAGATGAATCATGGTTTGAAAAATTTAAAAAATCTTTCAAAAAATAATAAAAATAAAAGCGCTTTTAAAAAGCGCCTTTATTTTCTTAATTTTTAATAATTTATATTGTATAATTTAAATATGTTAATATGTAAAAATTGTGGTGAAAAATTAACAAAATTTAATAAAGAAATTTGTCCATATTGTGGTTGTAAAAAACCCCTTTCAAATTCAATTCAAGAAACTGATACTACAAAAGCAATACAAGCTTTAGGTGATGAAAAAATAGTAATTAAACATAAAAGTTTAATATTATTTTTAATATTGACTTGTTTTTTAGGAATTTTTGGTGTTGAATTTTTGTATTTAAAAAAAATTAAAGAATTCATAATTAGTTTAACTTTAAATTTATTTGTATATTTTTTATTATTTTTTATTTTTTATTTTTTAAACTTAAATTCTTACATAGTGATATTTATTCCTTTTTTAATAGTATTTATTATAAATTGTTTTTTTGGTATTTTCTTATTTTTTAATAAATCTATTTTAAAAGATTCAAATGGAGTAAACGTTGAATAATTTGTATGCAAAGATATTTTGTTAAAAAAATAAATGATGAAATAGTTTTTGAATCATCTGATATATTTCATATAGAAAAAGTAATGAGAATGAAAATAAACGATTGTATAGAAGTTGTTTTTAATAATGAATTATATTTAGCAAAAATAATTTCATTCACACCTGTATTAAAAGTTGAACTGACAGAAAAAATAAATAATGATTCGGAATTAGAAGTATATATAAGACTTTTATATTGTATCCCAAAAGGAGAAAAATTAGATTTAGTTATTCAAAAAGCTACTGAATTAGGAGTTGATGAAATTGTTTTAGTAAATTCTTCTAGATGTATTGCTAAAATTAATGATAATAATTGTTTTAAAAAAATTGAGCGTT
>CAZDPH010000056.1:0-5921 GCA_964507285.1 uncultured Staphylococcaceae bacterium | reverse complement strand
GCTTTACTTGTTTGGTTTATTATGAATAAAACTAGACTTGGTTTTGAATTAAGAGCTAGTGGATTAAATAAAGAAGCTACTAGATATGCAGGTATGAATGAAAAAAGAAATATCATTTTATCTATGGCAATTAGTGGTGCTTTAGCAGGACTTGCTGGAGGACTTTACTATTTAAGTGGTATTGCTCAATGGGAAGGTACAGTTTCTACTTCTCTTCCTGGAGTTCCTTGGAATGGTATTGTTGTTGCATTTATTGGGCAAATTAATCCTCTTGGAACAGTAGTTTCTTCAGTATTTATTTCTTTTATTTCAGAAGGTGCTAAATTTATGACTCAAAATGTATTCCCTTCTGAAGTTGCTGATTTAGTTACAGGTATTATTGTTTATTTATCTGGTTTATCTACTTTCTTTGTTAGTGTTATTAGAAATAGAAGAAATAATAAAAAAGCTGATGAATTAATTGCTGCTATTAAAGCAAGACATGAATTAAGAAAGGAAAAATTTCTTGATTTCATTGAAAATAAGAAAAAACATGAAAATGATTTAAATGATGAATCTTATGATGAGGAGGAATAGTTTATGGGTGCACAATTATTATTACTTTTATCATTAGTTCTTGTATATTGTATTGCTTTATCTTTCGTTGCTTTAGGTGGAATGTTTTCTGAAAGAAGTGGCGTTATTAATATTGGATTAGAAGGTATTATGGTTATAGGAGGGTTTGCAGGTGTTTTAGTTTTAAAATACTTAATGCAAGCAAATGTAAATCCTGTTTTATGTGTAATACTAACTATTTTAACATCAATTGCAGCAGGTATGCTTTATTCATTACTACTTGCAGTTGTTACAATTAATTTTAAAGCTGATCAAACTTTAGCAGGTACAGCATTAAACTTATTTTCTACTGCTTTAGCATTAATCTTTACTAAAAAATTAAGTGGTGGTGTATCTACTTCAATTAATTTCTCTAATGAATATTTTGTTTATAAAATAGGAGATTTTGATATTAATATCTTCTTATTTATAGGTATTGCTACAATTATTGCTTCTTGGATTATTTTATATAAAACAAGATTTGGATTAAGATTAAGAAGTTGTGGAGAAAATCCAAGTGCTAGTGATAGTGTTGGTATTAATGTTAATAAATATAGATATGCTGGAGTATTAATTTCTGGAGCATTAGGAGGAATTGGTGGTATTGCTTATATTATTCCTACTCAAAGTTTCTGGAATAGTGCTAGTGGTGTTTCTGGATTTGGTTTTTTAGCACTTGCTATTATGATATTTGGCCAATGGAAACCTATTAGAATCTCTGTTATTTCTATTATATTCTCATTATTCTTTTCATTATCATTTGTTTATAGTGGACTTTTTGAATCAATGTTTGGAATTACATTAACTTATCAAAATGGAGTTACAAGTGAATTATTTAGAATGTTACCATTCGTAGCAAGTTTAATTTTATTAATCTTTACTTCTAAAAATTCAAGAGCTCCTAAATCGGAAGGAATTCCTTACGATAAAACTAAAAGATAATATAACATTTAATTATTTTATAAAGTTGATATTTAAATTAAATATCAACTTTTTTATATTCTTTTTTATTAAAAGTTGGAAAAACGGACAAAATGATATTAAAAATGGTTGGAAAAACGGACAAAACAGTGTCAAAAATGGTTGGAAAAACGGACAAATTATTTTATTATATTATTAATAAGGAATAATATATGTATAGAAAAATTAAAAATAAATTAAAAGAACGGTTAAATAATAATAATGATGAAGCATTAATGATTACTGGTGCTAGACAAGTTGGAAAAACATATATAATAAGAGAATTTTTAAAAGAAGAAATTGGAGAAGAAAATTTTATAGAATTTAACTTATTTGAAAATGAAAAAGTTAAAGAAACAATCGATAATTCTAAAAATTCAGATGATTTATTATTTAGATTAACTGCTTTATCTAATAAAAAATTAATTAAAAATAAATCTGTTATTTTTTTAGACGAAGTTCAAACGAGCGTTAATATAATCACTGCAATTAAATTTTTAGTAGAAGAAGGATCTTATAGATATATTTTAAGTGGATCTTTATTAGGTACTGAATTAAAAGACATTAAATCAATTCCAGTTGGATATTTAGAAGTTATTAATATGTACCCTTTAGATTTTGAAGAATTCTTACTAGCAAATGGATTAAATAAAATAATAATTGCTAAATTAGAAGAGAATTTTAAAAATTTAGAAAAAGTAGATGATATTATTCATTCTAAATTAATTGATATGTTTCATTTATATTTAATTGTAGGAGGAATGCCTTCGGTAGTAAAAAAATATTTAGAAACAAATAACTTAAAAGATGTTGTTAATGAACAAAATAATATTTGTAATTTATATAGACAAGATGTCTCAAAGTATGATTATGAAAATAAATTATATATAAAAGAAATATTTGACTTAATTCCAAGTGAATTGAATAATCAAAATAAACGTTTTATATTAAAAAATTTAAATGAAAATTTAAAATTTTCAAGATATGAGAATAGTTTTATATGGTTAAAAGATGCAGGTGTTGCTTTACCTTCTTATTGTGCAGATAAACCAAAATCTCCTTTAATATTATCTAAATCAAGAAATTTATTTAAATTATTTTTAAATGATGTTGGTTTACTTGCAAGTCAATATATGGATGATAATATGCAAATTAAAATTTTAAATAAAGAAAAAAGTATTAATTTTGGATCTATATATGAAAATGTAATAGCAGAAGAATTAGTATCTAAAAATTTTAATCTTTATTATTATAGAAGTAAAAAATATGGAGAACTTGATTTTTTAATTGAAAATAACGGAGAAGTTATTCCAATTGAGGTTAAATCTGGTAAAGATTATAAAACTCATAATGCTTTAGATAATGTATTAAAATCAAGTGAATTTAATATTAAAAAAGCTTATATATTATCTAATGATAATTTATCAATAAATAATAATAAGATTTATCTTCCTATCTATATGATTATGTTTATTAAAAAGAATGAATTAAAAGATATGAAATATAAAATTGATTTATCAGCATTACAATAATTAAACTTTAAATTTCTTTATATTATTGTTAATTTTAGATAAAATAATAAAGTTATGTCATTAATTTCATTTTCTAATGTATCAAAAACATTTAATAACGAACTTATTTTAGATCATGTATCTTTTAATATTTTTAAAAATGAAAAAGTAGCTTTAATTGGTGATAATGGAACAGGTAAAACTACTATTTTTAAACTTATCTTAAAAGAAATAGAACCTACTTTAATGCCTAAAGAAGATAAAGTAGGAGATATTCAAATTATTAAAGGATTATCAATTGGATATTTATCTCAAAATGCTATTACTAATTTAGAAAATACAGTAGAAGAAGAATTAGAAGAACCATTTAAAAAAATTAAAGAATTAGAAGAACAATTTAATAATATTTCATTAGAATTATCTAAAGATCCTTTAAATGAAGAATTATTAGATAAATATCAAAAATATTTAACTAAACTTGAAGAATCTAGATCATTTACATATAAAAATGAAATAGAGACTTTAGTATCTAAATTCTCTTTCCCTTTATCAATTCTTTTTAAAAAGGTTAAAGAATTATCAGGTGGAGAAAGAATGAAAATAGCATTTATTAAGATTTTACTTAATAAACATGATTTATTATTACTTGATGAACCTACTAATCACTTAGATATTTCTACAATTGAATGGTTAGAAGAATATTTAAAAAGTTATAAAGGCACTATATTTTTTATTTCTCACGATAGATATTTTTTACAATCTTTAGCAGATAAAATTTTGGAATTAGAAAATGAAAAAGTAACTACTTATAATACAACTTATAATAATTATTTAACTGAAAAAGAAAATAATTATAATCTTTTACTTGCTCAATCTAAAAAAGAAGAAGAGGAAATGGAAAAATTAAGAAAGTTTATTGAATTTTACATGCCTAAACCTAGATTTGTAGGAAGAGCAAAAGATAGATTACATAAACTTGAAAAATTAGAAGCTAATCATATTGAAGCACCAAAAAAAGTAAATAATAATATTAAATTTACTTTAAAAGGTGGTAATTTAGAAAAGAAAGAATTATTTGAAGTAAAAGATTTATTAATTGGATATGATAAACCTCTTTTACCATTAATTAATTTTAATGTATATGGTAAAGATCATTTAGCAATTGTAGGAGATAATGGAATAGGAAAAACTACTTTAATTAAAACTTTATTAAAAGAAATTCCTTTAATTAAAGGAGAAATTAAAGAAAAAAGAAAATTAATTTATGGATATATAAAACAAAATGATTATTCTTTTAAAGAAGGAAGTACTATTTTAGAACATTTAAGAAGTTTATATCCAAATAAATTAGATAAAGATTTAAGAACTGCATTAGGTAAATTCTTATTTAGAAAAGAAGATGTATTTAAAAATACTTCTACTTTATCTAATGGAGAAAAAATGAGAGTTAATTTATGTGCATTAATGTTATCTAGTTATGATGTATTAATTCTTGATGAACCTACTAACCATTTAGATATGGTTACTAAAGAATGTTTAATTAATGCTTTAAAAACTTATGAAGGCGCTATTATCTTTATTTCTCATGATAGATATTTTATTAATGCTTTAGCAACTCATACATTATATTTATCTAAAGATAAAAACTTATTTATTGAAGGTAATTATGATGATTTAAAATTAGAATTAGATGAATCTTTAATAGAAAATAATTTATCAAAAGAAGTTAAACCTATTAAAAAAGAAGAATTAGTATTTGATAAAATAGAAGTAAAAGAAAAACTATCTAATAATAAAATTAATGAAATTAAAAAAAGAATGAAAGAAATTGAAGATGAAATAGAAGGCATTGATTTATTATTAAATGAAGATTTTGAAGATTATAAAAAAATAGAAGAATTACAAGATCAAAAAGATATTTTAGAAAGTGAATACTTTGAATTAATGTCAAAATTAGATTAATAATTTTATTAAATTAAGATGATTATTCATCTTAATTTTTTTATCTATTTAATTAAATATTGAATAGAAAATAAAATAAAATTAAAATATTTGAAAAGAATAACTTAAGGAGAATAATATGAGTGATGTTAAAAAGAAAATGTTAAGTGTTGATGGGAATACTGCATGTAGTTTAATGAGTTATAATTTTACAGAGGTTTCATCAATTTTCCCTATTACCCCATCTTCTCCAATGGCAGAACATATTGATGTTTATGCTTCTTCAGGCAAAAAGAATTTCTTTGATAGTGAAGTTAAAGTATGTGAAATGCAATCAGAAGCAGGTGCAAGTGGTGCACTTCATGGAGCACTTCAAGCTGGAGCATATGCAACAACATTTACAGCAAGTCAAGGCTTACTTTTAATGATTCCAAATATTTATAAATGGTGTGGAGAACTTCTTCCTGCAGTAATGCATGTAAGTGCTAGAAGTTTAGCAACTAGATCTTTATCTATTTTTGGAGATCATCAAGATATTTATGCAATTAGACAAACAGGAATTGCTATGCTTTGTAGTAGTAGTGTTCAAGAAGTAGCAGATTTATCTTCAGTAGCTCATTTAATTGCAATCGATGCAGAATATCCTATATGTCATTTTTTTGATGGATTTAGAACAAGTCACGAAATTCAAAATGTAGAATTTTTAGAAGATGAAGAATGGAAAAAATTAATGCCTTGGGATAAGGTAGAAAAATTTAGAAAAAGAGCACTAAATCCACATTCTCATCCAGTTACTAGAGGTGGAGCGGAAAATGATGATATTTATTTCCAAGGTAGAGAAGCTCAAAATTTACATTTTAAAAATGTTTTGACAGTTGCTAAAAAATATCTTTCTAAAGTAAGTGAATTAACAGG
>CAZDPH010000055.1:0-6001 GCA_964507285.1 uncultured Staphylococcaceae bacterium | reverse complement strand
TTAAAAACTTTACTAGAATTATTTTTCTTTTTATTAATTTTAATTATTTTTCTATTAAAATTAATATTTTTAAATAAATCGAATATATCACTATTAATTAATCGATAAAATCGGTACTTTTTAATTCTAGTATTATTTTTAAACATCTTTATTATTTTACCATTTTTATTATATTAATTTAACTTAATTTTAATAATTTTTATTTCAAAGATTAGCATTAACTAACATTATTTTTTTTGTAAATTCTATTAAAAATTTTTATAATATAAAGGTATTCTTAGGAGGATATACATATGTCAAAAAAATTAAAAGTTAATAAAGAAGCATGTGTTGGCTGTGGATTATGTGTTGGAACATTCCCAGAAACATTTGATTTCGATGATGATAATCAAGCTAAGGTTATAGCAGAATGTGACGAAGCAACTGCTGAAGAAGCAATTGCATCTTGTCCTGCAGGAGCTATTGAAGAAGAATAATTTTAATAACAGCGTTTTATAAACGCTGTTTTATTTTTATAAATTAAAACCCTATAAGTATTTAAACTTATAGGGTTATTTTTATACTTCGATTTCTTTAATGTTTACTTCGTTACCAATTTTTAAATAAGTATGTTCACTTCCACAATTAGGACAAATCTTTCCATGAGCAACTGTTTCATATTCGGAATTACAATCTTCACAATATGTAATTGCTTTTATAGTTTCAATTTTAAGTTCGCATCCTCTTAAAATGTCTTCTTTATTAGTAGCCCATTTCCAGCAATCTTCTAAATAATAAGGAACTACTCCGCTAACTTCTCCTAATTCAAGAACAACTTTATTAACGTGATTTACTTTATTTTTAATAGCAACTTCTTTTACATCATCAATAATATAAAAGATAATTCCTAATTCATGCATTAAAGACTTTTACCTTCTTTTTTTGCTTTTTTACAAGCTTTTTTATATTCTTTATGTTTCTTTTGAGAAGCTTTTTCTTCTTCTGTATGTTTAGAGAATTTAATCTTAAAAGCACGTTTCATAGCGTATGGTAAGATAGCTTTAAACTTATCTTCTGATTTAATCATTGTAGATGCATTTGGATGATCTCTAGTTAAAGAAATTGCATCAAACATACATCTTGTAGTACAAACACCACATCCAATACATTTATTTTCATCAACAACAGCAGCACCACACTTTAAACATCTTGCAGTTTCAATCTTAACTTGTTCTTCTGTTAATGTTAAATGAGCATCTTTAAATGATTTATGAATATCAATTGATGGATCAAATCCTGCTTCTTGTCTTCCTGCAGTATCATATCCTTCAAGTTTAAGATCTTCTTTATTTAACATTGTGAAATCTCTTCTATTTCTTCCAATAGTTAATGAAGCATGAGGTTTTACAAATCTATGTAAAGATTCTGCAGCACATTTACCTTGTTCAATTGCGTCAATAGCAAATTTAGGACCTGTATAAACATCACCTCCAACGAAAATATCATCTTCAGCAGTTTGATAAGTTAATTTATCTGCAATTGGGTAATTACCATGCCAGAAAGTAACTTTACTTCCTTTTAATAATTCTCCCCACTTAATTTCTTGTCCAATAGCAAAAATAACATGATCTGCTTTAACTTCAATAGTTTCTTCTTCATTATATTGAGGTGCAAATTTACCTTCACTATTTTTAACAGATGTACATTTTTTAAATATAATTGAAGTAACTTTTCCGTTTTCATCTTTTTTAACTTCTTTTGGACCCCAAGAATTACAAATTTCAATTCCATCATCTAAAGTTTCAGCAATTTCTTCATTACTTGCAGGCATTTCGTTCTTTGCTTCTAATGAATACATAGAAACTTTATTAGCACCAAATCTAATAGCAGTTCTTGCACAGTCAACAGCAACGTTTCCTCCACCAACAACAACTACATCACCACTTAATTTTTGATTTAAGTTATCTGCAGCGTGGTGTAAGAAATCAACAGCAACTTCACAATTAATAGCATCTTCTCCACTAATTCCAGGAAGTTTACCACCTTGACAGCCAATAGCAAGATAGAATGCTTTATAACCTTCTTTTCTTAGTTCATCTAAAGTAATATCTTTACCAACTTCAACGCCAGTTTTAATTTCTACTCCTAATGCTCTAATAATATCAATTTCAGCTTCAATAACATCTTTTTCTAATTTATATGATGGAATACCATAAGTTAACATACCACCACATCTGTCATTTTTTTCAAAAATTGTAGGTTTATATCCTTTAATTGCTAAATAATAAGCACATGATAATCCAGCAGGACCTGAACCGATAATAGCAATTTTTTCATTCCAATGATCAAATCTATTTGAAGCAATAACAACTTCAGGAACATAACGAGTTTCTGCTTTTAAATCTTGTTCAGCAATAAACTTTTTAACAGCATCAATAGAAACTGCTTTATCAATATTTCCACGAGTACAAGCTTCTTCACAACGTTTATTACAAATACGTCCACAAATAGCAGGTAATGGATTATCTTTTTTAATTAATGCTAAAGCATCTCTATATCTGCCTTCACCAGCTAATTTTAAATATCCTTGAACAGCAACGTGTGCAGGACATGCGGTTTTACATGGAGCAGTACCAGTTTCATAACAATTTATTCTATTGTTATCTCGATAATTTTCATCATATTTATCTTTGCCCCAATTCATATTATCAGGTAATTCATGTTTAGGATATTTAACACTACTACCATCTTTTTTACAAATTTTTTGACCAAGTTTAACAGCACCAGCTGGACAAGATTCTACACATTTACCACAAGCAACACATTTACTTGGTTCAACATGTGCAGTATATGCACTTCTTGATAAGTTTGGAGTATTAAATAATTGAGATGTTCTTAATGCGTTGCAAATATTAACATTGCAATTACAAATACCAAAGATTTTATTATCTCCATCAATATTAGTAATTTGATGTACGAATCCATTATCTTCTGCAATTTTTAAAATTCTCATTGCTTCTTCATAACTTATATCATGACCTTTACCAGTTTCTCTACAATAATCAGCAAAGTCTCCAACTCCAATACACCAATTAAATTGATCATCAGCACATCCTTCTTCTAAGGCAGCTCTTGAAGCTCTACATGAACATTGTCCAACGCCAATATGTCCTTCATATTTTTTTAACCAATAAGAAAGATGTTCAATATCCATTGATTTAGATTCCATTGGAATAGCTTTTTCAACAGGAATAACATGCATTCCAATTCCAGCTCCTCCTTCTGGTACAAGATGAGTAATTCCATCAAGAGGAATAAAAGTCATTCTTTCAAAGAAAGAAGCAACTGCAGGATGTTCTTTAAGTCTAGGATTTTCCATTTCTTTTCCATCAGGAGTAATAAATTTTTCATCCATATTGAAAAGTTCAGCACTTCCTGGAACAAATAATGGTAAGCAATATCTTCTTTCTCCTAAAGGAGCAGTTCTTCCATTATGATCATAATGATTTCCATAATCATATTCTAATAAACCAACAAAAGCCATTTCATCTAATAATTTTTGTAATTTTTCTGGGTCTTTTGCTTTTTCAGGATTCATTTTACATAATTCTTTAAATGTATAATGGTGTCTAACTTTCATAGTTAAAGCAACATCAGCCATTTCATCGGTTACAATATCTGCTAATCCCCAATATTCTGGATCGTTTACAGTTACTTTTCCTAATTTATGAGCTGCAACATCTGTAATTTTTTTACCCAATTTAATAATTTTTTCATTAGGTTCTTTGTCTCCCATATGTGGAGGGATGACTGCTTTTGACATTTCTGGCATAATTATTCTCCTTTCCAAGATTTAACTTCTTTTAAAATCCAGTTTGCGAAATTTTCAATTCCTTCACCAGTTTTTGCACTATAAGGAATAATTTCAACATTTTTATTTCTTAAAGATATATTTTGTTTTGCTTTTTCTAAAGAAAAATCAAAATAATCTTTAACATCCATTTTATTTATCAAAACTAAATTAGATACTTGAAACATTAAAGGATATTTTAATGGTTTATCATCTCCTTCAGGAGTAGATAAAATATTAACATTTTTACAAGCTCCAGTATCAAATTCAGCAGGACACACTAAATTGCCAACATTTTCAAGTATTACTAAATCTAAATTATCTAAATCTAAATTATCTAATCCTTGTTTTGTCATCATAGCGTCTAAATGACACATTCCACCAGTATGTAATTGAATTGATTCAACACCTGATTCTTTTATTTTTTTAGCGTCTACATCACTATCAATATCAGCTTCCATTACTGCAATTCTTAATTTATCTTTTAATAAACCTAAAGTTTTAATTAAAGTAGTAGTTTTTCCACTTCCTGGGCTAGACATTAAATTAATTAAAAATACTTTTTTCTCTTTAAGATATTTTCTTAATTTATCAGCTTCTTCTTCATTGCTTTTAAAAACACTATGTTTTATTTCGATTATTTTTACTTCGTCCATATAAAAATCCTTACATTTATACTACTTTATTATATTAAAAAATATCTTAAATTATAAGAAAATTAAAGTTAGCAATTGCTAACTTTTATAAAATTATATGAATAAGTTATTTTATTTATAAAAATATTCTATAAAATAAAAAATCTCTTTGCAGAGATTTTTTAATCGGAAATAAAAGTATTTTCTTTTTTTGGTGATTCGCCGGAGACTCGAACTCCGGACCCATTGATTAAGAGTCAATTGCTCTACCAACTGAGCTAGCGAACCATAGTGATAATAATATACTACTTTTAAACTAAAAAATAAATAAATAATTTTATTAATTTAAAAAATAAAATAAAAAAATTGTTAAGATTTTATACTCTTAACAATTTATTTAAAATTATTTAACTATTCTGCCTTTAAAGTGTAAATTAATGAATCATCTTCAAAAAATTTTACTTTTAAAGTTCCTTTTGAAACATTACATATTGTTTGATATGCACTATGCCATTCAACACCTTCATCTTTTCTTTCTTTAATTGATTTAGATAAAGTCTTTTTACCATCTTCAATTAAAAAATTTAATAAAACTTCTTTATTTTTATCATCAAAAGCAGCTTCAGTAGATAAATATCCTCCAAAATCTTTGAAAGCTACTTCATCAACTGAACAAAGTTCTCCTCTAACATCAAAAGGACATGTTAATGGATCAAAAGTTCTAGAATATTTAACTTTATCAATTAATTTAGCCATATCTTCTTCACTCTTACAAGAATCTAAATTAGCTTTTAAAAGATCATATCTTCCTTTTCCAGTACCAACAATTGCTCTATCTTTATATTCTTCGTTGATATAGAAATTAGTATGTAATAAAGCATAATCATTCCAAATTAACTTATTATCACATAATTCTAATACTCCATAATGACCAGTTTTATCTGCCATATATAAAGCAGCTCCCCATTTTATTGGACCATGAGCTACTCCATAAACATTTATTTCACTAGCAAGTTTTAAAGCACTATCAATAGAATCACATCTTTCTGCTAAAAATCTAATTAAAGCAGCCATTGACATTGAATATTTACCTTTTGGATTAGTACCACTATTATCTTTAATATTAGTAATTTTAGGTTGAGAAGGTCTCATATTACCTTCAATATATAATCCTTTATCATTTAAGATATCAGTAGTAAAAAATAAAATACTTAATAAATCTTTTTCTTTTACTCCATTTTCCTTAACAACATCAAAATCATCGCCTGAAAAACAAGAATAAGAAATACCTACTGTTTTATTAAATCCTTTAACAGCAGTTTTAACAATATATCCTGCTTTATTAGAGTAATTTAAATCTAATGATCTGGCAACTACTAAATCATTATTAGGTAAAACTCTACTAAAAGCACTACATCCCCAATTTCCAAAGAAATCTTTATCTAACTTTAATCCTTCTTCATAATTAATTTCAGTAATTAAAGGTAATTCAATAACATAATCACCTACTACTTTTCCTTTAATATTCATTAATCTA